>NZ_JBHRUG010000048.1:0-437695 GCF_042646605.1 Litchfieldella rifensis | reverse complement strand
GGATCTGCTCGGGGGTGGCGCGCCCCTCGGCCATGTCGACCTGATAGGGGTGATGGATATGGTAGTAGTCGCCCTTGGCCATCAGCGCGGCGCGAAAGGCGTCGGGCGTCAGCGGAGCGGATTCGGACGGGTCGGTGGCGGTCGCATTCATGGCAGGCTCCCGGTCATGCCGATTCACAGCGTCAGGCGCATGCCGTCGAAGGCCACTTCTGGGCCTGGCGCCGTGGAGCAACACGGCGCCAGACCCAGTCGTTGCACTCAACGGTTGGCGATATAGAGGGTCACCTCGAAGCCAAGGCGCAGGTCGTTATAGGTCGGTTTGGTCCACATGATGATTCTCCTGTACGTGCGAAGATGGATCGGCAATTGCCAATCACAGTTAAGCATCCGCTCCGCACAGGCGATTCAATACTTTGGAAGGAGTTCGGCTCGTCAATTGGGAGCCCGACGTTCCCTGGGACGTGGAACCTCTCGAACGTCTGCATCGCTCTATATCGGCCATGGGTAATCGCACCGCCGATGACTTCGGCATGCCGCACGGCGACGATGCGCCGGCCAAGTGTCGCAAAATGGAGGCACCCTAGCGGGTCCACATGGTGCAAAATGACACATGCGCCATGTGACGCTTGTGGGAGAGTCGGAGGGAAAGCGACCTCTGAAGGCCATCAAGCGCGCGCTCGCCCCGCCTCAGGTCCTGCGTCTGAATGTATCACCTCGCCTCGCCAACTTGCCCTTGCGGCCGAGGCTGCCGCTGGCGGAGCCCATGCCGCCCAGCCAGGCTCCTGTCCAGTAGAGCCAGAGGTAGGTACCCATAGCGAACGGCAACCAGACAAGTGGCATGGAGGCCACTTGACGCTCCATCATGACGTCACGCCGAACTCGTTCGACCGGAAATCGAATGATCTTAGCCATGACGTAACCCTCCTTGCTTTAACAACCGAACCGCTAGCCATCACGTGAACCAGCGAGATAGGTACATAAATCCAAGCAAAAGATGCGCCAACATCGAGAACGCTCACCTTCCTTTGAATTGGTCGGGAGATGCGAGACGCCCACGATGCGGCACTGGCTATTTGGGCCTATTCCACAACCGATACCATGTCGCCTTCCAGAATGAAACCACGGTCGGTCTGTGAGGGAAATTCGAGATGAAGTGTACCGGCCCCCTCAAGCCCCTCGAACTTTCCGGTTCCACCGACCACTTCCCACACCCCGTTGTCGAGCAGCATCGGCTTGCCATCCTGGCCAGGAACGAATACGGCACGCAATAGCCACTTCACATACGCGATGTCATCGCCTGAGGCAGTGAACACCAGATAGCCGCTCGCGTCACCATGCTTGCCGGGCACGACGTCGTGCAGACCGTATTCCGTGACGGCTGTTCCATCGAGAGGGCCGCTCCCGGTCGCCTCACCCTCGCGCATGACCATCTGGACAAATCGACCGCTGTCATCGGCAAAGTCGTGACGTATCTCCTCTTTTGGCATCACCACGGCTTCGACTTTGATCGGCTCGGCAACCGCTGCGGAGACGGTTGCTCCAAAACATGCCACCAGGATAATAGCTTTCGTCAAATCCTGTGTCAGATTACAGTGTTTCATGACCTTGCACCTTCTATTAAGACACA
The DNA here is from genome assembly GCF_042646605.1 of Litchfieldella rifensis. Taxonomy (NCBI): domain Bacteria; kingdom Pseudomonadati; phylum Pseudomonadota; class Gammaproteobacteria; order Oceanospirillales; family Halomonadaceae; genus Litchfieldella; species Litchfieldella rifensis. Next base: position 436,068 of record NZ_JBHRUG010000048.1, on the reverse strand, counting down.
CCGACGCAAACCGCCTAACTGTATATTAGGCGGTATCTGACATAATTGATCCATAATGATTATTTGCAGAATCCATGAGCCAATTCCAACCAACTGATTTATATTTATTTTATCGAACAACACAAACTACACGACTGACATATTTGGTAGCTTTCCGTTTTGCCTTACTACCTCGCACCTCAATATAATCCGAGATGATTCAACCTTTTTATTCTGACAGCAGGAGCCATTACTCATCTTTTAAACTACATGAGTAGCTTTATATTCACACTAAAATACCTGATTCCCCACGCAGAATCGGAAATAAGAACAAGCTCCCTTGTTTCGCACGTCGAAACATTGTCATCGTGGTGGTCCTTGATGGTGTGGTACCGGGATCAGGAGAGCTTGCTCGGATCGACATTGACCGACTTGGCATAGCTGTAGGCCGAGAGGCCAAGAGGCGACAACGCCAACGAGCCATTGCCCGAGTGCTTGTGGCCGATCCAGCCGAGCCGCGCATCGACGAAGTTGCAGCGATTGACGTAGACGGTGCCGCTTTCGATTGCCTCGACGAAGCGCTCGGCGCGCTCGCGTGAAGTGGTGAAGATGGAGGCGGTCAGGCCGTAGCGGCTGCGCGAGACCTGGGCCATGCCCTCCTCGTCGTTCGCTACCTTGACCACTGGCAGCACCGGACCGAAGGTTTCCTCGTTGAGCACGCGCATCTCGCCATCGGCATCAGCCAGCAGGGTCGGCTTGAGGAACAGTGCCGCGCCGATGGTTTCGGTCGTGCCGCCGCAGACCACCCGGGCGCCCTTCTTCTCGGCGTCCTTGATCATTTCCATCAGGCGCTCCACCTCCCGACTGCCGCCGAACAGCGGCCCCAGGGTGGTGGTCTCCGCCATCGGGTCGCCGTTGACCTCGGCTTCCATGATCGCCTTGGCCTTCTCCACGAAGGCATCATGGAGGGCTTCGTGGACATACACGCGTTTCACCGCACAGCATGACTGCCCGGAGTTGTGCAGGCGACCGATCTTGACCGTCCACATCGCGGCATCGTCCAGGTCGGCATCCTCGGCGATGTAGGCGGCATCGGAACTGCCCAACTCCAGCGAGCACTCGATGAAGGGTGATGGCACGTCGTTGAAGGCCCGTTGGGCGACGCTCTGCTGGATGATCTGGCCGCCCCGCACGGAGCCGGTGAACACCACATGGTTGATGTCGCTCTCCTCGATGAGGCGCGCCGAGACATCGAAGTCCACGGTCACGTTGACCAGCAGGTCGTCGATGCCGGCTAGACTGCCGAAGGCCTTCTCGAAGTGAGCGCCCACCGACGGCGTCGTCGTGTGCTTGAGGATTACGGCGCTGCCACTGAGCAGCGCGCACATGGTGCCGTTGATGGCGCAGAACAGGGGGTAGTTCCAAGGCGTGATGACATAGACCACGCCTTTGGCGCGCGACTCGATGCGCCCCTGGAAACTCTCGTCCTGATAGGCGTCCAGCCGGTGCGGGGCCAAGGCCCCGTCGCTGGCGAAGCGGCACAGATACTCGGCCCGTTCGAGCATGAAGTCGATCTCGTCGGCGGCCGCCTGCCGCGGCTTACCCATCTCCCGGGAGATGCCGGTCCCGATCTCGTCGCGATGGGTGCGGAAATAGTCCAGTGCCGCCATCAGCACCTCGGCCCGGCGTGCTGGGCTGAGCTTGCGCCAGGCATGGGAGGCCGCCTGGGCGGCATCGATCCGGGCGTTCACCTCCTCGAAGCTTTCCGAAGGGTGGGAGAAGACGACGTCCCCAGTGAAGGGATTGCGGAGTTCGATCTGGCTCATGTCTCTCTTCCTGTACGATTCGCTAGCATTGATTCAGCTTGTGGATTTCCGCGAGGAAGGCGTCGATGTCCTCGCGGGTCGTGTCGAAGGAAGCGATCAGGCGCACCTCGGCGCGAGCCGCATCCCACACGTTGAAATTGCAAGCCTGCTGCAGCGGCTGGATCCACTCCCGAGGCAGGGTGGCGAAGACCAGGTTGGCCTCGACTGGCGCGGTCAGCGCGATCTCGTCGAAGTGGCTCAGGCCATCGGCCAGGTAGCGTGCCATGGCATTGGCGTGGGCGGCGTTCTCTCGCCACAGATCGCCTTCGAAGTAGGCCAGGTACTGGGCCGCCAGGAAGCGGTGCTTGGAGGCCAGTTGCATGCCCTGCTTGCGGATGAAGGGATAGGCCTCGACCAGCGCCGGATTCAGCACCACCAGTGCCTCGGCCATCATCAGTCCGTTCTTGGTGCCGCCGAAGGAGACCACGTCGATGCCGACGTCGGCGGTCATTTCCTTGAACGATATCCCCAGCGCCACGGCGGCGTTGGCGATCCGGGCACCGTCCATGTGCACCAGTAGACCGTGGCGGCGTGCGACAGCGACGATCGCCTGTAGCTCGTCCAGGTGATAGACGGTGCCCCGTTCGGTGGCCTGGGCGATGCTCACCACTCGGGGCTGGCTATGGTGCTGAATGCCGGCGACCCGCCTGATATGCGCTTCCAGCGCCGGGAGGTCGAGCTTGCCTTGATGCACCGGCAGTGCCACCAGCTTGCAACCGATGACGTTCTCGGGCGCGCCGCACTCATCGACCAGCAGGTGGGCCTCATGCGAGCAGCAGACCGCCTCGTGGGAACGCAGCATGCCCTTGAGGGCGAGCACGTTGGAGCCGGTGCCGTTGAGCAGCAGGAAAGTCTCGGCGCCGGGGCCGAAGACCTCCTTGAACAACCCCCTGACCCGCTCGGTGTAAGGGTCGTTGCCGTAGCCGAGCTGGTGGCCGAGGTTGGCTGCCTGAAGCGCCTCCATTACCCGCGGATGCACGCCGGAGGCATTGTCGCTGGCGAAGATCCGCCCCGGCGCGAGCGGGTTGACGTTCATGGTTGTCACCATCGTTACCCTGCCCTCACAGGCCCGCGGCACCGTCGTCGAGCCACTGCCAGAGGCACAGCGCAACACTGCGGAAGGTGTAGAGATCGAAGCGATCCGGGCCGGTGGCATGCAGCAACACCTGGACCTCGCGGAAAGCGGTGGAGGTGCTATGGCCTACCGGCCATACAGCGGGCGACAGATCCAGCCCGATGCCGCTTTGCAGCAACTCGTGGGCACCGCTGCCCTCAAGGATGAGACGGCACCAGGCATGGCTCACGTCGGTGACCATAACGTCTTCCGGCAAGTCAGCGAGAGCCGCGGCCAGCGCCTGCGGCGATTCATGTTCTGCCACCACCATCCGGCGCGCAGGCCCGGTCCATAGCAGGGCACGATGGTTGCCCAGCGAGGCCAGGGCGGCGGCGTCATCCACGCCCTGCACGGACAGCATGGCGCTCGGCTGCGAGGCGCTGATACGCACCCGCGGATGGGTACGCGTCTCGATGCCGGCCAGCGCCGACTGGCGTTGCTGGCACGCCTGAACCTGGATGGCTCGTGCTTGTGTCGTGATGCCTTCAGCCACGTAGACGTTCTCCTTTGGGGTCATGGAACACCGGCCGTGTCACGGTGACTTCAGCCTGCTCGCCGGTCAGCGGCGATACGGCATAGAGGCTGTCGCCTTCGGCCGTTACTTCGGCCAGGCCCAGGGCGATGGGGCAGTCGAGGACTGGACTGAAGCCCGGCGAGGTGATGCGGCCAAGACTGTCCTGTGGAGTGCCGGTCCAGCGCTTGGCGACGAGTTGGGCACCGGCGGGGATCGGGGTTTCGCCATCGGCGGAAACGAATCCGACCAGGCGGGGACGGCCCTCCTCGGTCAAGGCCGGGCGCTGCAGCGAGCGACGGCCGATGAAGTCGTCGTCGCCGCGGATCATACCGCCCAGTCCGATGTCATGGGGCGTGACCCGGCCATCGATGTCGGCACCGATGATCAGGTGGCCCTTCTCGATGCGCAGGTAGTCCATCGCCTCCAGCCCGTAGGGTATGATGCCGAACGGCTCTCCCGCTTCGAGCAACGCCTCCCACAGCGCCAGGCCATGGTCGGCGGGCACGGCGATCTCGTAGGCGCGCTCGCCGGAGAAGCTGATGCGGAACAGACGCGCGACAACGCCCTGGAAGCGGGCCTCACGGTAGCCCAGGAAGGGCAGCGCCTCGTTGCCGACATCCTCCTCCGGCATCAATCGGGCCAGTACCTCGCGGCTGGCGGGACCGGCCAGCGCCACCACCGCCCACTGCTCGGTAACCGGCTCGATATAGACGGACAGGTCCGGCCACACCATCTGCTGATGGAATTCCATGTGCGAGAGCACGGCGCCGGCATTGGCCGTCGTGGTCGAGATCAGGTAGCGGTTGTCGGCCAGCTTCACCACAGTGCCGTCGTCGAAGACGAAGCCGTCCTCGCGCAGCATCACGCCGTAGCGCGCCTTGTGCAGGCCCACGTTGCCGCAGCGGCTGACGTAGAGGCGGTTGAGGAACTCCGCGGCATCGCGCCCCTGAACCTCGATCTTGCCGAGGGTCGAGACATCGGCGATACCCACCTTGTCGCGCACGTTGGCGGCTTCCTTGCGGGCGGTCTCGGTCAGGGTCTCGCCATGGCCCGGGCGGCGATAGTACTGCGGCCGCAGCCACAGCCCGGAAGGCATGAACACGGCGCCGTTGCGCACGTGCCAGTCATGCATCGGCGAGCGGCGCAAGACGTCGAGGCGGCGGTCGCTCTCGCGGCCGGCCAGGGCGCCCAGCGAGACCGGGGTGAACGGTGGGCGGAAGGTGGTGATACCGACCTCGTCGATCCGCTTGCCCAGGCGCTCGGCGACGATGCGCATGCCGTTGATGTTGCTGGTGCGGCCCTGATCGGTGCCCATGCCCAGGGTGGTGTAACGCTTGACGTGCTCGATGGAGCGATAGCCCTCGCGCAGGGCCAACTCCAGGTCGCGCACCGTGACATCGTCCTGCAGATCGACGAACTTCTTGCCACGACCGCCGCGCACCTCGCACACCGGCGCGGCGTTCAGGGACAGCTCGTTGCCTGCGTACTGGACGACCGGCAGCGCCATCGGCGTTGCCACCTCGCAGCCCAGCGCCTCGGCGGCCGCCTCGCCGGCCGCGATCCCCTGGGCGAGGATAGTTACCAGCGACTGGGCACCGTTGCAGGCACCGGCGGCATGGATGCCCAATAGTGGCTCGTCGGAAGTGGGGGTAAAGGCCCCCCAGGCCGTGTTGTATGTCAGTGTGTTCTTGCCGCCGTGGGCCAGCAGGTGAATGGTGGGCGTCCAGCCGCCCGAGACGCAGAGCAGGTCGCATTCGATCCGCCGACGCTTGCCGCTGCCTTCGATATCCACGGCCTTGATGTGCCGGCTGCCCCGTACGCCGACCACCTCGGCCCGGGTCAGGATCTCCACATCCTCGAGCCCGGCCACGCTCGGTGCCTGGCCACGCAGGTCGACGATCGCCGCCACCTCGGCACCGGCCTCCTTCAGGCAGCGGGCGGTCTCGTAGGCGCTGTCGTTGTTGGTGAAGATCACTGCCCGGCGCCCCGGTACCACGCCGTAGCAGCGCACATAGCGCCGTACGGCACCGGCCAGCATCACGCCGGGACGATCGTTGTCGGAGAACACCAGCGGCCGCTCGATGGCGCCGCTGGCCATCACCGCCCGACGGGCGTGCACGGCGTGCAGGATCTGCCCCTGCTCGGTGTGCTGTACCAGGCCGAACTTGCCGTGACGGTAGCGGCCGAACACCGTGGTGCGAGGCAGAACGGTCACGGTTTCCAGCGCTTCCAGCTCGGCCAGGGTTTGTTGCACCCATTGCCTGACGGTCTGCTCGGCAATGTGCACGAACTCTTCCAGCAGCATGCCGCCCAGCTCGCGGCGCTCATCGACCAGGATCACCCTTGCGCCACGACGGGCCGCCGCGATGGCGGCCATCAGCCCGGCGGGGCCGGCGCCCACCACCAGCAGATCGCAATACTGGCGACGCTTGTCGTAGCGTGCCTCGTCGCGAACGATCGGGGCCTTGCCCAGCCCGGCGGCCTTGCGAATCACCTTTTCATAGTGCCGCCACGCCCAGGACGGCTGCATGAAGGTCTTGTAGTAGAAGCCCGCGGTCAGCAGGGGGGCGGCCAACTGGGCCGCTGCGCTCAAATCCCACTCCAGCGAGGGCCAACAGTTCTGGCTGCGTGCCTCGAGTCCCTCGAACAGCGGGATCTCGGTCGCGCGCAGGTTGGGCTGGTGGGCGCCCTCGCGGCCGAGCTCGACCAGCGCGTTGGGCTCTTCGACACCGGCACTGAGGATGCCCCGTGGCCGGTGATACTTGAAGCTGCGGCCGACCAGGTGCACGCCGTTGGCGAGCAGCGCCGAGGCCAGGGTGTCGCCCTCGTAGCCTTGGTAGGTCTTGCCATTGAAGCGGAAAGACAGCGGTCGACCCCGATCGATCAGCAGGCCGTCCCGTGCAATGCGATGCGGCTGTGTCACGCCTTTTCCTCCCGTTGCGCTGTGGGGCCTGTCACTGTGATGATGTCGTGGGTCACGGTGTCGCGGACGACCTTCAGCCACTGGCGGCAGCCGAAGCTGTGCTGCCAGTACTCGATATGCTCGCCAGCCGGGTTTCCACGCCGGTACAGAAAGGTTTCCCACTCGGCGTCGGAAACGCGCTCGGGATCGGCGGGGCGCGCCTGGTTGGCATCGCCACCATAGGTGAACTCGGTGTAATCCCGCTCACCGCAGTAGGGGCAGGGTATACGCAGCATGTGTGCATTCCTTCAGGAGCACTGCTCGATCAAACTACTGGCCAGCGAAAGCGGCCGGGCAGAGCAACAATGGTTGATTGGTTGACAGGGTCAGTGGTACATCCACGGACGCGGGCCATGGCCTTCTTCGGCAATCACCCGCCCGGTGGCGAAGCGGTCCAGCGCAAAGGTCTCGGCCAGCGCCGGCGTGCGATCGGTGGCGATCAGCTCGGCCAGCACGTCACCCGCCGCCGGCGTGGCCTTGAAGCCGCCATAGCACCAGCCCGCATTGATGTAGAGGCCGTCCACCGGTGTCTTCGATAGGATCGGGCTGCCGTCCATGGACATGTCGACCACCCCGCCCCAGGAGCGCATCAGCCGCAGCTGCCCCAGGCTGGGGAACAGCGTCAGGCAGGTACGTACCATCGCCTCGAGGGGCGGCAGGTCGCCAACGCTGGTCGAGTTGTTGTAGCCGTCCAGGTCGCCGCCCAGCACCAGCTCGCCCTTGTCGGTCTGGCTGATATAGAAGTTATGCACCCCGTGGGTGACCACGCTATCGAGCACCGGCTTGACCGGCTCGGTCACGCAGGCCTGCAGCAGGTGGTTCTCCAGCGGCAGCCGCAGGTCAACCATCTCGGCCAGCCGTGACGAGCCACCGGCGGCGGCCAGCGCCACTCGCGCGGCACCGATCTTCCCGCGCGAGGTCTCCACGCCCACTACCTTGCCGTTGCTGCGAGCGATACCGGTCACCTCGCAGTTCTGGATGATGTGCACTCCCAACTGGGCCGCCGCCCTGGCGTAACCCCAGGCGACCGCATCGTGGCGGGCGGTGCCCGCGCGGTGCTGGATCATGCCGCCCTTGATCGGGAAGCGCGCATCGGGCGAGGTATCCAACAGCGGAACCCGCTCGCGAATCTGCTCCACGCTCAGCAGTTCGGTTGCCACCCCGCTGACGCTCATCGCGTTGCCGCGGCGCGCCATATCGTCGATCTGGCCGCTGCTATGGGCCAGGTTGATGATGCCGCGCTGGCTGAACATGACGTTGTAGTTGAGCTCCTGGCTCAGCCCTTCCCACAGTTTCAGGGCATGCTCGGTGATCGCCCGGCGCGCGGGATGGAAGTAGTTGGAGCGCACGATGGTGGTGTTGCGAGCGACGTTGCCCCCGCCCAGCCAGCCCTTGTCGATCACCGCCACGTTGGTGATGCCGTGCTTGCGTGCCAGGTAGTAGGCGGCCGCCAGGCCATGCCCGCCGGCCCCGACGATCACCACGTCGTAACGCTCGCTGGGGGAGACGTCGGGCAGCGCCTGGGGCCAGTGCCGATGTCCGCTCAGGGCGTGACGAACCAGGGAAAAAGCGGAATAGCGCGTCATGAGGTTATCCGAGCACTGCCTGCAGGAAGCGTTGGGTACGCGGGTTCTGTGGATTGGTCAGCAGTTCCTTGGCCGGTCCTTGTTCACAGATCTTGCCTTCGTCGAAAAAGCACACGCGGTCGGCGAATTCCTTCGCGAAGCCCATCTCATGGGTGACGATCAACATGGTGATGTTGTGCTCCTCGCCGATCCGACGAATGGTACTCAACACTTCGCCGACGAGTTCCGGGTCGAGCGCCGAGGTCACCTCGTCGAACAGCATGATGTCGGGGCGCATGGCCAGCGAGCGGGCGATGGCCACGCGTTGTTGCTGGCCGCCGGAGAGCTGGCTGGGGCGTTGGTCGCGCTTGTCGACCAGGCCGACCATTTCCAGCAGCTCTTCGCCGCGGGCCACCGCCTCCTGACGGCTCAATCCCAGCACGTGGATCGGCGCCTCGATCACGTTGCCGAGCGCGGACATGTGTGGAAACAGGTGGAAATGCTGGAACACCATGCCGATCCGCTGCCGCACCCGGCGGATGTGGCGCTCGTCGGCGGGGACCAGCTTGCCGTTGCGCGGCATCATGTTGAGCGGCTCGCCTTCGACGTAGATGACTCCCTCGTTGGGCGTTTCCAGCGTCATCAGCAGGCGCAGCAGCGTGGACTTCCCTGAGCCGGACGGGCCGATGATGGCCACGCGCTCATTGGGCGCGATATCCAGGTCCAGGGCGTTGAGAACCACCAGGTCGCCGAAGCGCTTGGTGACCTTGTCGAAACGCACCATCGGGGTCGTCGACTGGTTGTGGTCGGCGGCTTGGGTGACCGCTGCCGAATTTTCGATCGTTTTCAGCATGGTTAGTTACTCCCCAGTACTTTTTGACGCAACCAAGCCTCGGTGCGGCGGATCCCCATCATGGCGATCAGGCTGACGACCAGGAAGAAGGCGCCGACCAGGGTGATGGGTTCGATGTAGCGGAAGGTTTCCGAGCCGATGATCTTGGCCTGCTGCATGACTTCGACAACGGCGATCGACGACAGTAGCGGTGTTTCCTTGATCATGCCGACGAGATAGTTGCCTAGGGCGGGAACCACCGGCGGGATGGCCTGTGGAATGACGATGTCCCGGTAGGTGCGGTAGCGGCTCATGTTGAGCGATACCGCCGCTTCCCACTGTCCGCGTGGCACGCCGTCGAGGCCGGCACGATAGACTTCGGAGCAATAGGTGGAGAAGTGCAGGCCGAGCCCCAGAATCCCGGCCACGATCGCCGGCATCAGCACGCCGAATTCGGGTAGCACGAAATACAGGAAGTAGATCTGTACCAGCAGCGGCGTGCTGCGAACGAACTCCACGAAGGCCGCGGTCGGCAGCGAGATCCAGGGCCGATGGCTGCGGCGCATCAATGCCAGCACCAGGCCGAACACGGCGGCGAACACGGCGGCGAACACGAAGCCCAGCACGGTGGCGTAGACGGTGATCACTACCGCGTCCAGCAGCAGCGGCATGATGCGCCAGGCGAATTCCCAGTCCCAGATATTCATCAGATACCTCCTCGGCCAAGACCACGGCTGGTGTAACGCTCCAGCAGACGCATTCCCGCAGTGATTACCAGTGCCATGGCCAGATACATCAGCAGCACCAGCGTGAAGATCTCCACCGTTTCGAAGGTCCGGTCATTGAGCTGCCTGGCCCGGAAGGTGAGGTCGGCGATGGTGATCAGCGACACCAGCGAGGTGGCCTTCAGCAGTTCGATGGAGAGGTTGCCCCAGGGCGGGATCATGTCGGGAATGGCTTGGGGAATGATCACCCGATACATGGCTTGCCAGCGGGTCATGTTGACCGCAATGGTCGCCTCGTACTGGCCTTTCGGCACCGCCTGGATCGCTCCCCGGATGACTTCGGCCCCATAGGCTCCGATGTTCAGGCCGAGGGCGATCCAGCCGACCATGAAGGGATTGATATTGACGCCGAAATGCGGCAGCACGTAGAACATCCAGAACAGTTGGACGAGCGCCGATGTGCCGCGAAACACCTCCACGTAGACGGTTGCCACGCCACGCAAGAGGCGGTAACGGGACAGCCGCATCAGGGCGGCCGTGAACCCCATTACCAGGGCGAGGAGCAGGGCCAGCGCCGTGATCTGGGCGGTGACCCAGGCCCCCTCGAGCATCAGTGGCAGAAAACGTAATAGGTCCATCGATATGGTCTCAAGAACCCTGACAGAGTTCTTCCGCGGTGGTGTCGCCCGGCAGGTTGGCCTCGGTGAAACCGAACGGCCGGACCAGTTCCAGGTGCTCCTCGCTGCCGATGAAGTCGGCGAGATGGGCGTTGAATTCCTCGATCAGCGCTTCGTCCGCCTTGCGGAAGGCGAAGCCGCCGTAACCGATGGCTTCGGGCGGAGTGTCGAATGGCTCGGCACGTTCGACCCGGTCGCCGCCCAGTTGCGCCATGCGCTCGATGGAGACGGAGGTCAGTGCCGCGGCATCGATACGCCCGGTGCGCACCGCCGCCAGCATGCTGGTCTGGTCCGGCAGCTCCTGGACCTGCGAGTCCGGAATGCCGGCGTCGCGGGCATAGCCACGCTCGACGGCGCCGGCCAGTACGCCTAGGGTGACCTCGTCGTTGTTGGCGACATCCTCATAGCTGTGCAGGTCATGAGGGTTGCCGGCCTGGACCAGGAACGACTGTCCCATCATGTAGCTGGGATTGGAGAAGGCCACCTCCTTGCAGCGCCCGGGGGTAATGAACATGCCGGCGGCGACCATGTCCCAGCGGCCGGCGTTGAGGCCTGGCAGCAGCGAAGCCCATTCGGTCAATATGCCATCCAGGTTTTCCACGCCAAGGCGATTGAAGATGACCCTGGCCACCTCGGGTGACTCGCCGGTGAGGACACCCTCTTCATTCACGTAGCCATAGGGGGATTCGTTGGCGAAGGCGGCGCGTACGGCTCCACGCTCGCGCAACTCGTCCAAGGTGACGGCCAGAGCGGGGGTGCTGGCGACGATGGCTACGGCCAGGACGTTGGCGGTGATTGCGGTACGGAAGATATTCATGTCATGCCTCCAGGTCATACGTTGTGGTTGTTGTTGCTCTGAAGTGACGACCAGTTCGCGGGAATGGGGCGAAGCCTCAGTTCGCCTCCAACCGGCAAGGACTGCGTGTCAGTACCTCGCAGCCCCTATCGGTCAGGACGACCGTGTTGGAAAGGAAGTAGTCACCCAGGTTGGAGCCGAGCAGCCAGGACAACACATGGAAGGTCATGCCCGGCTTTAGCAGCATGTCGCTGTCGTGACGCAGACCGACCACCTGACTTCCACCGGTCCAACTAGGAGGATAGCCAAGGCCGACCATGTAGCCGCAGTGGTGGCGACGGTAGTCCCGCACGCCGGAACGCTCGACTGAGTTCTGCCAGCAGGCATATACCTCGGCGGCGGTGACACCGGGCTGGATGGCGTCGACCACCGCGTCGAAGGCATCCAGGCAGGCGCGCTGGGCCCGCTCGGTGTTGGCCGGCGCATCGCCCAAGTAGAGGAAGCGCCCGGCCGGTGCATGGTAGCGACCGACACAGCCCGCCATTTCGAGGAACAGCGCCTCGCCGGCGCGCAGCTCGCGATTACGCCAGCTGGTGTGTTCCTGCTTTATGCGGGGCGTGGGACGAATGAAAGGCGTGAAGCCCGGCGGTTCTCCACCGGCCAGGATCATCCGGCGATGGATCTCGGCCGCCACTTCCTGCTCATTGGCGCCAGGACGGGCCACCTCGAGTGCCGCCTCGATCATCGTGTCGGTAACATGCGCGGCACAGCGGGCATACTCGATTTCCAGCACTGACTTGACTTGCCGTAGCGATTCAACCAGCCACGAGGCATCCGTGCACTTCAGCTCGGGCAGGGTCGCGCACAGGCCTTCGTAGATGGCCAGCGGGAAGCTGTTGCTATACTTCTCGACCCCGGCTTGGGCTTGGGTCAAGCCCAACCCTCCGAGCACCTCGGCCACAGTGATTTCCGGCGGCGTACTGTCCGAATGACCGACGAAGTCCGCCTCGGTGAGCTGGTCCCCGATGGTGGCCCACTCCATGGCGCGAGTGATCAGGATAGGCCTTCCGTCCATTGGCACCACCAGCAGATGGAAGGCGAAATACCCTTGATGATCCAGGCCCGTCAGGTAGTAGATGTTCTCCGGCTTCGACACCAGAAGGCACTGGAGACCATGCTCAGCCATCAGTGAGCGCACGCGAACCACGCGGCCTTGGAACTCCTCGCGAGGGAACAGGGGATGATGGTCCATATCGCTATCTCATTATTATTGTTGACAGGGATCGATTTTTCACTTGAATCCAAGCGACTTCCACTTGGATCCAAGCATGGCATCGTCAGGAAAACAGGTCAACACAGGAAACGTCTTCCAGGAAAAGCCTCTGAAAGATGTTTATAATTTCAAACAAAACAATGGGTTATATTGATTTTGAAGAATTCATGATCGCATTGGTATACGAAGGTCTATCGCGACGAAGTGAACATCAAGGAAGCAAGATGTCGGTCACACAAGCCCCCAGTAGAGGAGTATCGATAGAGCATGCGCCGAGATCCGAACGAACAATTCGCCAAGCTCGGTGCCGCCCAGCGCCGCACCGAGGAGATCTATATCTGCCTGCGCGATCGAATCTGCCTGCTCCATTATCCGCCGGGGACCAAGCTCAGCGAGTCGCAGCTAGCCAAGGAGTTCGAGGTGAGTCGCACCCCGATCAGGAGGGCTTTGCTCCGACTGGAACTGGAGCACCTGGCCGAGCGCCGTCAGGGGCTGCAGACGGTCGTCACCAGCTTCGACTTCGAGTCGGTGAGGGATGTCTATGCCATCCGCATGATTCTGGAGGCCAATCTCGCCAGCCTATCGCCAGCGGAACACTGGTGGGAACGGGCCGAGCAGCTTCGCGACATTCGCGAGCGGTGCCGGGGGCTTCGCGAGCACCATGACGTGGCAAGACTCGGTGAACTGCATCTCAGGCTTCAGGAAGCGCACGCCGACATCATCGTCAACATCCGCGCCCGCGAAATCGTCATGCAGCTCTATTTCCAGATCGCCCGCATCTGGTTGTCGATGGTGCCCAGGATGAACTGGGAAGAGGAAATCGACGCGCTCATCCGTGAGATCGACGACTCGCTCGATGCGATGCACAAGCGCGACATTCGCGCCCTTGGCCAGGTGCGCAAGGAAGCGATCGAACAGAACATCGAGAGAATGAAGGCCATCATGGAGCATAACTGACCGCCACTTGCCGGCCGCCGCTCCTGATCATCGTACCGCGGTCAGTCGCGGTCGGGGGCACCGAGTGGGAAGAGTGGACGGTAGGGTCGCGCCTCGTCCACCGCCCGTGCGAAGGAGAGGCGCGCGAGCAGCCGCCGCCGATAGGCATGAACGTTCGTGAATGTCTCGCCGATCGGGTGGGTCCAGTCGGCGTAGAACAGCGCAGGCGCGGCAGCGCAATCGGCGAGGCTGAAGGCGTCGCCCGCTGCCCACTCGCGCCCCGCCATTGCCTCGTCGAGCCAGCGGTAGGCGGTATCGAGCATTCCCTGTGCCTCGGCGACTCCTTGGCGGTCGCGATTCTCGGCCAAGCGGATGCTGTCGAATACGATCTTCTGCATCGGTGTCATCACGTAGTTGTCGAAAAAACGATCCATCATCCGCACATCGAGCGCGACGCGCGCCTCCTCGGGGATCAACCGTACCTGGCCGGGATGATGTATCCCCAAATGCTCGATGATGATGCTCGACTCCACCACCGTACGACCGTCGTCCACCAGCACGGGAAAGCGCTTGAGCGGCCATAGCGCTTCGAGCTCCGCCGTCACCTGTGCGTCGTCTGGCGCCAGCATGCGGTACTCGAACAGGATGTCGTTCTCGTACAGTGCGATCAACACCTTCTGGCAGTATGAGGAAAACGGGTGGGCATAAAGCTTCATGGCCATCTTTGACTCCTTGATCTATCGAGCTTTCGGGCTAGGCGGCCCAAGAGATGATCCTGGGCCGCTATTCCCTGGTCGTCTGGCAAGGGGCGAAATCGACAACGATCGATCCCCTCCCCGACGACAGACGTCACCGGGTCGGCAATGACCCGGTGGCGTCTCGTTGCGATGCGCAGGGTTCAGGCGCTGGCTTCGACCGCCACTTCCTGACCACCGCTCTTGATCATCGCGTAGCCCAGACCGGTAACCAGCGAGCCGATGACGATGGCGGCCAGGTAGAGCAACACGGGGGTGATGGCGTTGGGGATCAGTAGCACGAAGATGCCGCCATGGGGTGCCATCAGCTTGGCGCCGACCAGCATCGACAGCGCGCCGGTGATCGCCCCGCCGGCGATGCAGGCGGGAATCACGCGCAGCGGGTCCTTGGCGGCGAAGGGAATCGCCCCTTCGCTGATGAAGCACAGGCCCAGTACGAAGGATGCCTTGCCGGCCTCGCGCTCGGGTTCGGAAAACTTCGACTTGGCGACGAAACTGGCGATCCCCATGCCGATCGCCGGGACCATGCCGGCGGCCATGATCGCCGCCATCGGTGCATAGGTTTCGGATGCCAGCAGGCCCACGCCGAAGGTATAGGCGGCCTTGTTGACCGGCCCACCCAGGTCGAAGCACATCATCGAGCCCAGCAGGATGCCGAGCAGCACGGCGTTGGCGGAGCCCATGTTCTCGAGGAAGGCGGTCAGTGCGGCGAGGATGCCCGCCACCGGTTCACCGATCACATAGATCATCACCAGACCGGTGATCAAGCTGGCGACCAGCGGAATGATCAGGATCGGCTTGAGCGATTCGACGCTCGACGGCAGCTTGACGCGCTGGGCCACGGCCTTGGCCACATAACCGGCCAGGAAGCCGGCGAGGATACCGCCGATGAAGCCGGCGCCGATTTCGGCCGCCAGCATCCCGCCGATCATGCCCGGAGCAATCCCCGGCCGGTCGGCGATCGAGTAGGCGATATAACCGGCCAGTACCGGGATCATCAGGGTGAAGGCGGTGCCACCACCGATCTGCATCAGCGCCGCCGCCAGGGTGCCTTCTTCCTTGAAAGCCTCGATGCCGAACACGAACGACAGCGCGATCAGCAGGCCCCCCGCCACCACCATCGGCAGCATGAACGACACGCCGGTCAACAGGTGCTTGTAGACGCCCTTCTCCTTGACGCTCTTCTTGCGCTCGCCACCCGCCTGGGCGGATGCCTGCGTTTCCACTTCGGCCTCGGTCAGCGCTTGCTCGATGGTCGGCCGCGGCTTCTTCAGCGCATTGCCGGTGGAAGTGCGGAAGACTCGTTTACCGGCGAAGCGGGTCGGATCGACCTCGATATCGCAGGCCAAGATCACCAGGTCGGCGTCACGAATTTCCCCCTCGGTAAGCTTGTCCTGGGCACCCACCGAGCCTTGGGTCTCGACGCGCACCTGATGACCCAGTGCCTTGCCCGCTTCCGCCAGGGCTTCCGCAGCCATGAAGGTATGCGCTACCCCGGTGGGACAGGCGGTTACCGCCACGATACGCTGGCCGCCGGCAGCGGCCGGCGCGGCGGAGGGAGCTTCGACAGGCGCGGTGAAGGCCTCGGCTTCGCGGCTGGCACGCTCGAGAAAGGCGTCCGGATCGGGCAGGGCCTGATCGATCGGCGCCTGGAACAGACGCTTGCCATTGAACCGCTGCGGCGCAGGAATATGGTCGGCGGCAACTACCACCAAGTCGGCGGCCTCAATGGCTTCCAAGGAAGCCGGAGTCAACGGTTCGAGTTCGCTATGCATCTCGACCGTGACCTGCCAGTCGCGACGACGGGCGGCCTGTTCCAGACGGCGGGCGGCCAGAAAGGTGGTGGCCATGCCACTCGGGCAGGCGGTGATCAGGATGATGTTCATGCGAGCGCTCCCCCTGCGTCGACGTCATCGAGGCGGCGTACGCGGGTCTGTTGTTGGAGTTGAGTGAAGTCGGCGGCATGGGGGTCGCCCACACCGATATGGCGGACGGACTCGGCCGACAATGCGGTAGCGAAGCCCAGCGTCTGCGCGGCAGGCTGGCCTTCGAGCACGCCGTGCAGCATCCCGGCGACCAGGGTGTCGCCGGCTCCGACGGTGCTTTCCACGTCCATGATGGGCGGGGTGGCCAGCCAGGCACCGCGGCGGCTGACCCACAGCACACCGTGCGGCCCGGCCGATACCAGCGCTTCCTGAACACCGGCACTGTGCAGTCGCAGGGCCGCAGCCAGCCGATCGGCATCGTTATCCAGCTCTCCGCCGGCCCAGTCGGCCAATTCATGCTCGTTGGGCTTGACCGCCGTCGGCCGCGCCCCGATGGCGGCGCTGAGCGCCTGACCACTGGTATCGACCCACACCGGCAGTTCCCGCTCACGTAAGCAGGCGACCAGCGCCGCCAGGTCGTCGGGTGAGATTCCCGGTGGCAGACTGCCACCGATCACCACTGCATCCGGACGCCGCAGTGGATCGGCCGCCAGGGCGGTTAGCCACTCGCTCAGATGCGTCCAGGCGTCGGGCTCGATGGCCACACCGGGGCCGTTGATATCGGTGACGCGCCCGTCATGCTCGGCGACCTTGGCATTGATCCGCGTCTCGCCGGGCACGCGCAGGAAGGCATCGGTCACGCCCATGGCCTCGAAGGCACGCAGGAAGGGACCATCGTTATCCGCGCCCAGGAACCCCGACACCGTGACCCGATGACCGAGTGCCATCAGCACCCGGGCCACATTGACGCCCTTGCCGGCCGCCTCGAGATGAGTGACGTCGGTACGATTGACCTCTCCCAGAGCCAGGCGCGGCAAGCGAATCGCCAGGTCCAGCGCAGGATTGAGGCTGAGGGTCAGGACATGCGCCATCAGAGCGCCTCCAGGGCGTCACGTACCGCCTCGCTGGTCGCCTGGGCCAGGGCCAGTCGGGCCTGATGCTGGGCCTCGGCCAAATCGAACTCGCGTAGCCTCGCCTTGACCATCGGCACCTGGCGGGCACTCACGGACAGCTCGTCGACGCCAAGGCCCACCAGTACCGGCACCGCCTGGGCATCCGAGGCCAGCTCGCCACACACCCCGACCCATTTGCCCCGCGCATGGGCGGCATCGACGGTCATCTGGATCAAGCGCAACACCGCCGGGTGCAGGCCGTCGGCCTGGGCCGAGAGTTCGGGGTGGCCGCGGTCGATGGCCAGGGTGTACTGGGTCAGGTCGTTGGTGCCGATGGAGAAGAAGTCGACCTCCTCGGCCAGACTCGGCGCCAGCAGCGCACAGGACGGCACCTCGATCATCACCCCGAGCTGTACGTCGGTGGCGCGCTCGGTTTCGGGGATCTCTTCCAGCAGGCGGTCATGGATGGCCTTGGCCTGACGGAACTCGGCGATGTCCTTGACCATCGGCAGCATGATGCGCAGCGGCTTGCCGGTGGCAGCGGTGAGCAGCGCCCGCAACTGGGTTTCCAATACGTCGGGTTGGGTCAGGGCCAGGCGGATGCCGCGCAGGCCGAGGAAGGGATTGTCCTCCTGGGGCACCGGCCAGTATGGCAACGGCTTGTCGCCGCCGACATCGAGGGTGCGTGCCACCAGGGGGCGGCCGTCCAACGCCTCGATGGCCTGGCGATACTCGGCCACCTGGGTGTCGAGATCCGGCGCTTCGGCATGGGCCATGAAGATGAACTCGGTGCGCAGCAGGCCGACACCCTCGGCACCGCGTTCCACGGCATCCGCGGTGTGCGCGGTATTGCCCAGGTTGGCGGCCACTTCGACGCGATGGCCGTCGCGGGTGCGGCCTTCCTCGAAGCGTGCCGCGAAGGCATCGCGTTCGAGTCGTTCACGCTCCTTGAGCCGCAGCTCGGCGCGCTGGCGGCGCTCCCTGGACGGTGCCGGTACGACTCGACCACGCTCGCCATCGAGGATCAGCTCGATGCCGTTGTCCAGGCCCAGCACGCGCTCGCCGGCACCCACCACGGCGGGAATGCCCAGGGCGCGGGCCAGGATCGCGCTGTGCGCGGTGGCGCCGCCGCGGGCGGTCAACAGGCCACGCACCTTCTGGGTGTCCAGACGCGCGACGTCGGAGGGACCCACATCGTCCATGACCAGGATATAGGGGTGATCCGGCGGGGTCGGCAGCTCGATGCCGCATAGGAGTCCCAGTACGCGGCGCCCCACGTCGCGCAGGTCGGCGGCGCGCTCGGCCAGCAGGCGATCGGCCAGCATTTCCTGGGCGCGCGCCGCGGTGTCGATGGCCTGCCACCAGGCCGCCTCGGCGCTCATGCCCTCGCCAATTCCCTCGCGTGCGGCCTGGTGCAGCTCCGGATCATCGAGCATCTCTTCGTGCATCGACAGGATTTCCGAGACTTCGCCGCCCGGGGCGCTGTGCACCAGCGATTCGAGCTGCGCGATGCCTTCGCGGATTGCCTGCTCCAGGCGCCGCTTCTCATGCACGCCGTCATCGGCACGCTCGGGATAGTCGAAACGCGGGGTACGTAGCACGAAGGCCGGACCGATAGCCAGCCCTGGCGACGCGGCCACTGCCGCGTGCGGAGTATCCGCGGGCAAGGGCTCGAGCACCGCTTGCGGGGCAATGCTTGCGGTATGATCGCGCCCTTCCTCGAAGGGCAGCACCTTTTCGCCGAGCCCTTCGCTCACGGCAGTAGCGACGGCTGCCAGTGCCTCGTCGGCAGCGTCGCCCTCGGCGGAGAACACCAGTACCTGGCCGCGGCGTGCGCCCAGCCCGATGACCTTGGTCAGACTGGCGGCCGAGACGGCCTCTCCGCCGCCCTCCAGCAGACGGACCTTGATCGGCAGCGCCTGCTGGCGTGCGGCCTGCACCAGTAGCTTGGCCGGGCGCGCGTGCAGGCCGTGGGCATTGAGCACACGGGCCCGAACCGTCCGGGCGCTGGCCGACTCACCGGCAAGCCGCGCCAGCACGGTGGCCACATCGGCCTCGAACAACGCCTCGCCACCGCCGCTGTCGAGCAGCGCCGACAGTCGCTCCAGCAGGTTGCGATGTGCATCGCCCTGGGCGGCCAGGCAGAACACGCCCTGCACCGGCCCTTGGGAGTGAGCGATCGGCGCTTCCGGCGTGGCCAGTGACAATGAGGGCGTGACCACGCCGGTTGCGCTGCTGGTGAACCACAAGCCCTTTCCTAGCCCTACCGGGGTCTGATCGGCAATCGCGGCAACGAAAGCGGCGTCCACACAGCCCGCCTGGCGCAGACGCGCGGCCCCGGCCAGCGCCAGTTCCAGAGGGTCACGAGCGGGAAACTTCAGGCACAGTGTGTCGGCATCCAGGCGCGCCTCCACGGGCACCTTGGACAACAGCGACGCCACTGCGGCCTGCGAGTCGGCCGCCGCCAGCTTCTCGGCCACCCCCTCACGATCCAGGACGTGGGTCAACTGACGCAGGATATCGAGGTGTTCGTCGCTCTGGGCGGCGATGGTCACCAGCACGTGAACGCGGTTGCCATCGTGCCATTCGATACCGGCCGGAAACTGCAGCACCCGCACACCGGTCTGCTTGACGTGTTCGCGGCTCTCCGGGGTGCCATGCGGAATGGCGATGGCATTGCCCAGGAAAGTGGAAGACTGGGCCTCGCGAGCGTATAGCCCATCGCGATACCCGGACGTCACCAGGCCGGCGTCACCGAGGGCGGTGGCGGCCTGGTCCAGCGCGCCTTGCCAGTCGCTGGCGTGACAGCCGAGCATGATATCGTTGTGTCCGAGACTGAGCATCGGAATCTCCTGTGCCGGCTTACACCGGGCCGTGTACGAAAACTGATTGTGCTCGATCGCTTACCGACTTTGCTTGCCGACTCCGCTGACAATCAGCTGGCTGAATCGTGTCACCTACAGATAAACTCAATGCTGGATCGTGACAGCATTTTTATCAAGTCACATTGCCTACGACCTTAGCAGGGGGTGGGATGCCGGCCTGCTGGCGTAGAATGCACGGAGACTCATGCCGACCGGCTGTCACGGCGGATGAGCCAACACAAGGATTTTCCCATGACACTCGCCGAAATTGCCCAACTGGCTGGGGTCTCGCGCACCACCGCCAGTTATGTCATCAACGGCAAGGCCCGAGAGCGCCGCATCAGCCAGGACACCGTCGACAAGGTAATGGCGGTGGTGGAACGGCACCACTATCGGGTAGATGCCCAGGCGGCCGCCCTGCGCCGCGGCGCCAGCCGCACCCTGGGCCTGATCATTCCCGACCTGGAAAATGCCAGTTATGCCCGCCTGGCCAAGCTGCTCGAGCGTGGCGCCCGCGAGCGTGGCTACCAGTTGCTGATCGTTGGCTCCGACGACGACCCCGACAGCGAGCGCGAGTTGGCCCGAGCCCTTCGCGCCCAGCGTTGTGAGGTGTTGATCGTCGCCAGCTGCCTGGCCATGGATGACCCCTTCTATGGCGAGCTGATGGCCTCCGGCTTGCCGGTGATCGCCGTCGACCGTGCCCTCGAATCCCGTCATTTCATCAGCATAGTCAGTAATAACCAGGTAGCCGCCGAGGCGCTGACTCGCTCGGTGCTATCGCCCCAAATCTCGAGCATCGCCTGGTTCGATGCCGTTCCGGAACTTTCGATCAGTGTCGAGCGCCGTGCCGGCTTCCGCAAGGCCCTGGAAGGCAGTTCGGCGCAGGCGATCATGAAGAGCGCGGCCCGTTACGACCGCACCGAGGGAGCGCGCCTGATGCATGAGTTGCTCACCGAGCATGGCATGCCCGATGCGCTGGTCACAGCTTCCTATACCCTGCTCGATGGCGTCTTCGATGTGCTGCTGGACAACGGCGGCCTGCCGGAAACTTTGCATCTGGCGACATTCGGCGACGACCGGCTGCTCGACTTCCTGCCACTGACGGTCAACTCACTGCCTCAGGACCACCGACGCATCGCCGAATTGACCCTCGACCGGGCACTGGCAGCCTCGCGAGGCGATTATCGCCCCGGTCAGGCAGTGGTCGAACGCGCCCTCAAGCGGCGCCGGCCGTCGCCTTCGTCGAAAGGACGTCAGGTGATATCGGACCGGTAGCGCTGCGTCCAAGCTTCGAAGGCTTCCAGAGAAGGTTCGAGACTTTCGCGCAGGGCATCGCGCAGCGCTGGCCAATTCTCGCTGGCTCGGCACCGGGCCGCCTCGTCCAGAGCCTGTGCCCGCGAGGCGATGCCCACGAGCCCCAGACTCGAGGCCTCGCCCTTGATCAAATGCGACACCCGCAGGACCTCGTCGGCCTGCTCCTGGGCGATAGCGGCATCCAGCGCTTCAAGCCGTGCCGGCCACTGCTGACGGAACAACGATGCCAAGGACGCGAGCCCTTGATCGCCCAGGGCCCCCTGCAGATCGTCCAGAGCCTGGCCATCCAGCAGCGGCATTCCCCCCTCGGGTGACGATGATGGCCAGGAAACCACGTCATCCACCGGCGCCGAGTCACCTTCCAGATAACGAGACAACACGCAGGCCAGGGCACCGAGAAACAGCGGCTTGGTCAGGTAGTCGTCCATGCCGGCAGCCAGGCAACGATTGCGCTCCCCTCCCGTGGCGCCGGCCGTCATGGCGACGATGGGAAGCTCGGCCAGCCGACCGCCCATGGCACGTAGACGCCGCGTGACCTCCAAGCCATCCATGTCCGGCATCTGCACATCCATGAAGATCAACGCATAATCGCCGGTCGGTGCCAGCCGTAAGGCCTCGACTCCGCTAGCGGCGATCTCGAGTCGGCAGCCTAGACGTTCGAGCATCGCCACGGCCACTTGCTGGTTGACTGGGTTGTCCTCGACCAACAGCAAGCGCGCCGCAAAACGACTCGTGTCCGGTCGAACCTGCGTTGGGGATGGCAACGCTTTCGCCGACTGAGCAGGCAGTGGTACTTCCAACCAGAAACGGCTGCCCCGCCCATGGCGGCTGTCGACACCGATGGTTCCCTTCATGGCTTCCACCAGCCGTTTGCAGATGGCCAGACCCAGCCCGGTTCCGCCAAATTGCCGCGCCGTGGAAGCATCGCCCTGTCGAAAGGGTTCGAAGAGATGCCCTTGATGTGCGGTAGGGATCCCGCAGCCGCTGTCGATGACCTCGATCCGCAAGCGCTGGGCACGCAACGACCAAAGCGCTACCAGGCGCACCTCACCCTGGGCAGTGAACTTGATGGCATTGGACAGCAGATTGAGGATGACTTGGCGCAGACGCCCCGGATCTCCCAGGCGCCGGTCGGTCAGATCCGGATCGATCTCCAACGTCAATGCGAGTCGCTTGTCGGCAGCACGTGGCGCGAACAGGGTAACAGCGGCCTCCAGCAGCTCGCGTAGTGAGAACGTGGTGCGCTCGAGTTCCAGGCGTCCGGCTTCGATCTTGGAAAAGTCCAGGATGTCGTTGATCAATCCCAACAACTGACCGGCACTGTCATGGATGGTGCGGGCATAACGCAGCGACTGGCCATCCAGCGGCCGCTCCAGCAGCAAATCGCTCATACCGATGACGCCATTCAAGGGCGTACGAATCTCGTGACTGACCATCGCCAGGAATTCGGACTTGGCCTGGCTCGCCGACTCGGCTTCGCGCGCCGTGACCTCCAGTTCACGACTCAAGGTTTCCATGGCGTGACGTGCACTGGCATTGTCTCGGGACTCGCGAAACAGGAAACCCACCACCAGCAAGGTTGCCAGCGTCATCGACAGAATCAGCGCCAGTAACAGGCGGTACAGCGACTGCAGGGTTTCCCGTTCCTGCGTGGAGGAATCGGCAAGGTGGGCATTGATGGCAATGATCAACTGCTCGGTATAAGCCGACAGTTCATCGAGCTGGCGGCTGAGATCGGCACGAATGCCGGCATCGAGCCGCTCGATTTCCTTCAAGGTAGCGTCGAGTTTCTCGACCCTATTGACGATTTCGGGCATCAGTTCGGCGGTCGCCGGAATCGTACGGAACAGCTCGACGATGTTGCCGCGTTGCAGAAGGTTGACACGGCTATACAGCAGTTCGAAGCGCAGACGCAGTGCCTCCAGAGGCTCCCCCGATCCCGTCATCATGCGCAACTGTACCGCCTCGCGATCCAGCTTGTAGGCGAACCAGGCGGCATCGCCCCCCACGCTCTGGGCCACGCTCTCCTGGCGCCATAGCACCAGCCCCACCACGACCATGGCGGCTGCGAAGAAGAACAAGGCGGCAAAGGCACCAAGCTTCAGGCGCAACGGGTAGCGAAGCATGTCGCTAACGATCTCCTCGCTGTGGACGAAGCGGTATTACTCGTAGACATGGATATTCGCCACCTGCCACACCGAGCGAAAGCGGATGGTTTCCGTGAGCAGTTGCTGTGGGTAATCATCGAAGGGATAAAGCACGAAGATCGGCCCAAAATCACGGATCTCCATCGGCTCACCGTCGCGCTCAAGGGCCAGAATCACATCATAGTCGTAGAAATCCGACACCGGGGCATCGGCGGCGAAGTCGTTCAGTGCCGTGATGCGCAGCGTGTCACCTCGGGCACCGACCGCTTCCAACACGGCTCTGGCCAAAGGCCCTTCATAATGGCCCGCGCCTTCGGTCCAGGGGGTATCGGTAACCAGCGTATGTGGTGAGAGGGCCATCAACATGTCGTAATCGAAATGCGCTTCATCACCGACATTGGGGTGCTCGATATTGCCGGACACCTTCAGGATCACGTCGCCCTGAGGAACGGGGAGGTGTTCGGCCATGGCTGGTGCCGTCACGAGCACGACCAGACTCAGGAGGTAGGCAAAACAGGCACACTTCGACATGGCAGACATTCACGACCGAGGAGTTTCGCCTAGATTACGCGATCCATGTCCTCAGGTCAGGCCCCTTGGGTAAAGGGCCTTAAACGATAAAGCCATGACCCGGTCCAGATTCACGCCGGTCAAGGACGCTATCCCCGATACCGTGCTGAGCACGATCGAATGACCCAGCGGCTATTCGGGTGGCAACTCGGGTGATGGCTCGGCCGGTGCCTCCAGTTCCTCGAGTGCATCCAGGTAGCGTTGCAATTGATTCGCCCGATCCTGGAGCACGGCATTGCGATGCATCTGCTCGGCCAGGGGCCACAGAGTCCCGCTACCCAGCTCAGCTTGCGAGAGTTCGGCATAGTAGGCGGCGATAAAGTCATAATCGGCATCGCGGCTGACCTGCCAGGCTTCCTGGGCCGCCACCAGGGCCTCACGTGCCTCACTGCCCAACACGCGTTCCAGCGTGGTCGTCAAGCGCTCGATCTCGTCCTCCCAGTCCTTGTGCGCCTGGGCGGCACATTCGCGCATTGCCTGAGTCGTCCAGTTTCCCTCCTCCATGCAGCTGTCGGCCTTGAGTTCGATGGGATGGCTGGCCGGTGGTGAGGTCTCCTCGTCCTGTTCCTGTGCCACGCCGATGCTTGCCCAGCCGGCCAGAATACCGACCGTCACCACTCGCCAGCCCCCATACGATAATACCTTCATGGACTTGCTCCTCATCCTCCGGCCGTATCAGCCAATCCACTCGATCGGCATCCCGACCTCGAGAGCTCCTCCCTTGAGCACGATCAGATTTTGGCCGAAATAGACCTTGCCATCGGGACCACGGCGATAGCCCGCCAGGGTGCGCAGCGGCTCGCGCTGGGGAAGAAAGCGCCCTGTCGCCGGGTCCACGGTGATCATCGCACAACGTGAACAGGGCTTGTCCACGGCCAGTTCCACCTCGCCGATGCGCAGTACCCGCCATTCGTCTTCGGCATAGGGCAAGCTGCCCGTCACTACCAGATTGGGGCGGAATTGTGCCATTCGATGCGGCGATGACAATCGTGTATTGAGGTCGTCCAACGACGCCTGGCCGATCATCAACAGCGGGTAACCGTCGGCGAAACTGACCCGCTTGCCGATGGCTTGACGGTAACGCGGCGAGCGCTCTCCTAGCCACAGCAACTTCGCCGGCTCTCCCACTGCCTGTCCGATCCACTCATCGGCGCTTGCCGTGGTAGTCAGACCGGCGAAACTGTCACCCCACACCTGGGTAGCGAAGGTGATGGCCTCGAACGCCTCATGCGCGAGGGGCAGGTCGGCCAGTTCGGGATGATGCAACACCAGGCCATCGTCGTGCAGCGTGGTACTGACCCGCTGCAACTGTGGGTGCGAACGCGCGGTGATGAAAGTGCCGTCCGGCTTGACCACCATGTAACGACGATCGCCCACGAGCCCCTCCTCGGTAGCCATGGCACAAGACAGAGGTTCGCCGGCGGTGGATTTGACGGGGTAACGGAAGAGACCCGACAGGATCGGTGAGTCAGCGGACATGAGACGCTTTCCTTGCTGGTCATGAAAAAGGGGGCGATGATCGCCCCCAGACTAGCCGGTTTGTACAACGAATTGCCAGTCGGTTCAGCTCGCTGACGAGGAACCGCCCTCGATGCGTACCAGGTCCTCATAGGCATGCCAGCTCGCGTGCCCCAGCACCGGCAGGATCAAGGCCAGGCCGATATAGAAGGTCATTATCCCCACCAGCACGCAGCCAGTCAGGATAGCCGCCCACAGCAGCATGGGACGGAAGTTATTCGCCACGGAACGAATGCTCGCCTCGATGCCTTCCATGAAGGTCAAGTCCTGATCCATCAGGGTCGGAATGGCCACCACGCTGATAGAGAAAGCACCGAAGGCCAGAGCGGCGCCGATGGCCGTGCCCACGGCCAGCATCCCGAGCCCTTCCGGTGTCGTCAGCAACGAGGCGTAGAGCGTGGCAGGATCGGGAGCCTCGAGGCCGAAGAACAGGGCAAACAACAGTGTGGCAAAGCGAATCCAGGCGAGGAAGAAGATCATCATCATCACGCCCATCATCGCAAGCTGGCCGGTGTGCGCCGTCCAGGCGCCGAAGGCATCTCCCAGGTTCGGTGCCTTGCCGGCCTCGAGCTTGCGACTGATGCCATAGGAGCCCACCGCCACCAGCGGCCCCAGGAACATGAACCCGGCCACCAGCGGTAACAACCAGTGCCACAACCCCAGGGTAAAGGCCCCCGCCGTCACGGCGATGCTCAACCCGACCCAGAACATCCCATAGGCCAGGCTGACCGCGGTCGCCTGACGGAAATCCTGAAAACCGGCCACCAGCCAGGCACGTGGCCTATCCATCCCCACCTTGTTGATCACGATCGTGACCATCTTGTTGGCATCCGACTGCTTGTGCTTGTGCTTGTTCGTTTCAGCAGCATTCATGGCGTAACCCCTTATCCCGCACGCGGTGAGCAGACGCTTCCGGCTCGCTTCCATCGGCACCGAAAGCGCAGTGGCCGACACAAGGCAAGATGCCTTCGTACGCTTTTAATGTAGACGACTGCCCTCGGCCACGCAGGGACTGTCCTTCAACGCCTGTACCTTGTGCTGCTCGGCACGCTGCCCCAGCCACGTCAGTGTGCCTCGATAAAACATGCCCCCGACCGATGGCACCGGCCGGGGGTATGACATGACATCGTAGGGAATCACCGTATGGGGGTTCAGCGCACGATCATCACCGACATCTTGGTATGGTGCACCACGTGCTCGGCATTGGGGCCCAGCACGTAGTCGGCGAACTTGCGATTGCTATGCGATGCCATCACGATCAGGTCGACCTCGAGTTGCTTGGCAGTCTTGATGATCGCTTCCCAAGGCGAGCCGTCGACGATCACGCACTGCACCGGGATATCGTCGGGCACATGCTGCGTGACGAATTCATGCTGCGCCTCCGACACGCTCTGGTGAACCTTCTCGGAGAACCCCTCGGGGAAGTAGGAACCGACCAGCGGCATGCGGTAGTCCGGTAACACCGTGACCACATGCAGCGACGCCCCGAAGGTTTGGCACAGGGTCAACGCCGTAGGCAAGGCCTTGGACCAGGATGCCTCTTCGTTGAGATCCACTGGCAACAATATCTTGGTGTACATGGTTCCCCTCCTCAGGCGGTTGCCGCCAACGCTTGGTCATCTCGCCGACGCCGCTGCAGCAGCACGATCAGCGCAAAGACCAGGAATGCCGGTACCCACATCCACTCCTTCGCCCAACGATCCACCGGTGCCTGGACTTCGATGATTTCCTGATCGAAATCGAAGCCCAGTTGCTCAGCCTGGCTGCCGAAGGTCACCATGTCGACGATGGCGCGATTGTCCTCGATCAACACTTCCAGGCCCAGCTTTTCCAGGCGCTCCTCACCGCTATCTCCCTCTGGTACCGGCAAGGTCATGTAAGTGGTCAACGGATCACCGAAGGCATCCTCGCCGCGCACTTGCAGCCGCAGCGTGCTGTCCTCGTCGACATTGCCCAATGCCTGAACGAACTGGCTAGGGGGTACCGACCGATAGGGATCATGGATCATGTCCATCCAGAAGCCCGGCCGGAACAGGGTGAAGGCCACCAGCAACAGCAGGACGCTTTCATACCAGCGGCTGCGGGCCAACATGAAGCCCTGAGTCGCTGCAGCGAAGATCAGCATGGCAACGGTTGCCACCGCAAAGATCACGATGCCCTGCAAGAAGGATACGTCGATCAGCAGTAGGTCGGTATTGAAGATGAACAAAAACGGCAAGGCGGCGGTGCGCAGGCTGTAATAGAACGCCTGGAAGCCGGTACGAATCGGATCGCCACCCGACACCGCTGCCGCAGCGAAAGACGCCAACCCTACCGGTGGCGTGACATCGGCCATGATGCCGAAATAGAACACGAACAGGTGTACCGCGATCAGCGGCACGAGCAGACCGTTCTGCTCCCCGAGTTGGACGATCACCGGCGCCAGCAACGCCGAGACCACAATATAGTTGGCGGTCGTCGGCAGGCCCATGCCCAGGATCAGGCTAAGCACCGCGGTGAGCAACAGGATCAGCAGAAGGTTCCCCATGGACAGGATCTCGACCACGTCGGCCAGTACCAGGCCAACGCCGGTCTGCGACACCGCCCCCACGATGATGCCCGCGGTGGCGGTGGCGATGCCGATGCCGATCATGTTGCGCGCCCCGGTGACCAGGCCTTCCCACAGATCGAAGAAACCTTCCTTGATGTCATCACTCAGGTTGCTGCGGTGACGGAAAAACGCCGTGATCGGCCGCTGGGTGACGATGATGAAGATCATGAACATCGTGGCCCAGAAGGCCGACAGTCCCGGTGACAGCCGTTCGATCATCAGGCACCACACCAGCACGATCACCGGCAGGATATAGTGCAGCCCCACCAGCACCGTTGGCCGGGTCTGTGGCAGGGTGACGATCGCCGAGTCGGGATCGTCGAGTTCCAACTCGGGATAACCGGCCCCCAGCTTGAGCAGGGCGACATAAACCACCGCCAGCACCACGGCCACCACCCAGGGCGTGGCATCGCCGAGTAGCGGCTTCAACCAGCCCAGGCCGTAATAGACGGCGAACGACAATCCCATCAACAGCAGCAGGCCGCCTAGAAAACCGACCACCTTGTGGAGCAGCGGGCGAACCGGATTGCTCGATGGCAGGCCCTTGAGATTGGCCTTGAGGGCTTCGAGGTGAACGATATAGACCAATGCGATATACGAGATCAGCGCCGGCAGGAAGGCATGCTTGATGACCTCGATATAGGGAATGCCCACATATTCGACCATCAGGAAGGCGGCGGCCCCCATCACTGGAGGCATGATCTGGCCATTGACCGAGGAAGCCACTTCCACGGCCCCGGCCTTTTCCGCGGAAAAGCCGACCCGCTTCATCATCGGCACGGTGAAGGTCCCGGTGGTCACCACATTGGCGATCGACGAGCCCGAGATCAGGCCGGTCATGCCCGAAGCGACGACCGCCGCCTTGGCCGGACCGCCCTTGTAGTGGCCGAGCAACGAGAAAGCGACCTTGATGAAATAATTGCCGGCCCCGGCCTTGTCGAGTAACGCACCGAACAGCACGAACAGGAACACGAAGCTGGTCGAGACCCCCAGGGCGATACCGAAGACCCCTTGCGTCGTCAGCCACTGGTGATTGATCAAGCCATAGAGGCTGACGCCACGATGGGCCAGGATACCCGGCATGTAGGGCCCGGCCAGTGAGTAGACGATGAAAACCGAGGCCACGATCATCAGCGGTGGGCCCAGCGCGCGGCGCGTGGCCTCGAGCAGCAGCAGGATCCCCGCCACCCCGACGATCACGTCCTGCAGGATGGGCGCACCGGGCCGTTGGGCAAGGTCCTCGTAGAAGATGAACATGTAGGCGCCACAAAAGGCTGCGGCGGCGGCCATGACCCAATCCTGCAGCGGAATCCTGTCACGCGGCGAGCGCTTCAGCGCAGGGTAGGCCATGAAGGCCAGAAAGAGAGCGAAGGCCAGGTGTATCGAACGCGATTCGGTGGCATTGAATACCCCGAAGCCGAGCATGAACGGTAGCGGGGAAGCGATCCATAACTGGAACAACGACCAGGCCGCCGCGATGCCGACCAGTAGTTTGCCGGGAGCCCCCAAGGGCTTGCGCGCCCCGGAATCACTGGAGGCAACCAGGTCCTCCAGGTCCACATCCGTGCTCGAGGATGTCTTCTTGTCATTGCTCATAAGCTTGCCCTGCTCATCATCAGTCGCCATGGAAGAACGGAATGCAGAAACCACGATGCGCGGCCTCCGACTGGACGACCGCGCATCGTTAGTGGAGCCTAGTACTCCTTGCAGACTAGATCATTCCTCGATCCAGCCACGCTCTACATAATAACGCTTGGCACCCTCATGCAGCGGCGCGGAGAGCCCCTGGGAAACCATCTCTTCCTCGCTGAGGTTTTCGAAGGCCGGATGCAGGCGCTTGAAGCGATCGAAGTTCTCGAACACCGCCTTGACGGTCTCATAGATGATATCGGGATCGGTATCGGCCGCAGTCACGAAGGTGGCTGCCACACCGAAGGTTTCGACATCCTCCGCGTTGCCACGGTACAGGCCGCCCGGAATCACCGACTTGGTGTAATAGGGATACTCCTCGACCAAGGCGTCGATCTGGGGACCCGTTACCGGTACCAACTGGGCATCGACAGTAGTGGTGGCCTCCTGGATGGAACCGTTGGGATGGCCGACCACATACACCATGGCATCGACGTTGTTGTCGGCCAGGGCAGCGGCCTGCTCGGCGGCATCGAGCTGTGATGCGAGAGAGAAGGTCTCCTCGGTCCAACCCTTGGCATCCATCACCACCTCCATGGTGTTGCGCTGGCCGGACCCCGGGTTGCCGATATTGACGCGCTTGCCTTCGAGATCATCGAATGTCTCGATGCCAGAGTCGGCGCGAGCCACCACGGTAAGCGGCTCACCATGGATCTTGAACACGGCGCGCAGATCCTCGTAGGCGTTACCCTCGAAGTTGCCGGTGCCATTGTAGGCCTGATACTGCACGTCGGACTGGACGACGCCCATGTCCAGCTCGCCGGAACGAATGCCGTTGACGTTGGCCACGGAACCACCGGTGGAGGGCGCGTTGCAGCGAATATTGTGCTCATCGGAGCCACGGTTGACCAGGCGACAGACCGACTGACCGACCACATAGTAGACCCCGGTCTGACCACCGGTTCCGATCGTGATGAAGCGTTCCTGCGCCACCACTGGGGAGGAAAACATGGCAGCACCGAGAAGCGCACCCGAGAAGGCTGCAGCGGTGAAAGCGTGGCGTTTCATTAAGACACCTCTTGACGTTATTTGGCACCAATGCCGACGGACTCGCCGCCCTTTTGTCTTGCTTGTCGCAATCCTGTCTGAGCAGCATCTCGCGGCCGCTTGTGGCGAACCGGGTCCTGTCCGGGCAACCCGGCCTCGCCTCCCCGCCTCATAGGCGATGCCATCAAAGACACCGCATTACTCGCCGGATGGCCTGAGTGAGTTATAGCTACAAACCCCTCTAGGGGCCAGCGGGCCGGTTTGTCATGACGACGGCAGATCTTACAAAACACTACTTTAGCGAAAAACGCAGCATATTGTGAATGCTTTTTAACTAACGCTCATCCTAGTCACCAAAAACCGTTTAGAGATCGTTAATTTTCCTTGGGGAAGGATAGCCGCCTGACATCCACGAGGCGCATTTGCTCATGAAGGCAATCGTGAGGGGTGTCAGGTGGCCTTGTGGATGAGCGCCTGCTTTTGCAACTTCATGGCGTCGAAATCATTCTCATAGAAGAATCGTGACTCACCCAGTGCTGGCTCGAGGTGATTGAGCCAGGTAGCGGTTGCGTCATATTTGGCGAAGAACGGCCGTTGCACCCAGTCGGCATTTCGCCCCTGGATAAAGCGCAGCACGAATACCTTTTCGCCGTGGATTTCGGTCATTCCCTGAATCTCGACCTTGCCCGGGTCGGCGGACATCGACGGCCCACGGGCGGTACGCGCCAGCCCCGGCACTTGTTGCATCGTCTCGCGATATATCTCGAAAGCACGCACCAGTGGCACCTCGAAATAGTGGCGTGCCCCGGTGTCCCGCTCGACGAACATGTAGTAAGGGATCATGCCCAGACGCACCTGAGTGGTCCACATGCGTGCCCAGTCGTCGGCATTGGCATTGATGTGATTGAGCAGCGGCGCCTGCGTGCGGATCTCGGCTCCGCTGGCCCGAATGCGTCGAATCGCCTCGCGACAGATCGGCGTTTCCATTTCGCGCCAGTGGTTGAAGTGGGCCATGAAGGCCACATGCTTGCCGGCGTCGGTCAACTCGCGGAACAGCGTCAGGATATCCTCGGCATCCGGATCGGTGACGAAACGATATGGCCAGAAGGTCAGGCTCTTGGAGCCGAGGCGAATGTCCTGCACATGGTCCAGTTCGCGACGCATCAGACCTTCCAGGTACAGGCGCAAGTGCTTGGCCTTCATCACCATGGGATCGCCACCGGTCATCAGCAGATCGGTGACCTCGGTGTGTTCAGCGAGGTAACGATGCAGTGCATCGGCCTCGCTGGAGGCGAACTTGAGTGTCTTGTCGCCGACGAACTGCGCCCAGCGGAAGCAGAAGGTGCAATAGCTGTGACAGACCTGCCCCTGGCTGGGGAAGAACAGCACTGTTTCCCGATACTTGTGCTGCATGCCCCGTAGCGGCTCACCGTCCAGCAGCGGCAGATTGAGATCCATCTGCCCCGCCGGATGCGGATTGAGCTCACTGCGAACCCGCTCGATCACCGGCTTGAGCACCTCGGTGGGAGCGTCGCGCCGGATCAGCTCGGCGACCTCGTCGAAGTGCTCGGGCTTGAGCATGCCGCGCTGCGGGAAGGTGAGCTGGAACACCGGATCGCCGGGAATATTGCTCCAGTCGATCAATTCGTCGATCACATACTCGTTGACCCGGAACGGCAGCACCTGGCTGACCACTCGCATGTCGAAACGCAGCGCTTCGGGCAGGTTCTGTATCGCCTCGATCTTGTCCAATTGGCGGTGGGTATACACCTTGAACTGGCGAGCCTCGAAGGCCTCGGCATCGAAATTCACACGCTGAGTCATGCCATCTCCTCTTGGTCATCATGCAGCGCGCAAGCGGGCACGACGCATCTTGGCAGGGACGCGGCGCTACATGGTGGTCATTCGGGGACGGCCATTGGTACAGCCTCGGCCAGGCAGTTGCAAGTCTTGCGCCCAATGGTAACGAATGTCGCGAAAAAGCAGGCAAAGCGAGACAAATCTGCCAATTGGCACTGCCTTACCGCACCCGATACCACTGCCAACAGCAACCGGATGCGTTAGGCTTATGAATGTCGATTCAAGGCTAGGAGGTTGTCATGGCTGCGACACAACAGGTTTCGATCGAATGCATCAAGGGCGATATCGCCAACCAGCCGGACATCGACGCCGTGGTCAATGCCGCCAATGCCGAACTGCAGATCGGCGGTGGCGTGGCCGGGGCCCTACACCGCGCCGCAGGACCGGGACTGGGGGAAGAGTGTCGGCCACTGGCACCGATCAAGCCCGGACAAGCGGTGATCACCGGCGCCCACAACCTGCCCAATCGCTACGTAATTCATTGCCTGGGGCCGGTTTACGGTGTCGACGAGCCCTCGGACGAATTGCTCGCCGCCTGCTACCGCAACGCTCTGGGCCTGGCCGACGATCACGAACTGACGTCCGTGGCGTTTCCGTCACTGTCCACCGGCGCTTTCGGCTATCCGATGGGAGAGGCGGCGCGAATCGCCTTGATGACGGTAATGAACGTCAGCCAGAATTGCCAGCATCTGCAGCTGGTGCGTTTCGTGCTGTTCAACGATCGCGCCGCCGAGTTGCACCGTCGGACGCTGGAGACGCTGCAGCACGAAAGTTGAGTGGCGGCACGCTCAATCACATTCACGTCGATGGTATTCCTGCAACCGGCGGCGTTCGGCACGCAGCCGATTGCCTTCGGGTTCCCGATAGCCGGCGCGCAGTCGCTGCTGGATATAGGTCAGGCGGCGTTCGATGGACACACAGTCCGGTGCCTGAACGATGTCCGGGCTCGCTGGCTCGGCGGGCACGGGGGGAGTCAGCGGCCGATACGGCGACTCCCCCGGGGGTTGCATGGGGGTGAGGGCAGGAAGGTCGTCGAGGTCGATTTCGAGCTCGATGACGGCTTCGGGGGGTGGTGGCTGGTCCGAGAAGTGTCGCTTGCCTTCGGCATCGTGCCAGGAGTAGAGCGGTGCCTGCGCCCAAGCCACACTAGCCAGGCCACACACCAGCGCTAACGCGCTGGTCCTCTTCAGATATCGGTTCATTGGTGGCCTCCCCTTCCCTGGGTCGTTCCTGTCCTTGCGTGGGACGGTACGCTGTACAGCCTAGACGTTATAACCGAGGACTCCAGGCAACCACAGTGCGATTTCCGGAAAGATCGCCACCAGCGCTAGTGCCCCGCCCATGGCGATCACGAACACCAACGCCCAGCCGATGGTCTGTTCCAGGCGAATTCTGGCCACTTCGGTGGTCACCATCAGGTTGACCGCCACCGGTGGCGTGAACTGGCCGATGGCGATGTTCATCGCCAGCAGGATGCCGAACCATACCGGATTCCAGCCGAAATGCTGCATCACCGGGATCAGGATCGGCATCATGATCAGGTAGATGGAGATGGCATCCAGCAGCATCCCGGCGGCGAGAACCGCCAGCATGATCAGCACCAGTAACAGCGCCCCGTTGTCGGACAACCCGATGATCCACTCCGCCAGCTCGCGGAAGGTACCGAGCATGGTACCGGCCCAGGCGAAGATCCCGGCCAGTGCGATGATCAGCATGACCACGCCGGAGATCACCGACGCCTCGCCGAACAGCTTCCACAGGTCGCGCAGGCTCAGTTCGCGAGTGATAAAAAGCCCCACCACCACGCCGTAGGCCACCGCCGCAACCGCCGCTTCGGTGGGGGTGAATAACCCGCTGCGCAGGCCACCCAGGATCAACACCGGGGCGAACAATGCCGGCAGCGCCTGCTTGAAGCTTTCACCCAATGGAGGACGTTCGACGCTTTCCGGCGCCTCCCAACGGTGGCGACGCGACAACCAGAACGCCGGCACCAGCAGTGCCAAGCCGGCCAGGATACCGGGGAACAGACCGGCAGCGAACAGTGCCCGCAGGTCGACGCCCGGCACCACGATGGAATACAGGATCAGTGCCACCGACGGCGGAATTAGAATGGCCGTGGAGGCCGACGCGGCGATCAGGGTCGCCGAGAACGGCTTGGGATAGCCGGCCTTGGTCATGCTCGGCAGCATCACCATGGCCACCGCCGCGGCATCGGCGGGCCCCGAGCCGCTCATGCCCCCCATGATCATGCACACCAGTACCGCCACCAGAGCCAGGCCCCCATGGCGCGGGCCCGTCAATGCCTGGGCGAAACGCACCAGCCGCGCGGCGACCCCGGCGCGTTCGAAAATCAGGCCGGTGAGGATGAACAGCGGAATGGCGATCAGCGGGTACTTGGCGACGCTGTTGTAGGTGTTGGTCCCCAATGTGGCCAGCATATTCGGAGGCAAGCCGGTGACGATTCCCGCTGCGCCGGCCAGCGCCAACGAGAAGGCCACTGGCACCCCGGCGACGAGCAGTCCCAGGAAGCTCAGGATCATCCATAGATCAGGACTCATCGTCGAGCCTCCCGCGCAGGCGGTCCCGGGTCTGTTGCGTCAGGCGCAGCAGCATCAACGCCGCAAGCAGCGGCAACCAGGCGATGTACCACCATTGCGGCAACCCCAGCCCGGGTGACAGCGACTGCCACTGATATTCCTGCCAGGCCAACTTGGCGCCGAACCACACGATCAGCACCAGCACGATGGCGCCGCATAGCCACTGCAGGACGATCAGCGCCCGACGCGGCCCCTTGGGCAAGGCGCGCTCCAGCATCCCGATCCGAATGTGACCGTTGCGCCGCAGCGCCACCGACGCGCCGGCGAAGGTCAACACCACCAGCAGGAACACCGAGAACTCCTCGGTGAAGGCGAAAGAGGCATGGGTGACATAGCGCACCACAACATTGGCCAGGCTGATCAAGGCAATGATCACCAGCGCCAGCGTGGCCAGCACCCGCTCCAGCCGGGCGTCGGGTCGGGATGGCATGGAAACCTCTCACAACGATGCCGACCCCGCTGGGCGGGGCCGGCACATTCGGATGTCAGACGCGCGATATCGCGTCAAGGTTGTCGCCGATCAACGCGTCTCGATGGCCTCGCGGGCGGTCTGCACCAGCTCCTCGCCGATCCGCGGCTCCCACTGCTCGTAGACGCTCCGGGTCGCCTCGACGAACGCCTGATGCTGTTCGTCGGTCAGCTCGACGACCTGGACACCACGCTCCTGGATCGCCGCCAGACGACCGCTCTCCTCTTCGCGGGTCATGGCAATTTCCCACTCGCCGGCATCGATCGCCGCCTGGCGCAGCAGTTCCTGATCCTCTGCAGGCAGCGATCCCCAGATCTGCTGATTGACGGCGAAGATCAATGGATCGTTCATGTAGTTCCACAGCGTCAGGTGCTCCTGGCCAACCTGGTCGATACGGGCCACATCGAATACCGACAGCGGGTTCTCCTGGCCATCCACCGCGCCGGTGGTCAGCGCCGGCTTGGCATCGGCCCAACTCATCTGGGTCGGGTTGGCCCCCAGGGCGGTGAAGGTATCCTGGAACAGCGGCGATCCCACCACGCGGATCTTCAAGCCCTCCAGATCGGCCGGTTCATCGATCGGACCCTGGGAGTTGGAGAGCTGGCGGAAGCCGTTTTCGCCCCAGGCCAGCGGCACCACGCCGCGCGATTCGATGGCGTCGAAGATCATCTCGCCGGCCTCGCCGCCGGTAATGGCATCCACCGCCGCCTCATCGGGCATGAAGAACGGCAGCGAGAACAGGTTGAGTTCCGGTACCTGAGGCGACCAGTTGATGGTCGATCCGATCGCCATGTCGATCAGCCCCTGGCGCATGGCCGAGAACTCTCGGGTCTGATCGCCGGCGACCAGCTGCGAATTGGGATAGACGCGCAGCGTGATACGTCCCTCGGAGCGCTCCTCCACCAACTCGGCCCACTTCTCGGCCGCCTGCCCCCAGGGGAAGGCATCGGAAAGCACGGTGGAAACGGAAAATTCACGCGCCTGGGCACTGGCGGCACTGCACAGCAGTACGGCACCGGCCAGGGCGGCAGTAAGCTTGGTCGGATATCGTATCGACTTCATGGCGTGTCCTTGCTGGCATTAGCCCGGATTCTCGATCCGGATCGGTTATTGGTATCAATAAGTGGAACGCTAAATTCATATCACATTGTAAAGCGATGAGCATTGAAAGGAAGTCAGCGCTTGGTGGCCGTGCTACCGCGGATCACCAACTCGTAGGGAAGGGTGGTATGCGGTGGCATCCCCCCCTCCAGCACCTCAATCAGCATGGCAACGGCTTGCCTTCCAAACGCTTCGGCCGGCTGGGCGATGGTGGTCAAGGGCGGGTCACTGAAGGAGGCGAAAGCGATATCATCGAATCCGGCCACCGAGATATCGCCAGGCACCGAGAAACCGGCCTGCTTGATCCGCTGGATGGCACCGATTGCCATTTCGTCGCTCTCACAGAAAACGGCGGAGGGCGGATCCTCGCGGGCGACCAGCATGCCGGCGGCTTCATATCCCGAGTGCGGAGTGAAATCTCCGGGACACAGCAGGCTCTCGTCGAGAGCGATGCCGGCAGCCTCCAGGGCATCGCAATACCCGGCCACACGATCCCGGGTCAGGGGACTGCGCCTTGGCCCCTTGATCATGCCGATGCGGCGATGGCCGAGCTCGATCAGATGTTCGGTGAGGACGCGGGCCGCCGTCCGGTTGTCCAGTTTCACGGTTGGGCAAGGCGCCTCATCGAGCACCTCGCAAGCATTGACCATGGGCAACGGCGTGCCCGGTGCGTACGCATCGGCAGGAAACGGGTTGTAGGCGCGTAGCTGAATGACACCATCGGCCTGCCGGGTCGTCACCATCCCGGCATACATCTCCTCCATGTCTTCTCGACCGAGCGTATTGCACAGCAACACGCTGTAACCCTGCTGCTGCGCCGCTTCCTGGATCCCACTGATGACCCGAGCGAAGAAGGTGTTGGCGATGGTCGGCACCAGTACCACCAGGTTGCGCGTGCGCCGCGAACGAAATTGCACCGCCATGAGGTTGGGCTTATAGCCCGCCTCCCTGACCGCCTTGAGTACCTTGTTCCGCGTCCCAGGCGATACGATGTCAGGCGATTTCAACGTACGCGATACCGTAGCCACGGAAACGCCTGCCAGCTCGGCGACCTTGCGAATGTTGGTCATGGACTCTCTTCTTTAGTGCTTGTGCCGCCACATGCTCGCCTCACCCCATGATGGCAACGAGGCATCGGCACGCTAGATTACCCCATCCAGTAGTCGAACTCAGTGCCAAGCCCATTTGCCGTCATGGACCTTCGTATGATTGACGCCTTCCCGTCCCCTGCCTATTTTTACTCGCAATGTAACCGGTTACATTATGGCAAAACCTGACGTTTCCTGACATTACCTCACTTGATTGGAGCTCAAGACATGACGCCACTTCCCACATCCCGGGTTCGCATGGGCATGGTCGGCGGCGGCGAAGGCGCCTTCATCGGCAAGGTACATCGCCTGGCCGCCGCCTTGGACGGCGAAATCGAGCTCGTCTGTGGCGCCTTCAGCCGCGATGCAGACAACAACCAGCGCACCGGCGCCCTGTGTGGACTCTCGCCGGCACGTATCTATCCCGATTGGCAAGCCCTGCTCGAAGGTGAGCATAGCCTCCCTGCCGAGCAGCGCATGGAGATGTTGGTGATCGCCACCCCCAACCATCTGCATGTGCCCATTGCGGAAGCAGCCTTGCAGGCAGGCTTCCATGTCATGTCCGAGAAGCCCGCCGCCCTGTCGTTGGAGGAAGCCCAGCGACTGTCGCATACACTCGACGCCAGCGATCGTCTGTATGGCCTGGCTCATACCTATCTGGGCTATCCGATGGTCTGGCAGGCACGCGAGATGGTGCGTGACGGCCAACTCGGAATGCTGCGCAAGATCCACGTGGAATATCCGCAAGGCTGGCTTGGCGATGCCCCCGAGACCCTGGACAATAAACAGGCGGCGTGGCGCACCGACCCGACGCTTGCCGGCGCCAGCGGTTGCATGGCCGATATCGGTACCCATGCCTTCGGCCTGGCGGAGTTCATCTCGGGGCACACCATCAGCGAGCTATGCGCTGCCTTGGGCACCCACGCCGAAGGCCGGCGCCTGGACGACGACGGCGACGTACTGTTTCGCACCGCCCAAGGTGCCAGCGGCACACTCATGGCCAGTCAGGTCTGCACGGGAGAGGAAAACGCCTTGAAGATCCGGCTCTACGGCGACCGAGGTGGCCTGGAGTGGCAGCAGATGGAGCCCAACAGCTTGATCCATCGCGCGCTGCATGCACCGCTGCGTATTCTGCGTGCCGGGATCGATCAACCTGAACTGAGCGAGGCAGCACGGCAGCGGCTGCGCCTTCCCGGCGGACATCCCGAAGGCTACCTGGAGGCCTTGGCCAACCTCTATCGCGACTTTGCCGCGGGTATCCGCCGTGGCGACAGTGGCCAGGCCGAAGGCGTGCCCGGTATGACCGAGGGCCTGCGCGGCATGGCCTTCATCGAGGCCGTGATCGCCAGTCAGCCCAGTGAGTGCAAGTGGACGCCACTGCCGGCCATCGATTGAGCGGAGGGAACGACCGATGAGTGCAGGACCGTCAAGCCAGATCCTTGGCCCCGCCATCTTTCTGGCCCAATTCCTGGGCGACGAACCGCCCTTCGACAGCCTCGATGCCATCAGCCGCTGGGCCGCGTCGCTGGGATATCGAGGCGTACAGATCCCTACCGTGGATCCCCGTTGCATCGATCTTCGAACAGCCGCCGAAAGCCAGGCCTATTGCGACGAGCTCAAGGGTCGCTGTGCGGAGGCCGGGGTGACGATCAGCGAACTCTCCACCCACCTGCAGGGGCAGTTGGTCGCGGTTCACCCTGCCTGCGACGAACTGTTCGATGATTTCGCCCCACCCGAGCTGCGCGGCAAACCACGCGAGCGCACGGCCTGGGCCATCGACCAGTTGCACTTGGCCGCCAAGGCGAGCCAGCGCCTGGGGCTGAAGGCCCACGCCACCTTCTCCGGCGCGCTGCTGTGGCCCTTCATGTATCCCTGGCCGCAGCGCCCGGCCGGCCTGGTCGAGGAAGGCTTCGCAGAACTCGCGCGGCGCTGGCGCCCCATTCTCGACGCCTTCGATGACGCCGGCGTCGATCTGTGCTTCGAGATCCACCCCGGCGAGGACCTGCACGACGGCGCCTCCTTCGAACGCTTCCTGGAAGCGGTGGGTCATCATCGCCGGGCACACATCCTTTACGACCCCAGCCATCTGCTGCTGCAGCAGCTCGATTACCTGGACTTCATCGACCGCTACCACGAGCGCATCCGCATGTTCCACGTCAAGGATGCCGAGTTCTCGCCCAACGGCCGTAGCGGTGTTTACGGCGGCTATCAGGACTGGCTCGAACGCCCCGGGCGCTTTCGTTCGCTGGGCGACGGCCAGGTCGACTTCAAGGGCATCTTCAGCAAGTTGACGCAGTACGGCTACGACGGCTGGGCCGTGCTCGAATGGGAATGCTGTCTGAAGGATGCCAGCCAGGGCGCCGCCGAGGGGGCACGCTTCATCGCCGAGCACCTGATTCAGCGTCCGCAGCGCGCCTTCGACGATTTCGCCGCTGTCGCCGCCAGCCAAGCGCGCAATCGCAAGATCCTGGGGCTGGCTGACGAGAACTGACCACACCGGCCACTCGACATCACAACGACAACAAGGGTAACGCCATGAACATGCTACGCACGCGTCTCAGCATCATGATGTTTCTGCAATTCTTCATCTGGGGCGGCTGGTTCGTCACCCTCGGCACCTTCCTGGCGCGCAACCTCGACGCCA
Source organism: Litchfieldella rifensis (assembly GCF_042646605.1). Lineage (NCBI taxonomy): Bacteria > Pseudomonadati > Pseudomonadota > Gammaproteobacteria > Oceanospirillales > Halomonadaceae > Litchfieldella > Litchfieldella rifensis. The sequence goes on along the minus strand of NZ_JBHRUG010000048.1, from coordinate 395,759 downwards.
CGGGTGGCCAGATCGGCATGGCGTTCTCCACCCAATCGTGGGGCGCCATCATCGCGCCCTTCATCATCGGCTTGATCGCCGACCGCTATTTCAATGCCGAGCGAATCCTTGGCCTGTTGCATCTGGCCGGTGCGGCGCTGATGTATGGCCTGTACCTGGCGGACGATTTCGCAACCTTCTATCCACTGGTGCTGCTCTACATGATCCTTTACATGCCCACACTAGCCCTGGTCAATTCGGTCTCGTTCCGCCAGATGACCGACCCCTCGCGGGAGTTCGCCAGGATTCGCGTATGGGGCACCATCGGCTGGATTGTGGCGGGCCTTGCCATCAGCTATGCCTTCGCCTGGGATTCGGCGCAGGCCATCGAGGCCGGATTGTTGCGCAACACCTTCCTGATGTGCGCGATCGCCTCCCTGGCGCTGGGTATCTATAGCTTCACGCTGCCCGCCACACCTCCCAAGGCCGGCACGGGAGAGTCCGTCGGCATCAAGGAGCTCCTGGGCCTCGATGCCCTGAAACTGCTCCAGGACAGGAACTACGCGACCTTCTTCATCGCCTCGATCCTGATCTGCATCCCGTTGGCCTTCTACTACCAGAACGCCAACCCCTTCCTGGCCGAGATCGGCGTGGCCAACCCCACCGGCAAGATGACCCTGGGGCAAATCTCGGAAGTGTTGTTCATGCTGCTGTTGCCGGTCTTCATCCACCGCTTCGGCATCAAGAAGACGCTGCTGATCGGCATGCTCGCCTGGGCCCTGCGCTATGCGCTGTTCGCCTACGGCAATAGTGGCGATCTGGTATTCATGTTGATCCTGGGCATCGCCTTGCATGGCATCTGCTACGACTTCTTCTTTGTCACCGGCCAGATCTACACCGACGCACGCGCCGGCGAGCGCTTCAAGAGCGCGGCACAGGGCATGATCACCCTGGCCACCTATGGGGTGGGCATGCTGGTCGGCTTCTGGGTCGCGGGGCATATCACCGACCTCTTCGCGAACGATGACGGTAGCCATGCCTGGCAGGGCATCTGGCTGTTCCCGGCCGTGTTCGCGCTGGGGGTGTTGCTGCTGTTCTTTATGACCTTCAAGGACAAGCCACAGGCCGAGGTGTCGGTGGAGCCGACTCAGGTTTGAGCGATATCCCATACGGCACGCGGATCGGTCCGACATGCTAGTATGCTAGCGTCTTGCTTTCGACTGCTTTCAAGGACGAACCGTGCCGTTACGCGACCTGCTGCTGGGCCTGGCCGTCATCGTCATCTGGGCCTTGAACATCATCGTCATCAAGATAGGGGTGGCCGATATGCCGCCGCTCCTTTTGATGACGCTGCGCTTTCTGCTGGTGGCCATGCTGCTGGTGCCTTTCAACCCGGTATATCGCCACCAGTTGCCCTTCCTGCTACTGCTGTCGGTCACCTTCGGCACCCTGCACTTCGCCCTGCTGTTCATTGGCCTGGGCCAGGCCGAGGCTGGGACCGGTGCGCTGCTGGTGCAGATGGGCACGCCCTTCGCCACGATCCTGGCGGTGATCTTCCTCAAGGAACGGCTGGGGCCGAAGCGCCTGGTGGGCTTGATCCTGTCGTTCGCCGGGGTGGTGGTGCTGGCCGGTGGGCCGACCCTGCCCTCGCCGCTGCCACTAGCCCTGTTGCTGCTCAGCGCCCTGGGCTGGGCGGTGTCACAACTGCTGATCAAACGTGGACCGAATATCGCACCGCTGGCACTGGCCGGTTGGGTGGCGCTGTTCGCGGTGCCACAGGTGGCGCTGGGCTCCCTGCTGTTCGAGAGCGACCATCTCGACGCCCTGGCCAACGCCGGTTGGGCCGGCTGGGGAGCGGTACTCTACACCGCGGTGATGTCGTCGATCGTTGCCTATGGCCTGTGGTACGGCCTGCTGCGCCGCCATGCGGTCAACCGGGTGGTGCCGCTGACCCTGCTGGTACCGGTGCTGGCGGTACTGCTTGGGGTACTGCTGCTGGGCGACAGCCTGGGACTGCACAAGCTCGCCGGCGGGGCCCTGGTGATCGTCGGCATCGCCCTGATCATTCTCAGGTTCGGGCCACGCCGCAAGCCGCAGGAAAGCGGCCAGGAATCCCAGGGTTAGCCCTGACACTCTCCGGCCAGGGCCAGGTATCCCGGCAGGGTGACACAATCGCCGACCTCGATGCCGCGCTCGGCAAAATAGCCGGCATTCACTTCCAGCGCCGCCACATAGGTGGCACTAGGACGGGTCACCGGACACTCCCCGGGATCCGAAGACTCGCAGGGTGTCATGCTGGCGATGTGCAAGATACGGCCATCGCCGCCGATAAAGGCAATATCCAGCGGGATCCGGGTACGATACATCCAGAACCCGCTGCGCTGCGGCTGAGGACGGTCATAGACGAACAACATGCCGGCATCGGCGGCAAGACTGTCACGATCCATCAGCCCACGGCCGCGCTGGGCCAAGGTGCTGGCGATCTCCACCTGCAACTTATGAGGCCCCTGGTCGCTATGAATGGAAAGCGTGTCACGTCCCAGGCCGGGTGCCTGAGATGTCGGTGATGCCAGCAGCCCTGCCGGGGAAAGACATCCCGCTGCGACAAGCGCGGAAAAGGCGATTAGCACCTTGCGACGCGAAACGGTCATATTAGGGTTCCATAACGATATCAATGACAGCATCATGCCAGTGCGCTGTACTGCGGTTTTCGCACCCGGCACCGATGACACAGTAAACAATAACCCTGGGGTCCCTCGCCATGCGTTTTCTCTCGCTTCCGCACAAGATTCCCGTCATGTCAGGTGTATTCATGATCCTGTTGGCCGCCCTGACACTCACCGGCCAAGCCTTCGCCAACCCTCCCTATCCTCGCGACATGCCGATCCTGACCCTCTACCCGACCGGCGGTGGCGAGGCCTACACCCTGACGCTGGACGACCTCGAAGCATTACCGGCGCGCACCGTCGGTGGCTTCATCCCGGATATCGGTGACGAAAGCGCCGAGTGGTTCGGGGTATCACTGAGCGTCCTGCTGGAAGCCTTGGGCGAGCCCTTGCCCCAGCGCCTTACGGCCAGCGCTCTGGACAACTACCATGAGATCATCCCACGCCACGATATCGAGCACTTCGACCCCATCATTGCCTATCGTCGCAATGGTGAATACCTGCCCTTCAGCGAACACGGTCCGCTGGTCATCATGTATCCCTATGCCCAATATCCTGCCCTGATGAAGCGCACCTACTACAGCCGCACGGTATGGCAGCTCAGCGAGATCCGTGCAGAATGAAACCGACCATGGCGCTTATCAGGGGGACTGGCCGCCCCTTCGTGATGCTCTCGCTGCTGGGCATCCTCGTTGCCATGATCGTCGCCACCCTGGTAGGCCTGTACGTCGTCAATGAAAAACACGCGCAATTCTCGGCCCCCGGCCTGCATACCGAAGTCTGGCAGAGCTATCAACTGCATTCGGAAACCCACCATCTGATCGAAACGGCGGAACGCACCCTGGCCGGGGAAACTGGCCCGAGGCACCTCATCCAACGCCTGGGAGTCATGAAAAGCCTGCTGCTTCCCCTGCAGCGGACAGATGTCTTCTCTTCCCTGAGCGAACCACGACCCGAGGTCGAAGCGACCCTCGATACCCTGCAACATCTGGCGGATGAGTGGTCATCGCAACTTTCCTGGCAAGACACCACGGCGGCGGAGCGAGTCGCCGGCGATATCGTCCAACGCTTGCCTGCCGTGCTTGAGGACACTCACCATGTCATCGTTGCCGCCAATATCGCCGTCGCCAACCAAGTAGACAGCGAACGCCAGGACCTGAAACGCACCTTCCGGTTGCTTGCCTGGACGCTGCTGGTACTGGGAGCCGGCTGCATTCCCTTGATGTTGAAACTGATTCGCGACCACCACAGCGCGAAGCGCCTGACGCAAGAGCTCGGTGCCTTCAACCAGGCACTGGAGCAACGCGTGGCGGAGCGCACTCGCAGCCTCAATGAACGCAAGGCGCTGTTGAGTACCATTCTCGAATCCAGCCCCAGCGATGTGGCCTTGATCGGAGCCAACGATCAACGCGTCTTTTACGTCAGCGAGACCCTGCGCCAACATAGCCCCAATCCCTCGGCCTTCCAGTTGCGCCACCTCTTCGTCGACTCTCGCCAGTATGAGCTATTCCAGCAGCGCCTGATGACCCAGAAGGCGCTGGACAACTGGGAAGCACAACTCGCCCCCCGAGCCCCTTACTGGGCATTGCTCTCGGTGCGCCATCTGCAACTCGAGTCCCAGCCTGTCTGGCTGATCTGGAGCCTCGACATCAGCGAGCGCAAACACATGGAGCGTGAACTCAAACAGTTGGCCTCCACCGACACGCTGACCGGTCTGCCCAACCGTCGCACCTTCCTGCTGCGTAGTCTCAAGCAACTGCAGCGAGCTGATCGCGATGGCCGCCTCTGCGCCGCCCTGGCCATCGATATCGACCTGTTCAAGCGCATCAATGATGAATACGGTCACCAGGTGGGTGACGACATACTGCGGAAGGTGGCCCAGCAGCTCGACCGACATTTGAGCGACCTCGGTATCGTGGGGCGGCTGGGCGGCGAAGAATTCGCCGCTCTACTGCCCGATGTCAGCGCGGACGATGCCTGGCAGATCGCGGAAACGCTACGCAATGCCGTCAAGGCCATTCGGACTCGCACCGAACACGGCGATACCCTCGTCGTCACGATCAGTGTTGGCATCGCGACCCACCACGCGGGGGCCACGCTCAAACAACTCCTGATGCAGGCCGATGACGCGCTCTATCGCGCCAAGACCAATGGCCGCGATTGTTGCGAGTACTTCGGCCACCCTGATACGGCCACGCCTACCGCCTGATATCGTTCAGCCCGCCTCGGGGGACATGACATGAATGCCCTGCGCCAGCAGCGAGACGCGAACCTCTTCACCATGGTCCAGAGCGTTGCGGCGGGCGGCATGCGTCGAGATCTCGAAGCGCAGCGTATCCTCGGTATGCGCAAAGGCCAGGGTAACCAGCGTCATGCCTCCCAGTACGATCATCTCGCTGACCCGCCCCGTCACCGGGTTTTCCCGCTCGCCATGCGACGGCCGGCCACGCCGGTGCAGAATCACGTCGGAAGGTGGCACATACCACGACACGCTATCGCCATGGCCCACGTCGTCGAGACCGGACTCGACCTCGAGCCGCCACGGTCCCCATTCCAGCAAGCGGCGGCTGCCCGCTTCCACCACCTGCCCCTGGAAGACATTGTGCTTGTCGAGCAACCGCGCCACCTCGGGCGACGCCGGCTGGCGGAACAGCGCTGAAGGAGAGCCATCCTGCAGAGTCCGGCCACCATGCAGCACGCACAGCCGGTCGGCCAGGGCACTGGCTTCTTCCAGGTCATGAGTGACCAGCAGCATGGGAATTCGGATTTCCCGTCGCAACAGCGCCAATTCGCGCTGCAGGCGGCGACGGGTGACCTGATCCACCGCCGAGAAGGGTTCGTCCAGCAGCAACACGCTCGGCTCGCGGGCCAGGGCACGCGCTACCGCCACCCGCTGACGCTGCCCACCGGAGAGCTGTGACGGATAACGATCCTCCAGTCCGTGCAGGCGCACCCGCGCCAGCCACTTGTCGGCCTTGGCGCGCCGTTCTCCCTTGGGCACATGGCCCATGGCGGTCATGACGTTGCCACGCGCCGAAAGATGAGGAAACAGCGCATAATCCTGAAAGACGAAGCCAATCCGCCGTTGCTGGGCGCTCAGACAAACTCCCGTGGCGGTATCGAACCACGGCCGCTTGCCACAGTGAATCTGTCCTCGAGCCGGGCGATAGAGGCCGGCGATGGCACGCAGCAGCGTCGTCTTGCCGCTGCCCGAAGGCCCCACCAGCGCCAGCAGCTCACCGGGTTCACAGTGGAACTCGGCCGCCAGCGGTATGGGATCGGCCTGGTGCAGTTGCACCCGCAGTGCGGACACGGCCTGGGCGGACAGGATCGGTTCGGACACGGTCGGTTCAGACACGCAGCCCCCTTCCACGACGGGTCAGGCCATAGACCACCCCGATGGAGACGAACGACACCAGCAGCAACATTGCCGACATCTGACTCGCACCGCTTTCATCGAATGCCTGCACACGATCGTAAATGGCGATCGCCAAGGTCCGAGTCTCGCCGTCGATGGAGCCGCCGACCATCAGGATCACCCCGAACTCGCCCAGGGTATGAGCGAAGGTCAGCGCCAGCGCCGACACCAGCCCCGGCCATACCAATGGCAGCTCGATGCGCACGAAGGTCTGCCAGGGCGACAGGCCACTGCACCAGGCCGCCTCACGCAGGTCACTGGGCACGCTCTCGAAGGCACGCTGGATGGGCTGCACGGCGAAGGGCACATTGACCACCAGGGAGGCCAGCAGGATACCGGTGAAGGTAAAGTTGAGGCCGCTGCCGGTCAGCGACTGCCAGAAGGCACCAAAAGGCGCATCGGCGCCGAACGACAGCATCAGGTAGAAACCCAGTACCGTGGGAGGCATCACCAGCGGCAGCGCTACCAGCGCCTCGCAGAAGGCGCGGCCACGAAAACGGGCCCTTGCCAGGGCCCGCCCCAGCCACAGCCCGATGGGCAATAGCAACAGGCAGGTCAGCACCGCCAGACGCAGCGAGACCGTCAGCGCCGTCCAGTCCATCAAGGCTCCTCGTGCAGTGGTTCGGTAGGCGGCAAGCCGAATCCGTAACGCGCCAGTATTTCTCGGGCATCGTCACCCTGGAGATAGGCATAAAAAGCGTGAGCGGTTTCGCCCGCGCCCTCGATCAACACCATGCGCTGATGCAGGGGGGCGTGCCAGTCCTCGGGAATCAGTACATATTCGCTGCGCTCGGCAAGTTGCGGCGCCAGCGCCAGGGAATAAGCCACCAGCCCCCCTCGGGTATCGGCGGAAAGGGCGAACTGCGCCGCCTGAGACACATTCTCGCCCAACACCTTGAGCGGCTGAATTGCCTCCCACAGCCCGGCCTGTTCCAGCACCTCGCGGGCCGCCATCCCATAGGGGGCGTGTTCCGGATTGGCCAGGGCGATCCGCGACCGACTCCCCGTTTCGCGATATTCCTCAAGCGCCTGTTCGACAGCGGCCAGGGGCGCCTCGGGCAGATCGTCGCGACCGGCACGCTGCAGCCAGACCAGTCGCCCGAGTGCGTAGACACTGCCCTCACCCTCGGTCAGGCCCTCCTCGTGCAAGGCCAGTGCATTGAGCTCATCGGCAGAGAGAAACAGCTCGAAGGGGGCCCCCTGGGCGATCTGGCGGCGGAAGTTGCCCGAGGAGCCGAAGTTGAGACGTACCTGGCGCCCCGTCTCGGCCTGGAAGCGCTCGACCACTTCGGGCAAGGCAAATTGAAGCGAAGAAGCCACCGCGATTGTCGGCTCCTCGGCCTTGGCAATCCCGGTGAGGCCAACCAGCATCGCTACCAGCAACAGCCACTGCAGTGCTCTTTTCATCAACACCACGCTCAATCGAGAAGAGTAAAGAGAAACACTAGCACAGAAATTGACCAATCGGTCAAAGTGCAATTGCATGCGCAAATTGTCGTCTATCCACAGAGACTTGGCAAAAGCACGGACTCACTCGCGGTCATCTCAATGCAATATGATGGTTCTGGTATCCGATGACTGGCGTGGCATCTGCCGGGGCATTCTCGAGACCTTCGAGCACCTGGCGCCCAGCTTCTACAACCCCCCGTGCACAGCAGTCATCGGCTGGCTGGCCTGAGGATGACGATACAGGTTGGACCGCCCAGGCTATCGTACCCTTTCAGCATCCGTCCGACGGCTCGGGTGCCTCGTGTTCTGCGCGACCCGCGGTAAAGCGGCCGCACGTCGTCCACCTCCAGGCCCGCATGCCCAGCGACGGAGCGCAGGCCGTCGGCCCCCAGGTGTGCGACCACCGGCTCGGCGCTCCACCGCAATGCGCTGCGCGTGAGGCACGCATGAGGAGCGTCCGGTGAAATCGCCACGACGGCAATCCGGCTTCCCCAGTGCGCCCGCGCACAGGCTGCCCTCAGGGCGATGTGTGGATCGGCCATGTGTTCCAGCGAACCGACGAACAGGATGACATCGAAGTGGCCGAGGTCGCGGTCCGGGAGCTGCTCGACGGGCAGGGCATGAAAGGTCAGGTTATCGAGGCCCGCCGCGCGACGATGGGCCAGGGCAACGGCGCGCTCGTCCCTGTCGATGCCGACGCCGAAGCGGATCTCTGGCGCCAGAGCGGCCAGCAATGCACCGCTACCGCAGCCGACGTCCAGCACGCGGGGCGCTTCATAGGCCTGGCAAAGTTCCGCGACGGCCTCATGCGTCGCCTCGAAAGTACCACAGTTGAACATGGTCCCCTGATTATCCTTTCATTAGCCGATTGCAGCCGCTCCGAGAGCGATGACGGCCGGCAAACGGCGGTGCACAATGGCTCCCTGTTTGGCGTCCGGTAATCGAGTGGCGTAGCATACTACGTCGCCCGAGCCGCCTGACTGCCTTGTTCATCTGATGGGAGATTCGGCACCCTGTACGGGTGCGTTCGTGATGCGACTTCTCCGCGTACTGCGCCGCCGCCAATCCTGCAAACGGATCACCCAGCGGCTTGATATCGATATGCGCCCGCGCCTGCGCCGTGCCTTTTATTGGCTGCTGGCGCTCACCGGCCTGCACACCGCCGCAATGGTGGCCCTGGAAGCCATGGGCTGGGAGGATGCACTATGGCTCACGCTAACCACCATGACCACGGTAGGCTACGGCGATCTGTCGGCCGCCACACCGCTTGGCCGCGCCGCCACGGTGGCGTTGCTCTACGTCGCCGGTATCACCCTGCTGGCCCAGTTGGCCAGCGACTACATCGACTACCGCCTCAAACGCAAAGAATCCATGATCAAGGGCCGCTGGAGGTGGCAGATGAAAGACCATGTGTTGATCATCAACAGTCCCAACAACAACGCCGCCGTCTACTTTGAGCGGCTGGTGGTGCAGTTACGAGCCACCGAGCCGCTTGAAGATACCCCCGTGCAGATTCTCACCGAGGCGTTCCCGGATGGGCTACCCGAAAATCTGCGCGAAATGGCCGTGGTTCATCACCATGGCGAACCCTCCGACCCACAGGCACTGCAGGCCGTTACGCCGGCACAGGCCAAGGCCATCGTCGTTCTGGCCCAGGATGAGTATAGCCGGGTGTCCGACAGCATCACCCTGGATGTGCTGACGCAATTGCGAGGGCTGTGCCAGGACACTCTGCCCTACACCGTTGCCGAGTGCGTCCACGAGGACAGCCGCCGACGGATCGAGCAGGCGGGGGCCAGCACCACCCTGCGTCCGATTCGCGCCTATCCGGAAATGCTGGTCCGCTCCCTGGTGGCACCAGGAGCGGAGAAGATTCTGGAAAACCTGTTCACCCACTGCGACGATCACGCCATGCGCTATCCAGTAATGCTGGAGAACGCCGTCTGGGCCGACGTGACCTGTCGTCTCATGGCGGCCGGCATGGGCACTCTCATGGCTTACGTGGCAAAGGAGGACGGGCAGGTAATCTGCCATCCGGCCCACGACCATCGGTTCAATGCCTGCGCCCTGATCCTGATGGTGCGGGAAGAGTTCGTGCCTACCTCACGGGATGTCGAGCGCTGTGTTCGACAAGCCACTGCGTTACCTTGATCGATCCCATACCCATGCGACGAGGGAAATCGCCTTGGCGTAGATAACTAATACCGCGTCGTCGTAGATATCTCATCCATGCAGTGAATACGCTACGGTCGAATGTCTTGGCTCGGCCGCCTCTCTCCTGCCGGAATGCCGTGACCACAGCGCTCCCCCCGTTCGTCAATAATAACGAGTCCACGACATGTCCTTTCGATTCCGTTCCCTGCGCCTGCTCGTCGTTACCCTGGCCGGCGCCTGCATCCTGGCCGTGGCAGCGGCACTGGTGATCTATTCATTGATCTCCACCTCGCGCACCCAGGACGTGGTCGCCGCGCATACCCGGTCGCTACTCGAAAACACCATCGACGAACGGCTTGCTTCTCTGGCGGAAGCGCAGGCCAGCCGTATCCGCAACGAACTGGACCGGGCTCTGACACTGGCATCCCAATTGGCCCATACCAACGCCCTGATGGGCAGCAAGGATGAAAACGGTCGCACCCGGTTGCGCTTGAGCCGTCATGAACTTTCCAACCTGATACGCAATACCGTGGTCGAAAACCCCGCATTGCTCGATGCCTACATTGCCTGGGAACCGAATGCCTTCGATGCCGACGACCTGTTCGCCAATCGCACCACCGGTTTCGCCGACGGCAGCGGCCGCTTTCGCCCGTGGTGGGTCCGCGAGGCGGACGGCAGCATGCGGCTTGGGCCACTCAACGAGAACAACATGGAGAGCGAAGCACCGCTGGGCAACGGACTGCGACAGGGCGAATACTACCTGTGTCCGCGTGACACCCTGGCCCCCTGCATCATCGATCCCGCAGCCTACGATTACGCGGGCACCATGCGCATGGTCACCTCCTTCAATGTGCCGGTACTCGTCGACGGCGAGTTCCGTGGCATCGCCGGCGTCGACCTGTCGGTGGACTTCACCCAGGAGTTTCTGACCCAAGCCAACCAAGGGCTCTACGCCGGTGCCGGCGAGATGGCCCTGATCGCCTCACAGGGTAGCGTCGCGGCCTATACCGCCGACCCGGCCTCGCTCGGCGCTTCGGCCGATGAACTCCTCGGCGACGGGGTCCACCAGCGGATACTCGAGGCTCAGCGCAGCGGTGACATGCTGCAGGTCAGCGACGCCGACGGCATGATCGAGCTCTACTGGCCCTTTACCGTGGGCGACAATCAGGCCCCCTGGATCCTGCTGACCCGCTTGCCACAGGATGTGGTGCTGGCCGAACTCGGCGCGCTGCAGCAAACCCTGAACGATCAACGCCACCAAAGCATCATCGGCATGAGCCTGGTGGGGCTGCTGGTTGCCGGCCTGGGCCTGGTCGCCGTGTGGCTGGTAGGCAGTGGTATCGCTCGGCCACTGCGCGAGCTGGCTGGTCGCATGCGTGAGATCGCCTCCGGCGACGGCGACCTGACTCAGCGTCTACCGATCAAGGGGCGCGACGAAACCGCCGAGTTGGCCATTCAGTTCAACGCCTTCGCCGACAAGATCCATGACGTGCTGGTCGACGTGCGCGAAAGCAGCGAAGCGGTGAGTATCGCCGCCACCGAGATCGCCAGCGGCGGTCAGGACCTGTCGCGACGCACCGAGACCGCTGCCGCCAGCCTGCAGCAGACCTCGGCCTCGATGGAGGAGATCACCAGCACCGTGGAGCACACCGCCCAATCGGCACGTGAGGCCAATCGGCTGTCCCAATCGGCCTCCGAAGTCGCCGGTCGCGGTGGCGAGGTGGTCTCCCAGGTCGTCGCCACCATGGACGAGATTACCGCCTCCTCGCGCCAGATCGCCGAGATCGTCACGGTGATGGATGGCATCGCCTTCCAGACCAACCTGCTGGCACTCAATGCCTCGGTGGAGGCGGCGCGTGCCGGCGAGCAGGGTCGTGGTTTCGCGGTGGTCGCCGGCGAGGTGCGCCAGTTGGCCAGTCGCAGTGCCGATGCCGCCCGCGAGATCAAGGCGCTGATCGACGCTTCCGGCAACAAGGTTCGCGGTGGCACCGAGCTGGTGCGCCAAGCTGGCGAGACCATGCACGAGATCGTCGCCAGCGTCACTCGTGTTGCCGATGTGCTGAGCGAGATCACCGCGGCCACCGGCGAGCAGAGCGACGGTATCGGCCAGGTCAATGTGGCAGTCGCCGAGATGGACCGCATGACCCAGCAGAACGCGGCACTGGTGGAAGAGTCCAGTGTTGCCGCCGAACAGCTCAAGGCACAATCGCTGCGCCTGGCCGAGATCGTCGGTGGCTTCACTCTGGCCGAGACCACGCCCGGTGCTCCCGCCTGGACACCGAACCTGGCATTGCCGAAAGCACGCCGGCCACAGCTCGAAGCCAGCTGAGAGCCGTATCGAACCCGACACTCTTGGCGCCAGGCATGGGAATTCCCCATCGCCTGGCGCGGTCCGTCTGATTGATCGGCAATCGTTAGCGGCGTAGGTCGCGAAAGGCATCCGTTACGTGACCGGCCAACGCCTCACTGGCCGAACCTATGCCTTCCCGGCGAATCAATACGACCTGATAATCCCCCAGCGGCGGTAATCCGGCATCCTGCTCCAGCTTGCGTAACGGCGGCTTCACCAGGCTCAGCGGGAAGGGGGCCACGGCAAGGTCGGCCAGCATTGCGGCCTCCTGGCCGGCACAGTGTTCGCTGGTGTAGGCAATACGGTAGGGCAAACCGGCCCGATCCAGCGCGGCAAGCGCCGCACTGCGCCACACACAGCCATGGCTTGCCAAGGCCACCGGAAGCGGAGAACGTCGGGGCGCGACGCCGCCTTCTCGGCAGGCCCAGACCAGCGGCTCCGTATGCACGACGTCGCCACGGGTCGCCTCCATTTCCATTCCCGGGTTGCCGGCGGTCACCAGCACCAGGTCGAGTTCGCCGGCGTCCATCCGCTGCAGCATGTCCGCGCTGCGCCCCATGATGACATCGACCTGCACGGCAGGATGCGAACGCGCGAATTGCGCCAGCACACCGGGCAGGATGCGGGTGCCGACATCGTCGGGCGTGCCGAAGCGCACCGTCCCTTCCAGGGAGGGGGCAAGAAACTGGGTGACCGCTTCTTCGTTGAGCTTGAGCAGGCGACGTCCGTAGCCCAGCAGGACCTCCCCTTCCGGGGTTAACCTCACCTGGCGTGCCTCGCGCACGAACAGGGGCTGCCCCAGGGTTTCCTCCAGTCGCTTGATCTGCATGCTCAAGGCCGAAGGTGTACGGAAGACTTGCCGCGCCGCGCGCGTGAAACTGCCGCTTTCGGCAATCGCCACGAAGGTCCGAAGGACATCGGTATCCAGCAGAGGCAGCGCGCCGGACTGGGATGACAAGGTCGGGAGTGTCATGGCTAAACCTTTCAATTTTACTTAAAGCAAAATGTAGATCTTTTCGTTGGATTTAACAACCGCCACCCACCATGCTTCCCCTTGAGGTCGCGACCCTCACCCATTTCAGAACACGAACCGGTGACTGCCACTAGGAGCGGTCATCCAGTGGAGGAGTCGTCATGTCTGACCTCGGCCATACACGCCACCCGCGTTTCGAAGCGGAAAAGACAGTGGAAACGCCCGCGCAGCCGCCCATGCCGGACTTCTATATGCCCGCCATGCCCCCCCTGGGGCTGATCACCGCTATCGAGAACTGGAGTCGCGCCTGGATTCGTGCCTGGCGTCGCCGGCGGCGACTCCTGCGGTTGCTCGACTACGATGATCATATGCTCGACGATATGGGCCATACTCGTCAGGATCTGCTGTGGGCGGCCCACTTGCCGCTGAAGGAGGATGCCCACCGGATCTTACGGCAGCTCCGGGAACAACGTCTCAATCGCTGGTAAGAGCGGTGATTCCCCTGTTCAATGAAGGCACCAGATGAAGGAAAGCGAATCTCTCGAGCAGGCGATCCATGAAACGGTGGCACTGGTGCCCTACGACCCGCAGTGGCCTGCGCTGTTCAATGCAGAGCGTGATCGCCTGCTCGGGCTGTTTCCAGCTCAGTTGCTTGATGTACAGCATATCGGCAGCACCGCCATCCCCGGCATGCCCGCCAAGCCGATCATCGACATCCTGGCCGGTGTCGAGTCGATGGCCGTCGCGGATTCGCTTTGCGAGCCACTGCTCGACTCGCACTACACGACATCGGCCGAATTCAACGCCGCCCTCACCGACCGGCGCTGGTTCATGCGTTGGGCCAACGGCCACCGCACTCATCATCTTCACGTCGTGGTACTGGGCGAGAGCGACTGGTGTCGGCGTCTACGGTTTCGCGATGCCCTGCGCGCTGATCCAGTGCTTGCGCGGCGTTACGCCTCGCTCAAGCGGGAACTGGCGGCCAGGCACCGTACCGATAGAGAAGCCTATACCCGCGCCAAGACGACTTTCGTGCTATCGATCATCGGAGATGTGTGACGGTGGCACCATGAGAACAGCGGCCGAGCGATAGGGGCGCGCAGGTTCATCCCGCGCCAGGTGGTGACGACGCGGAACTCTGTCATGCGTGCTCCTTGTGCACGTTCCCGTTCAGGGAGAGAAGAAGTCCTCGGGCAGATCGGGGTCGACAACGATATCCTTCAGCGTCACTGTTTCCAACATCCTCTCGTGTCGGTCATAGCCAACCGCCTTGCGGGGAAACAGGGTCTCGCTATCGAGCCACAGCTCAAAGCGGGCCACCTCTTCCACGGTATGGCCCGCCTCTCCCTCCACTTCCAGATGATGGACGGAGTGACCGTCGATGGCGTCCTCGCCCAGTTGGCGGAGCTCTCCCTGTTGCTGCAGGCGCTGCACGTTACGCAGCAGCGTGCCCACATCCGATTCATCCACCCGATGCCCGCGGGCACTACGCACCAGGCGGTTATTGGGACTCAGTGTCAGGCCGGCACGGCGCCCAGGGGATCCAAACGGCCAGAGGCGTACTTCATGGGCATGGGGGTCGTAGATCAGCACCGCGCCACGGAAGGGCTTGACCATGTCCATGCGTACAAAGCCGGGCCGCCGGTAGGCATAGTGAATGACCTCCTCCTCACCGCTAGGTCCCTGGCTATGTAGCGTCAACTGGTAGGCATTGACTTGCTCGAAGCGCGCCAGCGCTGTCGCCACCGGATCGGCCCCCAGGTTCAGCGACACCATCAGCAAGAGCTCCGGCAACATGGCTCACTCCACCACCTTCAGCACACCAGACATCTCCTTCCTCCTCGATATCCAGCCCCATCACCCGCGACTGGACCGCTTGCATCATCCCCAGATAGAGCTGGTCCTCACTTCGCCCCGATGCCCCAACGACTGCGGACTTGTCACACCTTGTGAATTTTTCTTAGTCGCCCCAGCAAGCACTTACTTACACTGTGTTCATGAGCCGGGAGACGCGGATGCCAGCCGAGAAGATCGCTCTGAGCGGAAAGCAGGAGACGTTCCTCATCACGCTCTATGCCAAGGCCATGGAGAGCCGCATGCCGGACTCGCTGCTCAAGGACGCGTTCGCCGCCGAAGCGATTTGTCGGATCGATTACGATTTCGCGAAACTGAACGTCCCGCACGACCCCATGATCGGCCTGGCACTGAGGGCCAAGATCCTCGATGACTGGACTTGGGAATTCATCAACCACACCCCCGTCGCGACGGTACTGCACCTTGGCTGTGGGTTGGACAGCCGGGTGTTCCGGCTCGAGCCACCCATCAGCGTACGCTGGTTCGATGTCGATTTCCCGGAGGTGATCGCTCTGCGCCGCCGCTTGTACCCGGAACGCGATGGGTGCCGCCTGATCGGAGCATCCGTCATGGATTCGGGGTGGTTGAGCGATGTGCCGTCGGAGCACCCCGTGATGGTGATCGCCGAAGGGCTCCTCCCTTATCTGCGCAAACACGAAGTGCTCCGGCTGCTCGATACGCTCACCGCCTATTTCCCGAGTGGAGAACTGGCGTTCGACGGCTACAGCCGGCTCGCCATCAGTCTTCTCAGGCTCGCTCCACCGATCAGAGTAGCCGGGGCTTCCCTGCACTGGGGTATAGACGATCCGCGCGAGCTCGAGCGCCAGGTTCCCAAGCTCAAACTCGTCAAAGAACTCTCCGGGCTAGACGATCCAGCACAGATCGCCAGAATGACATGGCCCACTCGCCTGACGATCCTCTGGTGCCAATCCGTTCCCGCCTTCCGAAGGCTCGGCCGTTTCCTGCTCTATCGCTTTGGGAACCGCTGAACAATTGATTCCCCAGTACCGGGGCGGCTGCTACCACCACCGTTGCCCTGGAAGATCTAGCCTCGAGACTGGTGCATCGGCCATGTGATGACGCTAGGCTAGCGTGATGCCGAAAATGCCTGGCAGACCTCAAGGCAGTGTGTGAACGTGATTGGAGGAGCGTCTCCATGAAATATCTCGGAGCCCATGTCAGTGCCGCCGGCGGCCCCGATCAGGCCGTGTTGCGCGCTGTCGAACTCGGGGCCGACGCTCTCGCGCTGTTCACCAAGAATCAGCGTCAGTGGCGCGCCAAGCCGCTGACGGATGACATCATCGCGGCCTTCCGCAACACCTGCCAGAAGCATGGCTTCGCACCGGGGCAAATCCTTCCCCACGACAGCTACCTGATCAATCTCGGCCATCCGGATGCTGCGGGGCTGCAGAAATCACGGGAGGCTTTTCTCGACGAGATGCAACGCTGCGAGCAGTTGGGCCTCACCCTGCTCAACTTCCACCCCGGCAGCCACCTGAACAAGATCAGCGAAAGCGAGTGCCTGACCCGCATCGCCGATTCCATCAACGAAGTCCTCTCGCGCACCCAGGGCGTCACGGCGGTGATCGAGAATACCGCTGGCCAGGGCAGTAACCTGGGCTGGCGCTTCGAGCACCTGGCCGAGATCATCGAGCAGGTCGACGACAAGTCACGGGTCGGGGTGTGTATCGATACCTGCCACGCCTTTGCCGCTGGCTACGATCTGCGTACGCCGGAGGCCTGTATCGCCACACTGAACGAATTCGATAACGTGGTCGGTTTCGGCTATCTGCAGGGGATGCACCTCAACGACGCCAAGAGCGGGTTCGCCAGCCGCGTCGACCGCCACCACAGCCTGGGTCAAGGCAATATCGGCCTCGACGCCTTTACCACCATCATGCGCGACCCGCGCATCGACGATATTCCCATGGTGCTGGAGACCATCGAGCCGGCGATCTGGGCGGAGGAGATTGCCTGGTTGAGAGCCCAGCAGCTCGATGCGGCTGGCGACTAAACTGATTCTAATATTCGTTAGGTACGGCCACAGGAAACGGGATGAAACTGATCCTTAGCCGCAAGGGCTTCGACTCCTCCGCCGGGGGCGTGCCCAGCCCCATCTTTGCCGATGGCCGCATGCTTGCCCTGCCCATTCCAGACGGGAAATCGGGTATCCGCTACCGCGATATCACCTATGATGGGAGCTCGCTTGGCGATCTGGTCAACCAGCTCACCAAGGGCAAGGTGGCGCCCGACGATCGCGCTCACCTCGATCCCGACCTGACAGGCAACATGCTACTCCGGAAGCCGGGCTGGCGACCGATCTTCGGCCAGATCGGACAGGCCCAGGGGCACCTGCGCAACCACCGGGTCGGCCCGGGGGATCTCTTCCTGTTCTTCGGGCGCTTCCGGCGTGTCGAACATCACCATGGCAGCTGGCGCTGGACACCTGACGCCCGACCCTGCCACGTCATCTGGGGCTGGATGCAGGTGGCAGAGATGTTGGCAGTGGACGAGGCTCAATCCGGCGACCATGACTGGGCAGCCTATCACCCTCACTTTCAGCGGCAGGGCGATCCCAACAACGTGCTCTACCTGGCGAGCCGCCAGCTACGCATCGACGGGCTGAACGAAACGCTGCCGGGCGCCGGTGTCTTCCCCCATTTCTCGCCGAGCCGGCAGCTGACCGCGCCCCACGCAACCAAGACTTCCACCTGGCGGCTTCCCAGCTGGTGCTATCCGGTCGATGGCCGCACGCCCCTGACCTATCACGCCAACCGGCAGCGCTGGCGGCAGCACACCGATCACACGGAATTGACTGCGGCGGCGCGGGGCCAGGAGTTCATTCTGGACGGCGACGAATACCCGGAAGCGCTGCCCTGGGCATGCGATCTGATCCGGAATCGGTAAAGCCACCCCGGATAGCCTGCTTCTCCCCCTCCAAGCCACTCTACGCTTTACCCTATCTCCATCGCCGGTTTCGGCGAGACGCCTTGTTCCAAGGCCGCGTCATGCTGGGCGGTCAGGGCGCGCTGGAAGGCCTCCCGCCCCTGCAGGCGCCGCCAGTAGTCGGCCGCGGCGGGCTTGAAGCGCTCACTCAGGCCGATATGGCTCGCCAGCATCAGCGCATAGCCCACCGAGACGTCGGCGGCGGTGAAGCGGCCGGCGCAGATGAAGGGCTCGCTTGCCAGCCGCGGTTCCAGGGTACGCAGCCGGGAGAGGAACCAGCGGGCGTAGTCCTCCACCACCTGAGGCTGTCGACGCTCGGGCGGCTCGAAGTGTCCGTAGCGCAGTACCAGGGTCTGGGGGACGGTCAGGGTGGCCTCGCCGAAGTGCAGGAAGTTGAGATAGTCGGCGTAGGCCGGCTCATCAGGGCCCACCTCCAGGCCAGCCTCGGGATGGCGCGAGGCGAGGTACTGGCAGATGGCCGAGGACTCGGTCATGCGCACCTCGCCATCGAACAGGGCCGGCACCGTACCCAGTGGATTGATCTCCAGGAAGGCTTCGTCGTGCACTCGGGGCGGGAAAGGGTGCATCACCAGTTCGTAGGGCAGCCCCAACTCCTCGAACATCCATAGGGGACGAAAGGAACGCGCGCTGACACTGTGATGGAGTCGGATCATCGTGTTGTCCCGGTCGGTATCCTCACACCGATGCTACCCCTTATCGGGGTCGAAATGACCCCAAACCAATATTCAACCGAACGGTTGACAGACTATCTTCCCTCTTCTATCTAAACCATATGGTTGAACAACAGACGATGGTCCTGGACCGGATCTTCCACGCCCTGGCCGACCCGACCCGAAGGGCAATGCTCAAGAGCCTCACCTCAGGCGAGCGCAAGATCGGCGAGTTGGCCTCGCCCTTCTCGATGTCGTTCGCGGCGGTGTCCAAGCATGTGCGCGTGCTGGAACAGGCAGGCCTGATCCATCGCCGTGTGGAGGGTCGAGCTCATTTTTGCCAACTCAATCCAGACCCGCTTGCCGCGGCAGATGAATGGCTACGCTTCTACGAAAGCTGCTGGAGCAAGCGCCTGGATGCCCTGGAGGATGCCCTAAGGGCTGAAGATGCCAGTCAAAGCCATGAAAAATAAAGGGGGCAATCATGGAGAGCGATGAACATGGTCAACTGCTCGACTCGACTTCAATCCGTTTCGAGCGCCTGCTGCCCGGCCCCATCGAGCGGGTCTGGGCCTATCTCACCGAATCCGACAAGCGAGCCCAATGGCTTGCTGCCGGCGACATGGAGCCTCGACCGGGTAGTACCTTCGCCCTGCATTTCGACCATGCCAGCCTGTCACCGCACCAGGCCCCCGCACCGGAGCGCTTTCGCGAGTTCGAGGACGGCTGTACCACTCAGCACGAAATCCTGCGTTACGAACCACCCCATCTACTGGCCCTGAGTTGGGGTGGCGGCAACGAAGCCCCTTCCGAGGTGACCTTCGAGCTCAGCAAGGAAGGCGACCTTGTGCGACTGGTACTGACCCATCGCCGGCTGGGCGACATCGATACCCTGGTCGACGTGGCCGGAGGTTGGCACACCCATCTCGCCATTCTGGTCGAGGTATTGGAGGGCCGCACACCACCGCCCTTCTGGCCGTTGTTCGAACGAATGGAGGAGGACTACCGATGGCACATCACGTCACGACGCACCTGATGTTCGATGGGGTCGCCGAGGAGGCCATGACGTTCTATGTCTCCCTATTCGCCGACTCCGAGATCATCCAAATGGAACGTTATGGCCCTGACGAGCCAGGAGCGGAAGGCAGCGTCAAGCTCGCCGAGTTCACCCTGAGCGGCCGGCAGTTCCTGTGCATCGACAGTCCGGTGAGACACGACTTCACGTTTACCCCATCGATGTCGCTGTTCGTCGAGTGCGAGAGCGAGTCCGAACTGGACGAGGCTTTCGAACGATTGTCGGCGGATGGTGAAGTGTTGATGCCACTCGACGACTACGGCTTCAGCACCAGGTTCGGCTGGGTCAACGACCGCTTTGGCGTTTCGTGGCAACTCAATCTGGCCTGAAACGTGACTTTCGCAAAGCTGAATACCGACTCGCTTATTCCGGAGAAATCCGCAGTGAACAATTCTCGCAATCCCCTGCCCCCTATCGTCTCGATGGATGAGTGGCAGGCCGCACTAGATCAACAGATCGCCAAGGAGAAGGCGCTGACCCGCGCTCATGACAGATTGAACGCGGAACGCCGTCGGCTACCGATGGTGAAGGTGGAGAAGGCGTACGTCTTCGAAGGGCCATCAGGCGCGGTGACCCTACTCGATCTTTTCGAAGGGCGCCGGCAATTGATCGTTTATCACTTCATGTTCGGACCCGACTGGGAAGCCGGTTGCGACGGCTGCTCCTGGGTCGCCGATGCCATGACCCACCCCGCCCACCTGCATGCTCGCAATACGTCGTTTGTCATGGTATCGCGTGCCCCACTGGCCAAGCTGGAACGCTACAAGGCACGCATGGGATGGAGGCATCTACCCTGGTATTCCTCAAACGGCAGCGACTTCAACCTCGACATGGGCGTCACGATAGGCGACAGGAACGACCCTGCCGCCGACCGCGGAGAGAAGCATGGCGTGAGCGTTTTCCTGCGCAACGGTAACGATATCTACAGGACGTATTTCACCGGGAAGCGCGGCGTCGAATACCTGGGCAGCCACTGGACCTATCTGGACCTGACCCCGTACGGTCGCCAGGAGACTTGGGAGGACTCGCCCGAGGGCTGGCCCCAGACGGCGCCATACATCTGGAACCGCCGTCACGATGAGTACGATACGTGAACCGCTGTTCTCCACGCGACCATGGTAGGGACATGATGTCGAAGGAGAACTCCTGTCGCTACACCGGTAGGTTCTCGTAACCCGATAAGCGAGTCGACGGCTTGCTCCAGCCGCTACGCCATGCGGCAATTTGATCTATCTTGAAATACCACCTCCCCAACCGCGAAGAAGAGTACCCATGCAACCACGTCTCACGCTTATCACGCTGGGGGTCGACGATCTGGAACGCGCGCTGCGCTTCTATCGCGATGGTCTCGGCCTGGAATCGCAAGGTATCGTCGGCGAGGAGTTCGAGGAAGGTGATGGCGCCGTGGCCTTCTTCGACCTGCAAGGAGGCCTGAAGCTGGGGCTATGGCCGCGCCGTTGTATCGCCAATGATGCGGATCTGCCAATGGGCGCAGCGAGCGCGACCGAGTTCACCTTGGCGCACAACGTCACTTCCCGGGAAGACGTCGATGATGTGATGGAACAGGCGAAGAGTGCCGGTGCCACGATCACCAAGCCCGCTCACGAGACCTTCTGGGGCGGCTATGCCGGCTATTTCCAGGACCCCGACGGGCACTTATGGGAAGTGGCCTGGAATCCCGCCTGGGAAGTCGAGGAATAGGACGGTATGCCTCTGACAGCCGGTCGCTGAGAAATGCTCTCAGCGACTTCTTTGTAAGAGCATGATTTATTTCCCGCCTGCCATCAGGTCAGGGTAATCGCGCCTTATTCGCATCCATTCCAACTTGAACCAGGGCGAAAACTTGTCCGGATCATCGTTCATTTCCTTATCCAACTTCCTCGGTGCCAGATACCGGATTCCGGACACTTCGCTGACATTGGCATGGGGTACATCATCACTGCAACCGACATATACCCAGCACAGTTCATTCTCGGCCCCGACAACGCCGAACCTTGCCTGGTACTGGAATTTGAACAAGAACGTCAACGAGGCGTGAATGCCGATCTCCTCGCGCAAGCGCCGCTGTATGGCCACATCCATGCTTTCTCCACGACGAGGGTGGCTGCAGCAAGTGTTTGACCAGTAACCCGGCCATAGCTGCTTGTTCGCCGCACGCTTCTGGATAATGAGCTCCCCCGATGAATTGAACACGAAGAGTGAAAACGCCCGATGTAGCTGGCCCTCACCCTTGTGCACCTCGGATTTAGAGCAAAAGCCAATCTCGCGATCGTCGCTGTCGACGAGCACGAGTTGCTCGTCATCAAACGAGACGATGTGGTCATTACTTACACAGACAGCCAAGGCTCATCTCCGGATGGCGTGTTGAAATCCAGCTTTCCCAATCTACCCCCTGACGTTACCGAATGTCATCCCGTACCCTGACCCCCTCGGCGACGAAATCCATGAAGGCGCGAATGCGGGCGACCCGCCGCAGGTCGGGATGGGTCAGTAGCCACAGATCGGTGGCAAGCTCCGGGAGGGGGGCGTTGACCCGCACCAGCGCCTCGTCGGCATCGGCGAGGTAGCAGGGCAACACCGCCAGCCCCATGCCGTCACGCACTGCCTGGTACAGGCCGAGCATGCTATCCACCCGATAATGGCAGCGGGCGTCCACGCCGGCGTCCGCCATCCAGGTTTCCAGCGCCGCATAGCCAAGATGCGCATCCGGCCCCACCCAGTCGGCACTGGCAAGATCGGGCACCATAGTCCGCGAGCCATGGCGGCCGGCATGGCCATAGACCGCTTGGGTGATTTGCCCGATTCGCCGGCCGACCAGCATCTCGGGGGGCGCCGCCGAGGGTCGGACCGCGATGTCGGCATCACGCTTGGAGAGATTGAATAGCTGATTGGACACGGCGACTTCCAGCACGATCTCCGGATGGGCGTGGCGGAAGTCGGCGAAAATCGATGACAACAGCCCCATCAGCAGGGTATCCGTGGTCGTGACCCGTACCGTCCCCGATAGCTTGAGATCGCGCCCCACCACGCGACGCTCGGCACCCAGCACTTCGACCTCGATGCGCCCGGCGGTAGCGGCCAGGTCCTCCCCCGCCGGCGTCGGCGCGTAGCCGCGACGCGAGCGCTCGAACAGGCTGACCCCCAGGCGTCGCTCGATGTCGCCCAGGCGGCGGAATACCGTGGCATGACTCAGGTCGAGCTTGCGCCCCGCTCCCGACAGCGAGCCGGTCTCGGCGATGGCCAGGACTACCCGGAGGTCTTCCCACTGGATCTTCTGTTCATTCATGCAAAGCTCGTTGTTGCTGATGGGGAATGTCGGTTCTTTGTTGCAAAGTCTAGCCTGAGTGTCCATCACAGAAACCACGCGAGGCCCCGACATGGATATCCTGATCGTCTATTGCCACCCCGAGCCGCTCTCCTTCAACGGCGCCCTGAAAGACGTGGCGGTGGAAACCCTGCAACGGCTTGGCCACCAGGTGGAGATATCCGATCTCTACGCCGAAGGTTTCGACCCGGTGGAGCACCCGAGGCATTTTTCCGAGAGAGCCAACGCCGACACTTTCGCGCCGCTGACGGAACAACGACACGCCTTCGACTCCGGCACCCTCCCCGCCGATGTACAGCGCGAAATCGCGCGCCTGGAGCGGGCGGACCTGGTGATCCTGCAGTTTCCCCTGTGGTGGCATGCCCAGCCCGCCATGCTAAAGGGGTGGTTCGACCGGATCTTCGTCTATGGCGGAATCTACAGCGGAAGCATGCGCTACGATCGCGGCCGCTTCCCCGGCAAGCGGGTAATCTGCTCGGTGACCACCGGCGCACCGGAGCCGACCTTCTCACTGCATGGGCGCAGCGGCCATATCGTGTCGCTGATGTGGCCGATCCATTGCTCGCTCTACTACCTGGGCATGGACGTGATAGCGCCACATATCACTTATGGTGTGCAAGGCGGCGGGCTCAACTACCAAGAGGAAGAGAGCTTCCGGGCTCAACTCGAGGCTGACAAGGCCAACTGGGCACGGCGGCTGGAAAGTCTGGAAGACGAAACGCCGATCCCCTTCACCGGCTGGGACGACTGGGACGAACACGGGGTGCTCAAGGCGGAGCACCCCGCGAGATGGCGTCCTTGAACGCTGGGTGGCAGGCATTCAAGACAGGTGACGTTCAGACTCCAGAGCCGATGTGTCTTCGTTCATCTTTTCCGCCATCGATTCCCGCTCCGTGGCTTCGTCAGCCAGCGTCACACGCGGCAGCACCAGGTTGAGAATGAAAGCGGTAAAGGCAGCGACGACGATCGGCGAACCGCCTACCACCAGTTGGACCCATTCGGGGAACCGTGAGATGGATTCGGGGGCGGCGTAGATGCCGAGACTCAACGCCAATGACAGGCTGGCAATGGTCATGTTGCGCGACGACATCTCGTCCTTGGTGAGCAGTTGAATGCCGGTCATGGTGATCATGCCGAACACGATGACCGTGGCGCCCCCCAGCACCGGATAGGGAATGGTAGTCATCACCGCACCGAACTTGGGAATCAGACCGGCGACGAGCATGAACACCGCGGCCAGTGCCAGCACATAGCGACTGACCACCTTGGTCATGGCCACGATGCCGACATTCTGGCTATAGGAGGACGTCGGTAGCGCCCCGAACAACGACCCGACGGCGGTGCAGGCCCCATTGCCCAGCAAGCCGCCGGACAACTCCCGGGTGTTCAGTTCCCGGTTCATGCCACCGACCGAGGTCGCCGAAAGATCGCCGATGGTCTGCACGGAGTTGATCACACAGATGATCACCATGGAAATGATCGCCGCGGTGTGAAACTCCAATTCGAAGGGCATCAGACGCGGCGCCGTGAACCAGGGGGCCTCGCGCACGGGGTCGAAGTCCACCATGCCAAGGGACAAGGACAGCCCATAGCCCACCGCAATGCCGCAGATGATGGCCGCCAGCTTGAGGAACCCACGCGCGAACTGGGAGATGAGCAGCACCACACCCAGGGTGACCAGGGCCACGAGCCAGTGGGACGGCTCACCGTAATCGGCACTGCTGACGCCACCGGCCATGTAATTGATGGCGATGTCGTATAGCGACAGGCCGATCACCAGCACCACGGTGCCCGCCACCACCGGAGGAAAGAGGTGACGGATGCGCTGGATGTAGAGCCCGACCAGCATCATGGTGATGCCTCCCACCAATTGGGCCCCGAGGATGCCACTAAGGCCATACTGCGCCCCCACGGCGGTCAGCGTCGGCACATAGGCGAATCCGACGCCGAAGATCGTGGGCAGACGCGCCCCGATGCGGCGCAGGCCATAGAGCTGGATCAGGGTGGAGATCCCGGAGGCCATCAGCGAGATCTGGATCAGGGTCATCATCTCGGCCGAGGAGGCGCCTACTGCCCCAACCACGATGATCGGCACGGTCACCGTTCCCATGATCATGGCCAGGATGTGCTGTAGCGAGAGGGGCACGGCCTTGCTTAGCGGCGGCTTGCCGTGGAAGTCGAAGACGGATGGGGTGTTGTGAGTTTCGCGCATGAGGACCTAGTGTTGGCTGTTTTTGTGTATACAAAAACAGGCTGATATAAACACAACACTATTGCAACTTATAGTCGACATAACTGTATACGATAATAGAAAGTACTTGAGCGCCGCTCATCAGGCCTGGTCCAACGGTACTCACAGATGCAGCCGCTGAGTGAGAAAGTGGCCGCTTTTCGCGAATGGCTTCTCGACGAGCTGGCGGGTCGTGGGACGCCGGGATCCTGACGAGAGACTTAGGAGAGAGTCGCAACCAGTTCTGCCAGGCTGGTGGCAGCTCTTGCTCCGGGTGCCCGGTTCTCATCCCCTTCCCGATACTTGCCACTCTTGACCAGACAGCCCTGCAGCCCTGCCGCCATGGCGGCGGCAACATCCGCCTCGGCGTCATCGCCGACCATCAGGGCGTCGGCCGCCTCTACCCCCACATCCTCCAGTACGGCGCGAAAGAAGTCGCCCGCGGGTTTGCCGAGGATAATCGCCCGGGTATCGGCCGCGTACTCCAGAGCCTTGACGAAGGGGCCGGCATCCAGATGCAGGCGACCCTGGCGACGGAAGTAACGGTTGGTCCCCACGGCGAGCAGAGGGGCCCCGTCCTGCAGCAACTGGAAAGCGTCATCCAGATGCGCATAGTCGAAACGCCGCTCGGCATCGCATACTACCACCGCGTTGGGATCGTGCCGGTCGAGCTCCTCGAATTCCGGGATGAGGTTGTCGTGGATCAACAGATAGGGCCGCAGGCGATGCTGTTGAAGGTAGCCCTTCACAGCCCCCGGTGCGGTGAAAATCTGCTGACGCTCCACGGCAAACCCCATCTCCAGCAATTCCGCATAGACGGTGGCTGCGGTCTTGCGCGACGTATTGGTCACGAAACGCAGGGCCATATCGGAAGCCTGCAATCGCTGCACCGCCTCCACGGCGCCGGGCAGCGGGACGGCATCCTCGTGAAGGACGCCACTGATATCGAGCAAAACGGCCTGGGGCATATCCATCCTCCCTCCTGCTCTCCCTTATGCTAGACCACCAGGAGTCTGCCGACCGGTGCCACAGGAGGTGGAGCGTTTATAGATCATGATCATCCGATATATGCTGGACGACCAACCACGCCCCGCACATGAGGTGGCGACTTGAACACCACCCTGCGACTCGACCAGGTTTCCATCGGCGCCCTCGATAGCGTCTCCCTCACCATCGCTCCGGGCGAGATCGTGTGCCTGTCGGGCCCCAGCGGTTCCGGCAAGAGTCGCTTGCTGCGCGCCATCGCCGACCTGGAGCCGCATGGCGGCGAAGTCTGGCTGGGCGATCGTCGGCAGTCGCGGATCAAGGGCCACCAGTGGCGAGGCCTGGTCATGCTGGTGCCGTCGGAGAGCCAGTGGTGGTCGGAGCGCGTCGGTGAACACTTTGGTGAGCCTGCATACGACGACTTGGCCGCGCTGGGGTTCGAGGAAACGACGCTCGACTGGCAAGTGGGACGACTATCGTCAGGCGAGAAGCAACGACTTGCCTTGCTGCGTGCGCTGTCCCGCTCGCCCCACGCGCTGCTGCTGGACGAGCCCACCGCCAATCTCGATGATGCCGCGACCCAGCGCTGCGAGGCCTGGCTGTGCAAGCAAGCCAAACGCCATGACTTGCCGGTGCTGTGGGTCGCCCACGATACCCGACAGATCGACCGCGTCGGCGACCGCCACTACCGTATCCGTGACACGCATCTGGAGGCCATCACATGAAAGTGATCGATCTGGCCTGGTGGCAACTGGGTCTCACCGCACTGATGGTGGTGGCGCTGGCCGGCTGTACTCATCTGGCCCGCCTGGAAGTCGGCCGAAGCCTGTTGATCGCCGCCACCCGCACCGTGCTCCAACTGGCGTTGATCGGCCTGGTACTGGAGGCACTGTTTGCGGCCTCCCGCCTTCACTGGGTAGCGCTGATGGCACTGGCCATGCTGTTGATCGCCGGCCGCGAGGTGATGGCCCGCCAGAAGCGTCGCCTGCTCGGCGGCTGGGCCTTCGGCATCGGCACCCTGTCGATGTTCCTGTCGTCCTTCACCGTCACGGTGCTGACGCTGACCGCGATCATCGGTCCCGACCCCTGGTACACCCCGCAATATGCCATCCCGCTGCTGGGCATGATGCTCGGCAACACCATGAACGGCGTGGCGCTGTCCCTGGACCGTCTCACCGACACCGTCTGGCAGCAACGCGCAGTGATCGACAACCGCCTGATGCTGGGGCAGAGCTGGCGCGAGGCGGTCGGCGACATCCGCCGCGAGGCCATGCGCAGCGGCATGATCCCGACCATCAACGCCATGGCGGCAGCCGGGGTGGTCAGCCTGCCGGGCATGATGACCGGCCAGATCCTCGCCGGTAGCCCACCCTCCGTGGCGGTGAAATACCAGATCCTGGTGATGTTCACTATCACCGTGGGCACCGGCTTCGGCACCCTGGCCGCCGTCGCCGCAGGCAGCCGACGGATGTTCGACGAGCGCGAGCGGTTGCGCCTCGACCGCCTGAGCCTTCCGCAGGGCAGGGGCACATGACCCGCCAGTCGCTGGAGCGTTACCAGGTAGCGATCTACCTGCTGGCGATACTCTTCGGCCTCGTCGGCGGCGCCCTGCTGCCCGAGGCACGCCCCTTCAGCGAGCCGCTACTGTGGCCGATCCTGGGCCTGCTGCTGTATGCCACTTTCACGCAGATCCCCTTGGCCAGGCTCCCCGAGGCGCTGGGCGATCGCCGCTTCCTCATCGCCGCGGTGCTCGGCAACTTCGTGATCCTGCCCGTCGTGGTGTGGGGGCTGGTGCAATTGGCCCCGCAGGATCCCGCTATCCGCCTGGGTATCCTGCTGGTGTTGCTGGTACCCTGCACCGACTGGTTCATCGCCTTCACGCAACTCGGTGGTGGCGATGGCCGTCATGCCATCGCCTTTGCGCCGCTGAGCCTGCTGTTGCAGCTCCTGCTGCTGCCCTTCTATCTGTGGCTGTTCTTCGAGCGCGACCTGACCATTGGCCTCGCCAGCCGTGAGCTACTGCTGGCCTTCGTCAGCCTGATCCTGTTGCCGTTGCTGGCCGCCGGCCTGACCCAGGCCTGGAGCGCACGGCACACGCCGGCAATGCGCCTGCTGGATGCCCTTGGCTGGTTTCCCGTGCCGCTGTTGGCCGTGGTAGTCCTGCTGATTGCCGTGTCGCAGGTCAATACCGTGGTCGACTCCGCTCACTGGCTGGCCTGGGTGGCGCCGCTGTTCATCGCTTTCCTGCTGCTTGCCGCTCTGCTGGCCCGTGTGCTCGCGGGGGCGTTTCGATTACCGACGACACAGGCACGGGTGCTGGCCTTCAGCTTCGGCACCCGCAACTCGTTCGTGGTACTGCCCATCGCCCTGGCCCTCCCCACCGCCTTCGAACTGACCGCGGTGGTCATCGTGATGCAATCGCTGGTGGAGCTGTTGGGCATGGCCGTATTCCTATGGTGGGTACCGCGATATCTCTTTCCGCTCTCCACGTAAGCTCCTGGCATGCAATGAGCGCGATCGGCAGCGACTACACTAACGGGTATCGCACAAGCAGGAGAACGTCTGTATGCCAGATTATCGCAACGACCCCACCCTGCCCGCCCCGGCCTTCCCCGGTAGCCACTTGGTGCTGGATGACGACTATGTGTTCGCTTCCGGGCTGGCGGCAGCCGATATCCAGGGCGGCGAGACCGTGATCGGCGATGTCGGCGAGGAAACCCGTTGGATAATGCGCCAACTCCAACGCCTACTGGAGGCAGCGGACTGCCGCCTCGATGACGTGGTACGTGTCGACGTGCACCTGGCCGACCTGGACGAGATCGATATCATGAATGCAGCCTATGTCGAATTCTTCGAGGAGGATCGCTACCCCGCCCGCACCTGCACCGAATCCCCCAAGCTGTTCGGCGACAGCCGGGTCGAGATCACGCTGATGGCGCGGCGGCCCACCCCTCGGAACGATTGACGTCGTCTTGTCGGCGAGGCCTTATGGGTCGGGCTTAACCTCCTCCATGGAATAGGAGTATCGAGTCCCGCCCGATGCCGTGTTGATTCGCGGCTGAACGAGTCAGGGCTCCCCTTCCAGTGCCAGCCATTCGCGCGCCAACCAGCGTCCGGCACGCTCGATCTCGTCTTCACGCGCTCCGGCATAGCCCAGTACCAAGCCGGGGCGGCCCGGTTGACGCAGGTAATAACGCGAGAGCGGTGAGAGCGTGACGTCCTGCTCGGCGGCGTGGGCCACCAATGTCCTCTCGGTTTTCAGGTCGTCGAGCCAAGCTACCAGATGCATGCCAGCCTGACCCTCGGAAAGCGTCAGGCCACGTGCTACTGCCGGCGCCAGAGCCTCGCGCAATCGAGACTGTCGCTGGCGATAGCAATCCCGCATGCGCCGCACATGGCGCGAGAAATGCCCTTGGGCGATGAACTCGGCCAGTGCCGCCTGTACCGGATACTGCCCTTCGCGATGCAGGCGAGCATTGGCGCGTCGGAAAGGCGCTACCAAAGGCTCGGGCAGCACCAGATAGCCTAACCGCAGCCCCGGATAGAGCACCTTGCTGAAGGTGCCGACATAGATGACACGAGCCCCGTCGACCAGCCCTTGCAAGGCGGCGATGGGGCGTTGGCCATAGCGGAATTCACTGTCGTAGTCATCCTCGACGATCCAGGCGCGGTGTCGCTCGGCAGCTTCTATCAACGCCAGACGCCGTTCCAGACTCATCGTAACACCGCTGGGATACTGGTGAGAGGGCGTGACATGGATCAACCTGGGCGACGCCCCTCCGGCGGGGACGCTCTCGACGCTCATGCCCTCGGCATCCACCGGAACCGGTTCCACTTCGAAGCCTGCCGCACTGAAACAGGCCTGGGCACCGCTGTAGCCAGGTTCCTCGACCCAGACCCGGTCACCGACATCGCCGAGCATCCGCGCCAGCAGCTCGAACCCATGCTGGGCACCCTGAACGATCAGGACTTGCTCGGGCCGACAAAGCACCGAACGCGATAGCCGCAGATAATCGCACAGCGCCTCGCGCAGCGCCGGCACCCCACCCTGGGCCTGGTAATCCAGCCATTGGGTGGGAGCCGTGTGCAGATGGCGGCGCAACAGGCGTTGCCAGAGCTCGTGGGGAAAGCGGTCCAGCGCCGGCACACCGGGCGCGAAGGCGCCGAAGCGATCGTCGAGGGTGGCGCAGAATTCAAGCAGCTGTATACCGCGCGTTGATAGCTCGGCCTCACCCACTTCAGCCTGGCCGGCTGCTGGACTCGTCTCGCGACACTGACTCGCCACGGCCTCGAACGCCACATCCGCGATGAAGGTGCCGGCACCGGGGCGGCTCTCCAGGAACCCTTCAGCGATCAATTGGTCGACGGCGGCCAACACGGTATTGCGACCCAGGCCCAGTTCGCGAGCCAGGCGGCGCGAGGACGGCAGCCGCTGACCACTGACCAGGCGTCCCTCCTGTATCCAGTTGCGCAGGGTTCGGTAAACACGTTGCGCAAGTGGCGCCGACGACGGCTTGGCCAGCTCGAGCCCCAGCGCTTCGATCGTCCAGTCCACCTCGACGCTCATAACCGGTTCCATGATTTCTCCAGGAATTGGCTCTTATCCAGGAACCAATATGCCGCCAAACTGGGCGGGTGTCACCCCCCCCAGGAGGACCTTCCCATGTCAGTGCGTCATGCCAAGCTGAGCGATATCGAAGCCCTCGGTGAACTGCTCGACGGCTACCGAGTGTTCTACGGCCAACCTTCGGACCCCGCCGGCGCGCGCCATTTCCTGGCACGTCGCCTGGGGTTGGGCGACTCCCATCTGCTGGTCTACGAGGACGAAGGGAGTGATCTGCTGGGTTTCGTGCAGCTCTATCCGCTTTTCTCCACCGTACGCCTGGCCCCGTTATGGCTGCTCAACGACCTTTTCGTTGCGTCCCACGCGCGCCAACGTGGCATTGGCCGGGCACTGATGACCGCCGCCCGCGACCTGGCTCTGGACAACGGGGTCAGGCAGCTGAAGCTGGCCACCCAGATCGAGAATCATGCCGCCCAACGGTTGTACGAGTCGCTGGGCTGGCGGCGAGATACGGTGTTCCATCACTATGCGCTGACGGTGGACGGCAAGGTCCTCGAGGAGTGTTCCCCATGACGGAAACGAACGCCTACGGCCAACCCGTTGGCAAGCAGGTAGCGGACTGGCGAGGCGCCGTCTTCCCCGAACCCGAGCCCCTGTCGGGACGTCTGGTACGGGTCGAGCCGCTCGACGTCGACCGCCACGCCAACGACCTGCATGCGGCCTTTCTCGAACCGAGCGCTACGCCCGGCGAGGGCCTGGAGGAACGTTGGACCTACCTGGGCGGTCGCCCTTTCGAGAATACCGCCCAATACCGCGACTGGCTGGTCGGACGTGCGGCCAGTCGCGATCCAAGCTTCTATGCCATCGTCGAGAATGGTAGCGGACAGGCGCTGGGCGTGGCCGCCTACCTACGTATCGACCCCGAACAGGGCTCGATCGAGGTCGGCCACCTGCACTTCACGCCGCGCCTCAAGCGCACCCCAGCCGCCACCGAGGCGATGATGCTGATGATGCGTCATGCCTTCGCGCTCGGCTACCGGCGCTACGAATGGAAGTGCGACGCGCTCAATGCTCCCTCGCGGCGCGCCGCCGAGCGACTGGGTTTCCGCTTCGAAGGGATCTTCCGCCAGCATCGTGTGGTGGCTGGGCGCAATCGCGATACCGCCTGGTTCTCGATACTCGACCGCGAATGGCCCGCGCGGGAGAACGCCTTCACTCGCTGGCTGTCACCGGACAACTTCGATGACCGCGGCCGCCAGCGCACGGCGCTCTCCACCTTGACCCATGAGGTTTTGACATGACGCACATTCCACCCTCCATGGCGATGCGCCAGGAACAAGCTCTCGCTCTCATCGAAGAATTCAGCTTTGGTGTCCTCGTCAGTGAGGGACTACAGGCCACCCATCTGCCCTTCCTGCTGAATCGCAATGAAGGGGAGCATGGCACTCTGTACGGCCACCTCGCCCGGGCCAATCCTCATTGGAGAGGCCTGGACGGTCAGAGAGTGCTGACGATCTTCAACGGCCCCCATGCCTATATCTCTCCCACCTGGTATGCCCAGAAACCGGCGGTGCCGACCTGGAACTACGCGGTCGTACACATCGAGGGCACGCTCGAACTGCTCGATTCGTCTGTCACGCACGAGATCCTCGATAAGACGCTGGCCAAGTACGAACCCGCACTACTCGACGATCCCGAGACGTTGAGCGATGCCTTGCGGGACAAACTGCTTCCCGCCATCGTCGGCTTCAGGATTCGTATCCACGAGATCCACGGCAAGGCCAAACTCGGCCAGCATCGATCGCAGGAAGACCAGGCCGGCGTTGCCGCTGGGCTGTGCGACAGCAACAACCCGCAGGCCCGGCAGCTTTGGCGTTATATGCAATCCATTTCACTGGATACCGAGGAGTAGGGCTTATCACACCTCACTTCGGCTAGGGCAAAGTCGGTGGATCGGCGACTGTGCGAGCGTTGCCAGGCGGTGTTCATGGCGGCGCGGCACCGCCCACCGCCGGGGGATCAGAATTGCAGTCCGAGGGCGAAGCCGCCGAGCATATAGCAGAAGGCGGTGATCAAGACGATCCCGATGACGTTGAGAATGACCCCACCACGCGCCATCTGGCCGATGGTGACCGCGCCGGTGCCGAAGACGATAGCGTTCGGCGGCGTGCCGACCGGCAGCATGAAGGCGCAGGTCGCGGCGAAGGCCGCCGGGATGAGCAGCGTCATCGCGTCGGCGCCGATGCCGACCGCGACGCCCCCTAGGACGGGGATGAAGGTCGCGGCCGTCGCCGTGTTGCTGGTCACCTCCGTGAGGAAAAGCACGATCGTGGTCACGGCGGCGACCAGCAGCACGATCGGCAACACCTGCAACCCGGTAATTTGCTCGCCGAACCAGCCGTCCAGGCCGGTCGCTGCCACCGCGCCGGCGAGGCTCAGACCACCGCCGAACAGCAGCAATACGCCCCAGGGCAGCCCGTCCTCGGCATCCTGCCAGTTCAGAACCGCCTCGTTCCGGCCTCTCCCGGGCAGGATGAACATCGCGATGCCGGCGGCGACGGCGATGGCGGTGTCGTTGAGCTCACCGAGCGGCCCCAGCCGCTCACCCACCCCCGGGATATTGGCCAGCAGCCCGGGCACGACCCACAGGAACGCCGCCGAGCAGAAGACGATTGTCACCATCTTCTCGCCCTGACTGAACGGGCCGAGCTTGTGGATCTCGCCGTCGATCATCTCCTTGCCACCGGGAATTTCCGCGACCTTGAACCGGTAGAGCACACGGGTCATCAGCACCCAGCCCACCAGAATGAAGGTAAGGCCCAGCGGCACGCCGAGCAGCATCCACTCGAGGAAGCCGATGGTACGGCCCAGCTCATCAGCGGCGTAGCCGGCGACAATGGCATTCGGCGGGCTACCGAGTAGGGTACCGAGGCCGCCCATGCTCGCCGACCAGGCGATCGCGAGGAGCAGGCAAACACCGAACCGCTGGATGTTGTCGTCGAAGATGAAGTCCACGTGGCCGGCCCGGTGGTGGTCGTGCGCGTGGCCTGCGGGGTCGTGGCCGGGGGCGACCGTTTCCGCGGACTCGCCGCTACGCTCCGCCACCAGACGGAGCACGGACAGCCCGATCGGCAGCATCATCAGCGTCGTCGCGGTGTTCGAGACCCACATCGACAGGAAGCCCGTGGCGAGCATCATGCCGAGCACGATCCGCTTGGGCTCGACCCCGACCCGAGCGAGCGTCAACAGCGCGATCCGGCGGTGAAGGTTCCACTTCTCCATCGCGATGGCAATCAAGAAGCCGCCGAGGAAAAGAAACACGATGGAGCTGGCGTAGGGCGCCGTGGCCTCACCCACGGTGCGCGCCGTCAACATCGGGATCAACACGATCGGCAAAAGAGCCGTAGCCGAAAGCGGGATCGCCTCGGTCATCCACCAGATTGCCATCAGGGTGGCGATCGTCGCGACCCAGCGCGCGTCCGACGACAGTCCCTCGGAGAACCCCATGGCGATCCACACCACCAACGCCACGATCAACCCGAAGGCGCGCAGGCCCCACGTCATTTTCGCGGATCGCCCGCCGGATGAATCATCGTGCCCTTCTTGCTGGCGAGGTTGTTCGGCCATTTTTATGTCCTCCCCCGTTGTTTGCCTTCATTGATGGTCAGCAGTTCCAGGTTGACGGCTGATGTCGGGCAGTAGCCTGAGCACGGCGGCATCAGCAGCCCGCTGGTATCCTCCCTATCGCTTCTTCTGCGGCGGCAGATCGGTGCACACCCCTTCGAACAGCTCGGCGGCCATGCCGACCGATTCGCCCAGGGTCGGGTGAGGATGGATGGTCTTGCCGATGTCGACCGGGTCGCAACCCATCTCGATGGCCAGGCACAGTTCGCTGATCAGATCCCCCGCCTGGGTGCCAACGATGGCGCCACCGATGATGCGATGGGTCTCCTCGTCGAAGATCAACTTGGTGAAACCTTCGTCGCGGCCGTTGGCGATGGCCCGACCGGAGGCTGCCCAGGGGAATACCGCCTTGCCGTAGTTGATGCCCTCGGCCTTGCATTCGGTCTCGGTCTTGCCGGCCCAGGCGACTTCCGGATCGGTGTAGGCCACCGAGGGGATCTGGCGGGCATCGAGGAAGCTCTTGTGCCCGGCGGCGGCCTCGGCGGCGACATGCGCCTCGTGGACCGCCTTGTGGGCCAGCATCGGCTGGCCGATGATGTCGCCGATGGCGAAGATGTGCCCGACGTTGGTGCGCATCTGCTTGTCGGTGGCGATGAAGCCGCGTTCGTCGACCGCCACGCCGGCGTTCTCGGCACCGATCTTGTGGCCGTTGGGGCTGCGCCCGACCGATTGCAGGATCATGTCATACAGCTGCGGCTCGGCGGGGGCGTTGTCGCCCTCGAAGCTGACCTTGAGGCCGTTCTTCTGGGCTTTCACGGCGGTGGTCCGGGTCTTGAGCATCACCCTGTCGAAGCGCGGCGTGTTGACCTTCTCCCAGACCTTGACCAGATCGCGGTCGGCACCGGTCATCAGCCCGTCGAGCATCTCGACCACGTCGATGCGCGTGCCCAGGGTGGAGTAGACCGTGGCCATCTCCAGGCCGATGATGCCGCCGCCGATGACCAGCATGCGCTTGGGGAGGGAGGTCAGTTCCAGGGCGCCGGTGGAGTCGACCACCCGCGGATCGTCGGGAATGAAGGGCAGTGTCACCGACTGCGAACCGGCGGCGATGATGCACTTGCCGAACCTCACCACCTGCTTGTCGCCGGTCTGCTCCTGGCCGTCGCCGCGGGTCAGGGCAACTTCCAGGTGATGCGGGTCGAGGAAGGTCCCGACCCCGCGGACAACGTCGACCTTGCGTGCCTTGGCCATGCCGGCCAGCCCCCCGGTGAGCTTGCCGACGACCTGTTCCTTCCAGCCGCGCAGCTTGTCGAGGTCGATTTTCGGCTTGCCGAAGGCAATGCCGTGATCGGCCATGGCAGTGGCCGCGTCGGTGACCGCCGCGACATGCAGCAGCGCCTTGGAGGGGATGCAGCCGACGTTCAGGCACACCCCGCCGAGGCTGGCATAGCGCTCCACCAGCACGGTCTTCATCCCCAGGTCGGCGGCCCGGAAGGCGGCCGAGTAGCCGCCCGGCCCGGCGCCGAGCACCAGCATCTCGCACTCGAGATCGGCGCCGCCGGTATAGCTAGCCGCCGTAGGCGCAGGGGCAGCTGCCCGCTCCTGCGCACCCTGGGCGGGAGCGGGTGGGGCTGCATGGGCCGCCCCTTCCGCTTCCAGCACCAGAATCGCCGAGCCTTCCGAGACCCTGTCGCCAACTGACAGCAGCACTTCGGCGACCTTGCCCGCCTTGGGCGCGGGCACGTCCATGGAGGCCTTGTCGGACTCCACGGTGATCAGCGGGTCCTCGGCACGGATCGTATCGCCGGGTCGCACCAGCACTTCGATCACCGGGACGTCCTTGAAATCGCCGATGTCCGGCACCCGAACCTCTTCCAGGCTGCCACCGCCATAACCCCCGCCGGCATCACCGGGCGCCGCTGAGCCAACCCCTTTTTCATGCACCGCGGGATGCGGGTCGCGGCCGGCCACCCGGGAGCCGGTCTCGGCCGGTTCCAGCAGCAGAATGGTCGAGCCTTCGGAGACCTTGTCCCCTTCCTTGACCTTGAGCTCTCCGACCGTGCCCGACACCGGGGACGGCACGTCCATGGAGGCCTTGTCGGTCTCCAGGGTGATCAGCGGGGTTTCGATGTCGATCGCTTGGCCCGGCTTGACCAGCACCTCGATGATCTCGACGTCCTTGAAATCGCCGATATCGGGCACCTTGACTTCGATTGCATTGGCCATGTCGTCGATTCCTCACATGATGATGCGCCGCATGTCGGCGAGCAGGTTGGCGAAATGGACGTTGAAACGGGCCGCGGCGGCGCCGTCGATCACCCGGTGATCCCAGGACAACGACAGGGGCAGCATGAACCGCCAGTCCGACTGCTTGCCGTCCGGCGAGACCTGCTTCCAGAAGGAGCGACACACGCCCATGATGGCCACTTCGGGGGCATTGATGATGGGCGTGAAATACAGCCCGCCGATCCCGCCGAGCGAGGAGATGGTGAAACAGCCGCCCTGCATCTGGTCGGGCTTGAGCTTGCCGTCGCGGGCCAGCTTGGCCAGCGCCCCCATTTCCTGGGCGATCTCGACCACGCCTTTCTGGTCCGCATCGCGGATCACCGGTACCACCAGGCCGTTGGGCGTGTCGGCGGCGAAGCCGATGTGGTAGTACTGCTTGAGGATCAGTTGGTCGCCGTCCAGCGAGGCGTTGAACTCGGGGAACTGCTTCAAGGAGGCGACCGCGGCCTTGATCATGAACGCCAGCATGCTGACCTTGATACCCGCCTTCTCGTTGGCCTTGTTGAACTGCACCCGGAAGGCCTCCAGGTCGGTGATGTCGGCCTCGTCGTGGTTGGTGACGTGGGGAATCCTCACCCAGTTGCGATGCAGGTTGGCGCCGGAGATCTTCTTGATGCGCGACAGCGGCTGGGTCTCCACCGGACCGAACTTGCTGAAGTCGACCTTGGGCCAGGGCAGCAGATCCATGCCCTCCCCGGCGGTCGGAGCGCCGGCCGTGGCCGCCGTCGGGGTGCCACCCTTGGCGAAGGCCTGGATGTCCTCCTTGGTGACCCGGCCCTTGAGGCCGGTCGGCGGCACTCGGGTCAAATCCACCTCCAGTTCGCGGGCCACGCGGCGAGCCGAGGGACTGGCGTGAACCCGGCTGAAATCCGCAATCTGGCCGGTCGACGGTGCGCTGGAGGGGGCAGCCGCCGGTTGCGGTGTCTTCGCTTCTTCCCTGGCGGGAGCCGCGGTCTTTTCTCCCTCTCCGCTCTCCAGCAGCAGTATCGGGCTGCCCTCGGAGACCGTGTCACCGACCTTGACCTTGACCTCCTGGATGGTGCCGGCCTGGGGGGCGGGCACGTCCATCGAGGCCTTGTCGGACTCCACGGTGATCAGCGGGTCCTCGACCTGCACGCTGTCGCCGGCCTGGACGTGGATTTCGATGATCGGGACATCGGTGAAGTCGCCGATGTCCGGTACCTTGATTTCTTGGATGGCCACTGTTCTTCTCCTCCGGCTCAGGCGTACAGGGGGTTGGGCTTTTCGGGGTCGATGCCGTATTTGGCGATGGCGTCCCGCACCTTGCCGCTCTTGAGCTTGCCCTCGTCGACCAGGGCCTGCAGCGCGGCCAGGGTGACGTAATGACGATCCACCTCGAAGTGGCGGCGCAGGGCCCGGCGGCTGTCGGAGCGGCCGAAGCCGTCGGTGCCCAGCACCTCGTAACGCCGCGGCACGAAGGGCCGAATCTGTTCGGCGAACAGCCGGATGTAGTCGGTGGAGGCGATGACCGGTCCTTCGGTACCTTCCAGGCACTCTTCGACATGGCTCTTGCGCGGACTCTCCCCGGGATGCAGCCGGTTCCAGCGCTTGACAGCGTGGCCGTCGCGGGCCAGTTCGTTGAAGCTCGGGCAACTCCAGACGTCGGCCGCCACGCCCCAGTCGTCGCGCAGCAGGTCCACCGCGGCGATGACCTCGTTGAGGATGCTGCCACAGCCCAGCAGCTGCACCCGAGGCCCCTTGCCCTTGCCCTCGGCCTTGCTGAACCGATACATGCCCTTGATGATGTCCTCTTCGACCCCGTCGGGCAGTGCCGGGTGGTGGTAGTTCTCGTTCAGGGTGGTGATGTAGTAGAAGACGTTCTCCTGGTCCTCGTACATGCGTTTGAGGCCGTCGCGCACGATCACCGCCACCTCGTAGTGGAAGGTGGGGTCATAGGCCATGCAGTTGGGGATGAACTGGGCGAATAGCTGGCTGTGCCCGTCCTGGTGTTGCAGCCCTTCGCCGTTCAGGGTGGTGCGCCCCGAGGTGCCACCGATCAGGAAACCCCGCGCCAGCATGTCACCGGCCGCCCAGGCCAGGTCGCCGATGCGCTGGAAGCCGAACATGGAGTAGTAGACGTAGAACGGGATCATGGTGACCCCGTGGTTGCTGTACGACGTGGCCACGGCGATCCACGACGACATGGCCCCGTCCTCGTTGATGCCTTCCTGCAGGATCTGGCCTTTCTGGTCCTCCCGGTAGGGCATGATCTCCTCGGCGTCCATGGGCACGTACTTCTGCCCTTCGGGAGCGTAGATCCCGATCTGCCGGAACATGCCCTCCATGCCGAAGGTGCGCGACTCGTCGGCGACGATCGGGGTCAGCCGCGGCCCCAGGGTCTTGTCCCGGGCCAGGGAGACCATGATGCGCACCATGGCCATGGTGGTGGACATGGTGCGCTCGCCGGTATCCGCCAGCACCTGCTTGAACATGTCCAGGGGGGGCGCCTCGAGCACATCACCGTTGCGCCGTCGCTGGGGCAGGTAGCCCCCGAGCGCCTTGCGCTGCTCGTGCAGGAACTGCATCTCGGCGCTGTCCTCGGGGGGCTTGAAGAACGCCGCCTTGGTGACCTGTTCGTCACTGAAGGGCAGGTCGAAGCGCTTGTGAAAGTACCTGAGATGATCCTCGCCCAGTTTCTTCTTCTGGTGGGTGATGTTCTGACCCTCGCCGCCCTCGCCCATGCCGTAGCCCTTGACGGTCTTCATCAGCAGCACCGAGGGCTTGTCGCTGGTGTTGACCGCCGCGTGATAGGCCGCGTAGACCTTCTGCGGGTCGTGGCCACCGCGGACCAGCTTGTAGTAGATGTCGTCGTCCGACAGGTGCGCGACCATTTCCTTGAGTTCCGGATACTTGCCGAAGAAGTGCTCGCGGATGTAGCCGCCGCCCTTGACCTTGAAGTTCTGGTACTCGCCGTCGATGCATTCCTCCATGCGCTGGCGCAATAGCCCCTTGGTGTCCTTGGCCAGCAGCTCGTCCCAGCCCGACCCCCACAGGCACTTGATGACGTTCCACCCCGCGCCCCGGAAGTTGCCTTCCAGTTCCTGGATGATCTTGCTGTTGCCACGCACAGGACCGTCCAGACGCTGCAGATTGCAGTTGATCACGAAGATCAGATTGTCCAGCTTCTCCCGGTTGGCCAGGGCGATGGCACCCTGGGACTGGGGCTCGTCCATCTCGCCGTCACCCAGAAACGCCCAGACCTTGCGCCCTTCAGTGTCGGCCAGCCCCCGGTGGTGGAGGTACTTCATGAACCGGGCCTGATAGATGGCCATGATCGGCGCCAGACCCATGGACACGGTGGAGACCTGCCAGAAGTCGGGCATCAGATAGGGGTGGGGATAGGAGGAGAGCCCCTTGCCGTCCACTTCCAGACGGAAGTTCTCCATCTGCTCCTCGGTGAGCCGTCCCTCCAGAAACGCCCGTGCGTAGATACCCGGAGCGCAATGGCCCTGCACGTAGATGATGTCTCCGCCATGATTGTCGGTGGGGGCTTGCCAGAAGTAATTGAAGCCCACCTCGTACATCACTGCCGAGGACTGGTAGCTGGCGATATGCCCCCCGGGTTCGGCGGGTTTCTTGTTGGCGCGCACCACCATGGCCATGGCGTTCCAGCGCAGGTAGGCGGTCAGCCGCTGCAGCAAGGCCGCGTCGCCGGGCAGCTTGGCCTCCTTGTGGGGCGGTATGGTGTTCAGATACGGCGTGCGGGTCGTG
This sequence comes from Litchfieldella rifensis, assembly GCF_042646605.1. Classification (NCBI taxonomy): domain Bacteria; kingdom Pseudomonadati; phylum Pseudomonadota; class Gammaproteobacteria; order Oceanospirillales; family Halomonadaceae; genus Litchfieldella; species Litchfieldella rifensis. The sequence continues at coordinate 355,479 of NZ_JBHRUG010000048.1, read as the reverse complement.
TCCGGCGGCTCGGCGCCGGCCCCGTAGGCTTCTTCCACCGCCTTGTGCAGCAGGTAGGTGGCTCGCTCGGGCCCCACCCGCTCCACCACCACGTCGACGGCTTCCTGCCACTCCCGGGTTTCCTGTGGATCGAAGTCGTTGTAGTTTTCGAAGGCCATGGATCGTCTCCCTTGGTTGGGTCGGAGTTGTTTTCGTTATCGATCGGTCTGTGCCTCGACCACGGCGAAGGCGCTCATGTTGGCGATACCCCGTGCGGTGACCGTGCGGTTGAGCACATGAACCGGCTTGGCGGCCCCCAGGAGAATGGGCCCCACGGACACGCCGTTGCCCAGTACCTTCAGGGCGGTAAAGGCGATGTTCGCCGCGTCCAGATTGGGCATGATCAACAGATTGGCCTCGCCGTCGAGGAGCGAGTCGGGCAGGATGCGCCCGCGCACGCCCGTGGACAGCGCCGAGTCGGCTTGCATTTCGCCATCCACCACCAGATCCGGTGCGCGTTCCCGGATCAGCGCCAATGCCTGGCGCATCTTCCCGGCACTGTCGAAGTCGGAACTGCCGAAATTGGAGTGGGAGACCAGGGCGGCGCGAGGAGTGATGCCGAAGCGGCGAATCTGCTCCGCGGCCAGCAGGGTGATCTCGGCGATCTGACCGGCATCGGGATCGTAATTGACGAAGGGATCGGCAATGAACAGGGTGGCCCGTTCGAGGATCAGCAGTTGCAGGGCGGCAGGCGTGCTGACGCCCTCGCGCAGGCCGATGACGTCCAGCACCGAGTCCAGGTGCTCGTGGTAGGTGCCCACCGGACCGGCGATCATGGCGTCAACCTCGCCCCGGCGCAGCAGCAGCGAGGCCAGGATGGTGGTCCGGCTCCGTACTCGCTTCTCGGCAGCCTCCGGATGGACACCACGCCGCCCCATCAGCTTGTGGTACTCGCTGGCCAGTTCGGCATAGCCGGGATAGTCCTGCGAGTCGATCAGCTCGAAATCGACGCCGGGCCTCACCGGCAGGCCCAATTCCTCGATACGGGCCTCGATGATCGCACGGCGGCCGATCAGTACGGGTTTGGCATAGTGCTGACTGACGCAGACCTCCATGGCGCGGAGGACGCGCTCGTCCTCGCCTTCGGCGTACAGCAAGCGGAGTGGATTCTGTCCAGCCCGCTCGAACACCGGTTCCATCACATTGCCGGAGCGGTATACCAGTCGTGACAGCGAGCGGGTATAGGCGTCCAGGTCCGCGATGGGACGAGCGGCCACACCGCTGTCCATGGCGGCCTTGGCCACCGCCGGCGGGATGGTGTCGATCAGGCGCGGGTCGAAGGGTTTGGGCAGAATGTACTCCGGGCCGAAGGTCAGCGCCTGTCCGCCATAGGCCACCGCCACCGTTTCCGGCACCGTAGTGGTCGCCATGTCGGCGATGGCCTTGACCGTGGCCAGTTTCATCTCCTCGTTGATGGTGGTGGCGCCGCAGTCCAGGGCGCCCCGGAAGATGAACGGAAAGCACAGGACGTTGTTGACCTGGTTGGGGTAGTCCGAGCGTCCGGTGGCGATCACCGCATCCGGGCGTACCGCCTTGGCGTCCTCCGGCATGATTTCCGGGGTGGGGTTGGCCATGGCCAGGATCAGTGGGCGATCGGCCATGGTCGCCACCATCTCCGGCTTGAGGGCGCCCCCGGCCGAGAGACCCAAGAACACGTCGGCTCCGTTGACGGCATCGGCCAGGGTGCGGGCCTCGGTCCGGGCCGCGTAGCGCGCCTTGTAGGGATCCATGTCCTCGATACGGTCGGTGTGGATCACGCCACTGCGGTCGCAGACCAGAATGTTGTCCTGGCGAACCCCCAGGGCCACCGCCAGGTCCAGACAGGCCAGGGCCGCCGCGCCCGCGCCGTTGCAGACCAGGCGGATGTCGCCGAGCGCCTTGCCCACCACCCGCAGGCCGTTGAGCAGGGCGGCCCCCGAGACGATGGCGGTGCCGTGCTGGTCGTCGTGGAAGACCGGGATCTTCATCCGCTCGCGCAGGCGCCGCTCGATCTCGAAGCATTCCGGTGCCTTGATGTCTTCCAGATTGATGCCGCCGAAGGTGGCCTCCAGACCGGCGACGATCTCGATCAGCTTATCCGGGTCGCGCTCCTCGATCTCGATGTCGAACACGTCCACGTCGGCGAACTTCTTGAACAGCACGGCCTTGCCTTCCATGACCGGCTTGGAGGCCAGGGCGCCGATGCTACCCAGCCCCAGCACCGCCGTGCCGTTGCTGACCACAGCCACCAGATTACCGCGGGCGGTGTACTCGGCCGCCTGCAGGGGGTCGCGTTCGATCTCTTCGCAGGCCGCGGCCACGCCGGGCGAATAGGCCAGGGACAGATCCCGCTGGCTGGCCATGGGCTTGATGGCCTGGATCGCCAGCTTGCCGGGGCGGGGGAACCGATGGTACTGCAAGGCGCTGTCGCGCAAATCGTCAGCCATGTGCTTTGCCTCTTCTCGCTTTCACTCGCGGCGACAGAGGCATCGATGACCGCTTTACCGATCGCCTTCTCGAACTGCTGCCAGACCGGTTCACTGGCCGAGCCACAATTCCCTTTACGCCGCACTCGGCTCAATAAGCCTATTAGGCAATATAGGAGACATTGACGATAGACGGACGGTCAGCGGCGATTGGCTGCCACGGCCTTGTCGTCGACGCCCCAGGCGTTGAGGTGACGTTTCGCATGGTGGTTCTCCTGAATGCGGTTGTGATGGTGAACGTCGCGCGTCTCGTGGGACGCATCGACCCTCAGCATTCAGCAATCACCGCGCCGAAATGAAAAATATTATTTATTACCAATAACTTATGCGAGAACCCTGCAACTTTAGTCGCAATGGTCGCGATCGGGATTGGCTGGATACTTGCACATTTCGGCGGGTCGGGTATGCGGATTCCCACACACTGACGGAAGGGACTCTCATCGCACCGTTGATTCTGTGGAACGCCGGGGGGGTGCCTTCGTGGTCAGCACCCTGGCACTCGGCGTCGCCGAGGGGGATATCAAGAAACTGCTGTACATCCCGCTGGCCATCGCCTGCTGGGTATCCCCGGTGATTGGCCTGCTCTATGCCCAGTTCGGCCTATTTTCGCCCCGCTCAGTCTTGCCGGGCGGGGCGTCTAACAGTGGGTAGAACTTATCCCTTCACTAGACGCTCGAGTTCCTCGAGATAGCTTTCCAGCACCAGGTTGGGCGGGGCTCCCTTGCGGGTGATGGCGCTGTAATGGGTGAGATAGTGCCACCTGACAGGGTTCAGGGCGCGCATCCGGCCGTCGCGCACCCACCTATCGGCATAGTGAGTCGGCAGGTAACCGATATAACGGTCGGACAGGATCAGGAAGGCGATACCTTCCCGATCGGTGGCTGTGGCGGCAGACTTGAGGGACTCATGCTGTGCCTTGATCTCTGGCGTCTGAGCATAGGCGGGTATCACGGCGTCGCAGTTCGCCAACTGTTCCTCCGTCACTCCCTCGGCGTCGAACAGGGGATGACCGGAGGCGCAATACAGCTGCGACGTTTCCTCGTATAGCGAGAGGTAATTCAGCCCGGACAAGGTCTTGAGGGCTGGTACCACACCGGTATGCAGGCGCCCATCGAGCACAGCCAGCTCGATGTCACTGGGCGGTATCATGCGGATGTTGATGCGCACATCCGGACCGCGCTCCTTGAGCGCGCTGAGCGCATTGGTGATATGCATTTGGGGCATGGTCACCAGGTTGTCGGTGATGCCGATATTGAGCTCGCCCTTGAGCCAGGCATGTAGGCTGTTGACCCGGGTGCGGAAACCTTCCACCGAGGCCAGCAGCTGTTGTGTGGCCTCATAGACCTCGGAGCCTTCATCGGTCAAGGCAAAGCCACTTCGCCCTCGCTGACATAACCGAAGACCGAGCCGCGTCTCCAGGTCGTTCATCGCCATACTGATAGCGGCCCGGCTGATATTCAGCTCCACCTCGGCGGCAGAGAAGCCACCGCACTCCACCACCTTTTTATAGATCCTCAGCAAACGTAGGTCGGCATCGCCCAGTTGGCCCGTCAAAGCCTCCTTGCGGAGTGGCATCGGTCTTTCCTCCTCCTGGATGCAGCTCTGCTCCGAGGATAGCCTCGAAGATGAAGTAAGTTAAGCGCTGGCTTGCATGAGATTAAATAATTCTAGATTTAACTTACTGGTAGCCGGGTCTAGCATGCCTCTACAGAACCACCAACAATAGTAAAAGCAATGTCTACAGAGGGTGTGCTGCCATGTCAGATCAAGAATTCCCACGGACTGCTGGTCTGAGCCCGGAGCAGCTCGATGCCTACTGGATGCCCTATACCGGTAACCGCCAGTTCAAGCGCGACCCACGGATCATCGTCGGCGCAGAGGGTAGCTACTTCACCGACGCCGATGGCCGCCGCATCTACGACGGCCTCTCCGGCCTGTGGACCTGTGGTGCAGGTCATTGCCGCCCGGAAATCACTGAGGCGGTTAGCCGTCAACTCGCCGAGCTGGACTACGCACCGGCGTTCCAGTACGGCCACCCTAAGGCCTTCGAGCTGGCTCACCGTATCCGTGGGCTAACGCCGCAGGGACTGGACTACGTGTTCTTCACCGGCTCCGGCTCAGAGAGTGCCGACACCTCGCTGAAGATCGCCCGCGCCTACTGGCGCAAGAAGGGCAAGCCAACCAAGACCAAGCTGATTGGCCGCTCCAAGGGCTATCACGGCGTCAACTTCGGTGGCTTCAGCCTGGGCGGTATCGGGGCCAACCGCACCATCTTCGGCCAGGGTGTCGATGCCGACCACCTGCCCCATACCCTGCTGAAGGAAAACGCCTTCACCAAGGGCATGCCCGAGCGTGGCGCCGAGCGGGCCGAGGAGCTGCTGGAACTGATCGCGCTGCACGACGCCTCCAACATCGCCGCGGTGATCGTCGAGCCCCTGGCTGGATCGGCCGGGGTGATCCCGCCGCCCAAGGGCTATCTGCAACGGCTACGCGAGATCTGCGACCAGCACGAGATCCTGCTGATCTTCGACGAGGTGATCACCGGTTTCGGGCGCATGGGTTCCATGACCGGCGCCGAGGAATTCGGCGTGGTGCCGGACATCCTCAACGTCGCCAAGCAGCTGACCAATGGTGCGATGCCCATGGGCGGGGTCATCGTCCAGAGCGATATCTATCACACCTTCATGGAGCAAGGTGGCGCCGACTATATGCTGGAGCTGCCCCATGGTTACACCTACTCGGGGCACCCAGTGGCCTGTGCCGCAGCGCTAGCCGCCCTGGATGTGCTCGAGAACGATCGCCTGATCGATCGCGTGCGGGAGATGGGTCCGGTCTTCGAGGAAGCACTGCACGGCCTCAAGGGCACTCGCTATATCAGTGACATCCGCAACTACGGACTCGCCGGCGCCCTGCAGATCGAGCCCTACCCCGGCGAACCGGCCCGCCGCCCCTTTGAAATCGCCATGAAGTGCTGGGAGAAGGGATTCTACGTACGCTACGGCGGCGACACCATCCAACTCGGTCTGCCTTTCATCGTCGAGCGCGACGAGATTGACCGCCTTGTCAATGTTATTGGCGATGCCATTGGCGAACTGGACTGAACAAATGTCTGCGCGGGTGAATCGCTGCGTTACGCGCTGCTCGCAATCCTCACCTATACCCCATAGGCTCTGGTTGCTGCGCTGCGGGCGCCTCTGCGGTTCATTCGGGGGCGCCTAGCCCGCTCGCCGATTTGTTTAATGCTTCCTGAAGGCCTCAACTTACAACATTTCACTACGAGGTAGTACATGACCACTCTTGGCCACCTGATCAACGGCGCTCGTGTCGACAGCGAAGGGCGCACCCAGGACATCTACAACCCCTCCACCGGCGAGGTCGGCGGCCAGGTGAGCCTGGCGAGCAAGGCCACCGTCGAGGACGCCATCGCCGCCGCCCAGGCCGCCTATCCGGCTTGGCGCAATACCCCGCCCGCGAAGCGGGCCCGTGTCATGTACCGCTTCAAGCAGTTGCTGGAAGAGCATGCCGACGAGATCGCCCGGCTGATCGGTCAGGAACACGGCAAGATTAGCCATGATGCAATGGGCGAGCTGCAGCGCGGCATCGAGAACGTGGAGTACGCCTGCGGCGTGCCGGAACTGCTCAAGGGCGAGTACAGCAAGAACACCGGCCCCGGCATCGACTCCTGGAGCGAGTTCCAGCCGCTGGGCGTGGTCGCCGGCATCACCCCGTTCAACTTCCCGGCCATGGTTCCGCTGTGGATGTACCCGATGGCCATCGCCTGCGGCAACACCTTCGTGCTCAAGCCCTCCGAGCGCGACCCGACCTCGACGCTCTATATCGCCGAGCTGGCATTGGAAGCGGGCCTCCCGGCCGGCGTGCTGAACGTCGTCAACGGTGACAAGGAAGCCGTCGATACCCTGCTCGACGATCCCCGCGTCCAGGCTGTCAGCTTCGTCGGCTCCACACCGATCGCGGAGTATATCTATAGCCGCGCCAGCGCCAACGGCAAGCGCTGCCAGGCCTTGGGCGGCGCCAAGAACCACGCCATCGTGATGCCCGACGCCGACATGGACAACGTGGTCAACTCCCTGACCGGGGCCGCCTTCGGTTCCTCCGGTGAGCGCTGCATGGCACTGTCCGTGGCGGTGACCGTGGGTGACGAAGCCGCCGACGCCCTGATCGGCAAGATGCAAGAGCAACTGAAGACCCTCAAGGTCGGCCCCTTCTCCGACGCCGAGAACGACTTCGGCCCGGTAATCACCAAGGCCCACCAGGAGAAGGTTTGCGGCTATATCGACAGCGCCGAGCAACAGGGCGCCGAGATCGTGGTCGACGGCCGCGGCGTCCAGGTGCCGGGCTTTGAAAACGGCTTCTATGTCGGCGGCACCCTGATCGACCGCGTGACCCCCGACATGACCTGTTACCTCGAAGAGATCTTCGGCCCGGTGCTGCTGGTGGTTCGCGCCGGCTCCATGGAAGAGGCCATGCGGCTGATCGACGCTCACGAGTACGGCAACGGCACCTGCATCTACACCCGCGATGGCGAGGCGGCCCGCTACTTCAGCGACCACATCCAGGTGGGCATGGTCGGCATCAATGTACCGCTGCCGGTGCCGGTGTCCTACCACAGCTTCGGCGGCTGGAAGCGCTCGCTGTTCGGCGACCTGAGCGCCTACGGGCCGGATGCCGTGCGCTTCTACACCAAGCGCAAGACCGTCACCCAACGCTGGCCGTCGGCCGGGGTACGCGAGGGCGCCCAGTTCTCCTTCCCCTCATGACGTCAGCATGAAGTGACCTCATGACAGAAGCCGAATCAGGTTCCCTGATTCGGCTTCTTTTTTTCTGGTTCCCCGACTCGAACCTCGTTGCGACGCGGGGTCGAAGTCCTTGACGGCTCAGCTCTCCCTCACCTCCTCGGCCCAACCACCGGCCAGGGCCTTGTAGAGCCCGACCAACGCCGTGGCGGTACGGGTGTGGCTGCGCGCCAGGCTATCCTCGATCTCGAGCCGTGAACGCTCGGCATCGATGACCTGCAGGAAATCGACGACGCCGACCTCGAAGCGTTGGCGTGCCTGACGTGCTGCTTCAGCGCTGGCTTCGGCGGCATCCTGCAGGTGCTCGCGTTCACGCCGCGCTTGGGCGTAGCGTGCCATGGCGGTTTCGGTTTCCTCCAGGGCCAACAAGATCGCCTGCTCGTAGCGAGCAAGGTTGGCCTCGGCGTCGGCATCGGCAGCCGCCATGCGTGCCCGCACACGGCCGATGTCGAGGAACGACCAGTCGATGCCCAGTGCGATCAGTCGCGTCTCGCTATCACGGCTGAACAGATCATCGGTATTCGCCGCCTGGGTCCCCAGTAATCCGCTCAGGGTGAAACGCGGATAGAGATCCGCGGTAGTAACCCCGATTCGCGCACTGGCAACCTCCAGACGACGCTCGGCGGCGGCGATATCGGGACGCCGGCGCAGCAGCTCGCCGGGCAAGCCGGTGGCGACCCGGTCGGGCAACGCCGGCAAGGGTGCCGGCGCTTCGAGCTCGGCGACCAGCGCTCCCGGCTGCTTGCCGGACAGCACGGCGATACGATGCGTCAGCGCGGCGATCTCGCCTTCGAGCGCCGGGATCCGTGACAGCGTGGTCTCGAGTTGCGCCCGGGCGCGAACGCTGTCGAACTCGATGCCGCGCCCCGCCGCGAGGCGCGCATTCACCAGTTCCAGAGACTCGCGTTGGTTGTCGGCGTTGGCCCGTGCGACCCGCAGTTGCTCCTGCAAGCCGCGCAATTGGAAGTAGCTATCGACCAACTCGGCTACCACCACCACCTGGAGCGCGCGCAGGTCGGCCGCCGTGGCTTCGCTCTCGGCGCGCTGGGCTTCGACGCTACGTCGCACGCGACCGAAGACGTCCAGCTCCCAGAAGGCCGAGATCCCGGCGTCGAAGCTATCGGCGTCACGCTCGCCACGAGAGACACCCGGCATCTGGTCGGCACTCAGACGCTGATTCTCGATCCCGGCCTCCGCCGTGATGTCGGGTGTCAGGTTCTGCCGCGATTCACGCAGCAAGGCACGGCTGCGATCGTAGCGGGCCAGGGCGACACGCAGATCATGATTGGTGGCCAGAGTGTCGTCCACCAGCTGCGTCAGCAATGGATCATCGAAACGCTGCCAGAACTCGGCTTCCACCGGCTCGGTGGCATACAGCGAGGTATCGGCGCGTACCAGCGATTGAGGTTCCGGCAGCTCGGGCGACTGGTAGTCGGGGCCCACGGCACAAGCCGTGAGCAGCAACGACAAGGAAATCGGCAGTAGCTTACGCACGGTATTCGCCCTCCGCTGGCAGGGTTTCCTGCGGCGCCCGACGGAAGCGCTCGGCCAGCTTGCGCAACGCCACGTAGAACACTGGCGTCAGGAACAGACCGAACAGCGTGACGCCAAGCATGCCGGCGAACACCGCCACGCCGAGCGCCTGGCGCACTTCCGAACCGGCGCCACTACCCAGCATCAGCGGCACCACCGCCGCGGTGAAGGTGATCGAGGTCATGATGATCGGCCGCAGACGCAGACGGCAGGCCTCCAACGCCGCTTCGATGATGCCTCGCCCTTGCATCTCCAGCTCTCGGGCGAACTCGACGATCAGGATGGCGTTCTTGCACGCCAAGCCGATCAATACCACCAACCCGACCTGAACGAAGATGTTGTTGTCACCCCCCATGAACCGTACCCCGAGCAGCGCCGAGAGCATGCACATCGGCACGATCAGGATCACCGCCAGCGGCAGGGTCCAGCTCTCGTAGAGAGCAGCCAGGGCCAGGAACACCAGCAACACCGACAGCGGGAACACCACCAGCGCGGCATTGCCCTGGGTCGCCTGCTGAAAGCTCAGATCGGTCCACTCGAAGGTCATGCCACCGGGCAGAACCCTGGCGGCGAGCTCGCTCAGCGTGTCCATCGCCTGCGCCGAGGACAGCACACGTGGATCCGCCTCGCCGGCCAGGTCGGCGGCGGGATAGCCGTTGTAGCGCAGCACCGGGTCCGGCCCGAAGGTCTGACTGATCTGCACCATCGAACCGATCGGCACCATCTCGCCGCGCTCGTTGCGGGTACGCAGGTTGGCGATATCCTCGACGCTGTCACGGTAGGAAGCATCGGCTTGGGCGATCACTTGCCAGGTGCGGCCGAACTGGTTGAAGTCGTTGACGTAGGTCGAACCGAGATAGGTCTGCAGGGTGTCGAACAGCTCCGTCAGCGGGACCCCTTGGGCCTTGGCCTTGATTCGGTCGACTTCGGCGTCGAGCTGCGGCACGTTGGCCTGGTAGCTGGTTATCGGGAAGCCCATGCCTGGCGTCTGCGCGATAGCCCCCTGGAACGCCTGCACCGCATTCTGTAGCTCGCCGTAGCCAAGCCCCGCCCGGTCCTCGATGAACATCTGCCAGCCGTTGCCGTTGCCGAGGCCAAGAATCGGCGGCGGCATGAACGCGAACGCGAGGCCCTCCTGCAGACCAGCGATTTTCTGGTTGATCTCGGCGTTGATCTCGGCCGCCGTGCGGCTGCGCTCGGCGAAGGGCGCCAAGGTCAGGAACACCACCCCGTTGTTGGGTGTATTGGTGAACTGCAGGGCATTGAGTCCCGGAAAGGCAATCGAGTGGGTCACACCCTCCGTCTCCATGGCGATCTCGCCAACCTGGCTCAGCATCGCATCGGTGCGCGACAGCGAGGCCCCTTCCGGCAGCATGACGCCGGCGATCAGGTACTGTTTGTCCTGGGTCGGGATGAAGCCCGGCGGCACCGCATTGAACATCACTCCGGTCGCGGCCAGCAGCAGCGCATACACCACGAATACCGCCCCGCGCCGGCCCAGGATGCGCGAGATCGCCCCCTGATACTTCGCCGAGCTGCTGCCGAAGAAGCGGTTGAAGGGACGGAACACCCAACCGAACAGCAGGTCGATCAAGCGTGTCATACGATCCTTCGGCGCATCGTGGGGCTTGAGCAGCATCGCCGCCAACGCCGGAGACAAGGTCAACGAGTTGATCGTGGAGATCACCGTGGAGATGGCGATAGTCGCCGCGAACTGGCGGTAGAACTGCCCGGTGACACCGGACAGGAACGCCATCGGCACGAACACCGCACACAGCACCAGGCCGATGGCGATGATCGGCCCGCTCACTTCCTTCATTGCCTGGTGCGCGGCGGCAAGTGGTGTCAATCCCTCTTCGATGTTGCGCTCGACGTTCTCCACCACCACGATCGCGTCGTCGACCACGATACCGATCGCCAGCACCAGACCGAACAGGGTCAGGGTGTTGATCGAGAAGCCCAGCAGATAGAGCGCGGCGAAGGTACCCACTACCGACACCGGCACCGCGATCAGCGGAATGATCGACGCGCGCCAGGTCTGCAGGAACAGCGTGACCACCAGCACCACCAGTAGCACCGCCTCCAGCAGGGTCTTGACCACTGCCTCGATCGAGTCGCGCACGAAGATGGTGGTATCGTAAACCGCCTCGTACTCGACGCCCTCGGGGAACCACTGGGCCAGCTCGTCCATGGTGGCGATGACATTTTCCTGAATCTCCAGCGCATTCGCCCCCGGCGCCTGGAAGACGCCGATGGCGACCGCGTCACTGCCGTCCAGCTTCGAGCGCAGGGTATAGTCGCCAGCGCCCAGCTCCAGACGGGCGACGTCGGCCAGACGCACGAGCTCTCCATCGGCGCCGCTCTTGACCACGATGTCGCCGAACTCCTGCTCGGTGGTCAGACGGCCCTGAGCGTTGATCAGGGTCAGGAAGTCGCTGTTGGGCATGGGCTCGGCGCCGAGCTGGCCAGCCGAAACCTGCACGTTCTGCTCGCGCATCGCCTGCACCACGTCGCCGGCCGTGAGTCCCCGCGCCGCAATCTTGTTCGGGTCGAGCCAGGCACGCATGGCGTAATCGCCGCCGCCGAAGATCTGCGCGTCACCGACACCCTGAATGCGCGCCAACGCGTCCTTGACATGCAGACGGGCGTAGTTGCGCAGGTACAGGGTGTCGTAACGGCCGTCCTCTGATGTCAGGTGCACCACCATCAGGAACGTCGGCGATTGCTTCTGCGTCGTCACGCCCTGACGGCGCACGTCCTCTGGCAGCCGCGCCAGCGCCTGGTTGACCCGATTCTGCACCTTGACCGCCGCATCGTCCGGATCGGTACCGGGGCGGAAGGTCACGGTCATCTGCAGCACACCATCGGAGCCGGCCACCGACTTGAGGTACATCATGTCCTCGACGCCGTTGATCTCTTCCTCCAGCGGCGTGGCGACGGTTTCGGCGATGACCTTGGGATTGGCGCCGGGATAGACCGTGCGCACCACCACCGACGGCGGCACCACGTCCGGGTATTCGCTGACCGGCAGCAACGGTATGGTGATCGCACCGCCGACGAAGAGGAGAATCGACAGCACCGCAGCGAAGATCGGACGATCGACGAAAAATTTCGCGAAGTTCATGGCAAGACTCCATCATCGGGGCGAGCACTTTGGTGCTCGCCCCCGGAGAACACATCAACGGCAACAGCCGTCAGTGAGCGGCCGAGAGGTCGACCGTCGGCTGGGGAACACTCATGTCGACGCTTTGCGCGGCCACCGGCATCCCCGGGAAGAAGATGCGCTGGGCACCGCGAACCACCACGCGGTCACCAGGCTCGAGCCCCGATTCGATCACTCGCAAGCCATCGGTTATGCGCCCGAGCTCGATATCCTTGCGCACCGCGACGCCCTGATCATCGACGACATAGACATACTTGCGGTCCTGGTCGGTCAACACCGCCTTGTCATCGACCAGCATGGCATCGTCGGACCCTTGGCCACGCAGTTGCACGCGCGCGAACATGCCCGGCGCAAAGCGTCCATCGCGATTGTCGAGTACGGCACGCATCAGGATGGTGCCCGCCGAAGAATCGAGCTGGTTGTCGACGAAGTCCACCTCGCCTTCATACGGATAGCCGATATCGGAAGCCAGGCCGACCCGTACCGGCGTGCGTTCCTCCCGTGAGCTGGGACGCTCCCCGGACCGCTCCATGGCGCCATAGCGCAGATAGCTTTGCTCGTCGGCGAAGAAATGCACATGAACCTGATCGAGGGAGACGATGCTGGTCAGCGGTGTGGTGTCGGAGACCAGGTTGCCGGCAGTGACCAGAGCCCGCCCGGTGCGGCCGGCGATCGGTGCGCGCACCTCGGTGTACTCCATGTTCAGGCTTGCCGTCTCGACCACGGCGCGCGCCGCCAGCACATCGGCTTCGGCCTCGGCCGCCGCCGCGCGGCGCTGATCCAGCTCCTCACGAGAGATGGCGCGGGTCTGTGCCAACGTTTCCGCCCTGGCGGCCTCGGCACGAGCCAGCTCGGCGCGCGCCTGGGCACGCTGGAGATCGGCCTCGGCACGAGCCAGCTCGGCACGATAGGGACGCTGATCGATCACGAACAGCACATCGCCCTTGTCGACGACCTGGCCCTCGGTGTAATTGATGCGTTCGATGTAGCCGGACACTCGCGGACGTAGTTCCACCGTTTCCACCGCCTCGATATGGCCGGTGTATTCGTCCCAGAAACGCACATCCTTCACCACCACCTCGGCCACACTGACCTCGGGAGGGGGCGGCTGTTGCTGCGCACCGTCCGCCTGGGTATCGCACCCCGTCAGGAGAACGAACCCCAGGAATACGGCAATAGCCAGGCCTGTTCGCCTGGAGTCCGAATAATGGAACATCTTGTGGACGTTCATGGGAGTCCCTCTAACCAGTCGCTTATCGGCGCCAACGTCAACCAGCTTGTGGCGGGTATATAAATGCCTTCATGCCTTTAGTCGTCGGGCAGAGCATGAAATCGACATCATCGGCGCTGGTGAAGTGCAAGAAGATAAAGCGATTAAGCTGACTTGATTAGTCGGGTTTTGAGGGAAATACTATCTCATTGACGGGATAGTCACCGTGCAGCCCGCCTTAATGTGATATTCCTCCCCGGACACGCATGCACGGAGAAAGGGACAACAACATGCAGCAGGATCTCAACGACGTCTTGATCTTTGCCAAGGTCGTGGAACAGGGAAGTTTTACCGCCGCATCGAAGTTGCTGCGTATCCCCAAGACCACGGTGAGCCGCAAGGTCCAGGAATTGGAACAGCGCCTGGGCGCCCGATTGCTGAATCGTACGACCCGCAAGCTGAGCCTGACCGAGGCCGGCGCCGTCTACTTCGACTATTGCAATCGCATCGCCCAGGACCTGGGAGAGGCGGAGAGCGCCGTCCACCATCTCGAAGGCAGCCCACGGGGCTGGTTACGGGTCACCGCGCCGTTCACGATGTGCACCGAGTTCACCTCGATCCTGATCCGGGATTTCCGGGAGCTGTATCCCGAGGTCAAAATCGACATGGTACTGTCGAACGAACGCCTCGACCTGGTCGCCAACCAGATCGATGTCGCGCTGCGGGTCGGTCCCCTGCCGGACTCCAGCCTGGTGGCCCGCCCCCTGGCACGCTACCGCTCGTTCGTCTATGCCAGCGATAGCTACATCGCCCGCCATGGAGAGCCGCGCAAGCCGGCGGATCTGGCCTTCCATCCGACGCTGGCCAAGAGCTCCGATCAGCGCAGCCAGCGCTACTTCTGGCAACTGCAGAACGGCTCGCGCCGGGAAGAGGTCGCGATCGACCCCATCGCCGTGGCCAATGACCCCTTCGTGTTGAGACGACTGCTCGTCGAAGGCCATGGCCTGATGCTGGCCAGCGAAATCGTGGCCTGCTGGGGACCGCAGGAAGGAAAGCTGCGCCGCGTCCTGGAAGGATGGTCGGGACCGGAAGTCGAGCTCAACGCGGTATTCCCCGGCGGACGCCTCATCTCGCCCAAGGTGCGTACCTTCGTCGATATGGTGGCGAAGCACATGCGCCTCGACGACGCCTCTGGTCCTTCGCATTGGCAGCCCCCCGTGCCCTCCGCCGAGCCCGTGGACACAACGGAACCGGTGGACGAGACGGCCTGAGCCACCTTTGGCTACCTTCACTGAATAGAATCGGATGAAAAAGAGCGGGATAAAAAACGAGCCGTCGCCCAATGGGCGACGGCTCGGTGTTAATTGCCTGTTAGGCGGGCGTACTGCTTATTTAGCCGCCTTGGTCGTGCTCTTGGACGCTGCCTTGAGGTTGTCCTCGGCCAGCTTCTGGCTCTGCTGGACGAACTCCTGGTTCATGGCGACGACCTTCTCGACGTCGTCCTTGAGACGTTCGGTCAGTTCCTTGGCGGTTTTCTGCTGCCCTTCGGCATAGGAGCGCAGACCTTCGGCGTCCTTGACGTCGAGGATGGCACGGGCCTGGCTCAGGCTGGCGTCGGAATAGGCCTTGGCGGCGTCGAACTGGGCAGCCACCAGTTTCTCGGTATAGTCCAGGGTCAGTGCCGCGTAGGCACGAGCCGGGGCAAAGAACAGGGATTCGAACTGCTGAGTGGCTTGGTCGAGAGTCTCGTTGCTCATTGGAACACCTCCGTGGGTTTTCAAGGGGCGAGGGCTTTTGCCTTGCGTTGCAATGCAACATAGCAAAGCTTTTATTGCGCTGCAACATGCGGCATGGCACTCACCGCCACACCATTGTGTCGCCAGCACAGTTCAACGATCTTGTGTGACGCATTAATGAATCAAGCATAGGGCAACACCATACTTACTCGGGTTCCCTCGCCGACCCGGCTATCGATTTTCAGCGGCGCTTCGTGGCGCTCGCAGATCTCGCGCACGATCGACAGCCCCAACCCCGAGCCGTCTCCCTTGGCGATACTGGTCCGCGTGCGATAGAAGCGTTGCGTCACCACCGGCAGTTCCTCCGCCGCGATGCCGACACCATTATCGACGATCGCCAGCCGCACCCCCTCATCCAGCGCTTCGGCCTCGAGGCGCACCCAGCCCCCGGCGGCGGTGGCACGCAGGGCATTGTCGAGCAGATTGGACAGCACCCGGTCGATCAAGCCGAGATCGGCCTCGACCCGAGGCAGTGAGGGATCACAGGTCACCGTCAACGAGATCCCTGCTTGACGGGCCTGATGTTGAAACTTGCCGACGATGTCGTGAGCCAACTCGGCCAGCGAGAACGGTTCGCGCTGCAGCGGCTTGTCGTAGGCATCCAGCCGCGCCAGCGTCGAAAGCTGCTGTGCCAGACGGGTCAGCCGATCGGCATTGTCGAGAATCGCCGTCAGCATCCGCCGACGGTCAACATCCATGGCAGTGGTCGTGGTCAGTAATTGCTCGGTATAACCGCGCAGCGAGGTCAGGGGAGTGCGAAAATCATGTGAGAGATTGGCAACCAGTTCGCGACGCTGGCGATCGGTTTCATGCAAGGCCTGCAGCTGAGCCTCGATGGTCCCGGCCATGTTGTTGAAGGCCCGCACCAGGCGGCCCAGTTCGTCGTCTCGCGGGGCGGCAATGCGCTGCCCGTAATCCCCCTCGGCGAAACGCTGCACCGCCGTCGTCAACCTCGAGAAGCGCCGGGTCAACAGGGCGAACCACACCAGACCAAAAATCCCGGAAACCAGCAGCGCCATCAAGCCGGCGGCCACCAGGGTGCGGGTGATGGAACTGGTGCGCAGCATGGCGAACATCGAAGCGTGGCTGGCATTGTTGAGATCGGCGTACAGATAGCCTGGGGTGCGCCGCTCGCCATAGCCGATGCGTGCCACGGAGAACACCCCGAGCTGGCGCCCGCAGGGCGACATCGCCATCACCGGCAACATCGGCTCCTCACCCAGCAAAGTCTCCAACGCCCGCGTGTCCACCTGCCTGCCCAGGCCGCAGGCCGGTTCGGCATAGTCGGCGATCACCCGACCGTGCTCGTCGAGCACATACAGTGACAGCGAAGGATTGATCGAGACGATATGCCGAGCCATGTTCCTTGCGGCGGCGCTGTCGATACCCTCATGCAACGCCGGCCGCATGACCTGGGCGAGGTTCTCGGCCAGGTCGATCTCCAGACGCTGCTGGAGTTCGCGGCCGAGCTGGTTGAACTGACTGATGGCGATCCAGGCGGTCGCCACCGACAACAGCAGCAGACTGGTCAGGTAGACCAGCGCGATACGCGCATAGAGACTGCGACCTAGCCGGCCGAAGCGGCGTATCAGTGCCTTCATGAGCGCTCGATACCGGACTCGGGAGACGACGGGCCATCCCCCGCCGGCGTCTCGGTGAAGCGATAGCCCACTCCCCACACGGTCTGGATGAAATGCGGCTTGGCCGGGTCGACCTCGATCTTGTTGCGCAAGCGATTGATATGCGTGTTCACGGTATGATCATAGCCGTCGAATTCCTCGCCCCACACCTTGTCGAGCAACTCGCCGCGGCTGAAGCTGTGCCCGGGATGGCGAGCGAACAACGAGAGTAGCGCAAACTCCTTGCTGGTGAGCTGGAGCGGCTTGCCATCGAGGTGTACCCGGTGCTGGCCGGTATCGATGACCAGCGGACCGCGCACCAGCGGCGGCGTGGGGACGATGCCGTCGTCGGCGGGCGCCTGGCGCTGGCCGCGGCGCAGCAAAGCCTGCACCCGGGCCAGCAGGATCGGCATGTGAAACGGCTTGGTGATGTAGTCGTCGGCGCCGATCTCGAGTCCCACCACCACATCGCGGATCGCGGCCTTGGCGGTGACCATCAGCACCGGCGTCTGGCTGTCGCGGCTGCGCAGCCGACGGCAGACCTCCAGACCGTCCACTCCGGGCAACATCAGATCCAGCATCACCAGATCGTAGTGCAGCCCCGCGGCCTCGGCCGCCAACAGCGCCAGCGCCGCCTCGCCATCGCGTACCCAGTCGCAGGCATAGTCCATCGCCGCCAGCGACTCGGTGAGCAGCTTGCCGATCTCGGGATTGTCCTCGACACAGAGGATCCGGTAGACCATCGCCAGGTCTCCCTCCAGTTACCTGTCCCTACTCTAGAGCCACCCCGACTCCTGCGCATCACGAAAGCATCACGGAAAAAATGTCACGGCGTGATGGTTTCGTGAGGAATCGGCCGTGACGCCTGACTACTGTGGCCCTTGCCGCTCCGGCATACCGTCGACGGCCAATCCGTGAATGGAGGTGCAAGCCGATGAACTCGTTGAACCGTCCCAAGACCGCGCTGTTCGCTGCCCTGCTGGGCGCCGCCCTGCTCCTGCCGACCGCCGCCCTGGCGAACGAGCCGATGGAAGGCGACAGCATGGCAAGCGAAAGCATGGAGCACGATGCCATGTCCGGCGATGCCATGGAGCACGACGCGATGGGTGAGGATAGCATGGCTGGGGATGACGCCATGATGGAGGAAGAAGAGCCCATGATGGAGGAAGGCGACGACATGATGGAAGACGACGACGCCATGTGAGGCTCGGCCCCCTACCGGCCGATGACCCATCGGGATGCATCGGCCGGCTTCTCCCGGGGAGGTACCCCATGCAATTCCTGAAACGCTCCTCCATGTCCACCGCGAGTGTCAGCGACCAGGCGCCGGTCATCATCTGGCGGCATACGCGGTTCACGAGGATCTGGCACTGGGTGAATGCGGTCTGCCTGGTCGTGCTGCTGATGAGCGGCCTGCAGATCTTCAATGCCCACCCCGCCCTGTACTGGGGCAAGGACTCCCGTTTCGACGACCCGGCGCTATCGATCCGCGCCGTCAGCGGCGATGACGGCGAACTGCGCGGCATCACCCAGATCGGCGACTACCGCTTCGAGACCACCGGGGTCTTGGGTCTGTCCGGCCCGGCTGAAGCACGCGAGCGCCGTGCCTTCCCAGCCTGGGCTACAGTGCCGGGGCCTCGCTGGCTGGCTGCAGGACGTCAGTGGCACTTCCTGGCCGGCTGGATCTTCGCCCCCATGCTGATCGCCTATCTGCTGTATCTGGTGATCAGCGGCCAATTGCGCCGACGCCTGCTGCCACGATGTCACGAATGGCGAACCATCGGTCATACCCTGTTCGAACACTTGCGGCTGCGCTTCCCGAAAGGCGAGGAGGCACGCCACTACAACCTGCTGCAGAAACTGACCTACCTGTTGGTGCTGCTGGTCATCGCGCCGCTGGTCGTGCTCACCGGACTGACCATGTCCCCGACCATGGATGCTGCCTGGCCGTGGCTGCTGGATCTCTTCGGTGGCCGCCAGAGCGCGCGTACGATCCATTTCCTGTGCGCCCTGGCGCTGGTCGGCTTCTTCCTGATCCATATCGCGCTGGTACTGGTGTCCGGCGTCGTCAACAACCTGCGTTCGATGATCACCGGGCGCTATGTGCTGCCCCCGAGCGAGGAGACCCGCGATGAATAGACCGACCAATCCGGGGCGTCGCCGCTTCCTGGCGCGCGCTGTCCTGGCCAGCAGTGCGGCCCTGCTGGCGGGCTGCGACCAGCTATCACGCAGCGACGCCATGCGCCAGTTGTTCGATGCCACCGGCGCGCTGACCCAGCGGGCGCAACGGCTGCTGGCCTCTCGCGAATCGCTGGCACGCGAATACACGCCCGACGATATCGCCCCGACCTTTCGTGCCAACGGTACCACCAACCCACAGGACGAAACTTACCGACGCCTAGCGGCCAACGGCTTCCGCGACTGGCGACTGACGATCGACGGCCTGGTCGAACGGCCTCGCTCCTTCTCGCTGGACGAACTCCGGGCCATGCCGGCGCGCACCCAGATCACCCGCCACGATTGCGTCGAAGGATGGAGCTGCATCGGCCAATGGACCGGCGTGGTACTCAGCGATCTGTTGGCCCAGGTCGGTGTGCGCGACGAAGCGCGATTCGTGGTCTTCCACTGTGCGGATAGCTATCGCGGCACGGACAGATACTACGAGAGCCTGGACATGCTCGAGGCCTATCACCCGCAGACGCTGATGGCCTATGGCCTGAACGGTAGCGACCTGCCCATCGCCAATGGCGCCCCACTAAGGCTGCGAGCCGAACGACAACTCGGCTATAAGATGGCCAAGTACGTGATGCGCGTCGAACTGGTGGAGAGCTTCGCCCACTTCGGCCGCGGCCGGGGCGGCTACTGGGAAGACCGAGGCTACCAATGGTGGGCGGGGATATAGGGAATTTAAGCATCTCGCTCTGGGATCGATGGCCATGCCGGTAGTGTATTGGAGGCGCGACCGGTACAAGCGGCAGGACACAATCGGCAAGACTGCCAAAGCGCACGGCGCGACCGGAAATGATACTTCGCTTCATATTACCCCTCCTGTGCCCTGAGTCGGCTGAGGATCGCGGACGACCTCATCGCACGTGCCAGAGCTGGAAGGGTTCCTTGCGTGCCAGCCAGTGCTCGAACTGGCGATCTATCCGCGCCTGATTGCGTGCCCACCATTCGGCGTCGATGCGCAGGGCGCCTTCGGCATTGGCGGGGGCGGTCGGCAAATGCGGCTTGATCGCCTCGTCCATCAGCGCCAGCGAGGATTGGCGGGCCGGGCCGTAGGAGATGTAGCGGGCCTGATCGGCCAACCGCCGAGTGTCGGTGGCGAAGGCGATGAATTCCATGGTCGCGTCCATGCTGGCGGTCTTGGGCGTGCGCTTGGGGATCACCCACATGTCGTAGTCCCAGCCCTGGCCGTCCCAGATCACACCAAAATCCTGGTCGCGTTTTTCGTTCGCGGCGTAGAGGCGACCATTGAACACCGCACTCATGGCCACCTCGCCATCGGCCAGCAGTCGGGCGGGGGCATCGGCGGCTTCCCACCAGACGATGTCCTGCTTGATGGTGTCGAGCTTCTCGAAGGCGCGTTGCAGGCCCTCGTCGGTGTCCAGCACCTCGTAGATCCGATCCGGCGAGACACCATCCGCCAACAGCGCCCATTCCAGGTTGACCCTGGGCGAACGACGCATGCCGCGCTTGCCGGGGTACTGGCTCAGGTCGAAGAAATCGGCCAGCGCCGTGGGGGGATTATCGTCGAACCGACCGGGGTCGTAGGCCACCACCGTGGACCAGATCACCTGACCGACGGCGCATTCGGTGAGCATGCCGGACAGGAAGTCCTCCGCTGCCGGCGTGCCATCGGGGGCGGGTGGCAGCATGGAGTGGTCGATCTTCTCGAGCAGGCCTTCCTCGCAGCCGCGAATGGCATCGCTGAGTTCCATGTCCACCACGTCCCAGGTCACGTTGTAGGCCGCGACCTGAGCGCGCACATCGGCCAACTCGCCGTTGTAGATGGCCATGTCGACGGTCAGTTCGGTCTCGGCTTCGTAGGGGATCACATAGGCCAGCATCTGGCTGCGGGTGTAGGCGCCGCCCCATGACGTCACGGTGAGATCGCCGTGCGCCTGGGCCACCGTGTTGACGAGCGGCACGAAGGCGACAACGGTCAACAACCGCACCGCGGTGCGCATTGAAATTGGCATGACGGGTCTCCCTTCCATTCAGGTTATTCGCGTATCACCATCACCGAGCGACTCAGGCTTTGGCGGTGGCCGGACGTCCGGCATCGTGGTGGCCGGTCTCATCCATCACCGCTTCACCCAGATCCTTCCAGCGCTGGCGTTCTTCGTCGCTGGCCTTGGGCACAAACCAGCCGGTGGCGGCCCACAGCAGGCCGAACAGCAACGACATCCAACAGGCGAAGGCCACCGGAGCGTAGGCCAGGGTGTCGACGCCCAGGGTACCGGCCACGAAGGCGCCGCCCACGTTCCAGGGGATCAGCGGCGAGACCAAGGTGCCGCCATCTTCCACCGAGCGCGACAGATTGGTGACCGACAGGCCTCGGCCGCGGTAGGCGGGGGCAAACATCCGGCCCGGTAGGGCGACCGACAGATAGACGTCGCCGGTGACCACGTTGGTACCGATGGCCGACCCGGTGCTGGCGGCGACCAGCCCGAAGCGGCTCTTGGCGATCTTGAGGATGCTCTCCAGCACCACTTCCAGACAGCGGGTCCGTTCCAGCATGCCGCCGAAACCCAGGGCGATCAGCACCAGGGTGATGACCCAGGTCATCGACTGGATGCCGCCCTTGCTGAGCAGCCGGTCGACCGCCTCGATGCCGGTATCGCTGGTGTAGCCGCTCTGCATGGCGTTGAACACGTCGTGGACCGACACCCCCTGCACGACCACGGCCAGGATGCCGCCCAGCAGCACGCCGGAGAAGATCGAAGGCAGCGCGGGAAAGCGCCTGACTGCAAGGATCACTACCACGAGCGGCGGGATCAGCAGCCAGACGCTGAGCGCAAAGGTCTCTTGCAGCGTGGCATTGATCTGCGCCACGCTTTCGCTGTGCAGGGCGGCGTCGGTGGCGTAACCCGTGCCGATCCAGGCATACAGGGCCAGCGCCACCAGCATGGCCGGCCCCGTAGTGGCTATCATGCCGCGGATGTGGCTCCAGAGATCGGTGCCGCAGACCGCCGGAGCCAGGTTGGTGGTGTCCGACAGCGGCGACATCTTGTCGCCGAAGAAGGCGCCGGAGACTACCGCACCGGCGGTCAGGTGGAGCGGAATGCCCAGCCCCTCGCCGATGCCGATCAGGGCCAACCCCACGGTGCCGACCGTGCCCCAGGAGGTGCCGGTGGCCAGCGAGATGATGGCGCAGATCAGGCAGGTGGCAAACAGGAAGATCCCGGGGCTGAGAATCGCCAGACCGTAGTAGATCAGCAGCGGCACGGTGCCGCTCAGGATCCACACCCCGATGATCATGCCGACCGTCATCAGGATGGCCATGGAGGGCAGACCGACACTGACCACCTTGTAGAGGCCGGCCTCCATGTGCGACCAGCGATAGCCCTGCCACCAGCCCAGTGCGCCGACGATCATGATGCCCAGTACCAGGGGGATGTGGGGCGTGAAGTCATCGAACACGAACAGTTGCAGCATCAGCAGGACGATGGTCAGGGCGATCGGCAGGATCGCCATGAGCAAGCTGGGCTTCCTGGGGGAAGGGGTATGATCACTATCCATGGTTTTTGTTTTCCTCGCTTTTAGGTGGTGGTTGCGATCGATCAGCGGAGCCGACCCAAGAGGGCCGGCCAGGACATCCCTGAGTAGCCGTGGGTCACTTGCTCGGCGTCGAGAATCATGCCAACTTCGTTTCAACGATATGGATGCTTTAGTTTAGGAAGAGTACCGAGCGGGCACTTAACCCAGGCTCCTGAGCCGTTGTCCCAGACTCCGCACACTTCCCACCCAAGGAGGCCCTATGCCCCGGACTCTGGCTCGCTGCAACCGGATTGCACCCCGCTCAGTGGAGCATTGCCATCCCTACCCGCAACTGCTGCTGGGTTGGCGCGGTGTCTTGGACCTTGAATTCAGCCCCGGCGGAGAGCATGTCGCGCTTGGCCAGGCGGCGATCCTACCGCCCGGCGAGCGCCACCTTTTCCTGGGATGCGACGACAGCTGTGAGGTCCTGGTCATCGATCTCGGCTCCGACGACCCCTGCCTGGCGGCACTGGAGCAGAGCTGCACACTGCAGCTGCGCCAGTCCCTGTTCGCGACGCCCAAGTCCTTAAGCCTGCCACCGACCTTGATCCCCATGGTGGAGCTAGCCACACGCCAACTGAAGGCGCACAAATCCACGGCACAGTCCGCCCTCCTCAACCATCAACTGGCCATCTTTTTCGTGAGCCAGCTCAGTGAGCTGCTGACGCTGGACAGTGGAGCCCCCCCTAGCCAAGGGCGACTATCCGCGACACTTCTCGATAGCTTCATCGACGAGCGCCTCTCGCAGCCCCCCGACAACCCGACGCTGGCCGATGCCTTCCATCTCAGCCAAAGCCGATTCCACCTGCTCTGCCTGCGTGATTTCGGCGTCACTCCGCAGACGTATGTCATGAATCGTCGTTTGCGCTGGGCTCGTTTCTGGTTACGCGAGACGCGGCGCACGGTGAGTGACATCGCCTTCGATCTAGGCTTTGCCGATGTATCGAGCTTTTCACGAGCCTATCGGCGCAGGATGGGCCATTCACCGAGCGAGGAGCGAAAAAGCGCAACGCCCCCCAAATAGAGTCAAAGCGGACACCTTACCGAGCCGGAAACCATCGGCTGATGGGGAGTTTTCGAAGTCAGACGCCGGAACGACGGTTTCTTCGTTACGGCGCCGCCAGATTGCGATTTTTCTCGCGCCTCAGTAGACGGGCGGTTCGGCCAGGGCAGCCGAGGTAAACACCAGCAGGCCGAGCTCCGGGCGATACCCGTGGATCTCCGTGACGTCCAGGGCCTGCAGGAAGTGCAGGATCTCCTCGCTGACCACCTGCCCCGGCACCAGCACCGGGAAGCCCGGCGGGTAGGGAATCACGAAGCTCGCCGCGACCACGTCCCGGCCGTCGCGCATCCGGGCCTGCAGTTCGCCGTTGTCGAAACGCAGGTACTCCGTGTTCTCCTCGTCGTAGCTCAGGAAATAGGCACTGCGGATGTCGCCCTCCGTTGTCTCGGCGCCGCGTCGAAAGGCGTCGTGGAAACGGCTGAAGTCCGGCAATGGTGGCAGCTCCCGGGTCAAGGAGTGGACGCGGTGCTCGATGAGCTTGCGCTCCGGGCGACTGCTCTCCTCCCAACGGCGATCGAACTCCTTGGCCAGCTTGATCAACACGTCCAGCAGGTAGGCGATGGCCCCCCGGGAGGTGCCGATATTGGTCATGAACAGCACGGTGTTGCGCGAGGTCTTGTTGATCTGGATACCGAACTTGTTCATCAGGTAGTCGTTCTTGAACGCATCGCCATCGATGCCGGTCTGGCCGATGGCCAGGGTGATACGCGTGGGGTCGACCACGAATTCATCCTGGGCCCACGCCTCCTCCATCTGGTCCCAGCCGCTGGCCGGATCGTAATAGGTCTCGACCCCCGACTGGCGGTACTCGGCCGGCACCAGGTCGCTGTTCTTGAGCACCTGGAAGTACTTCTGCAGCAGTGGGTGGGTATACAGCTGCTCGCGCAGCGACAGCGCCGCCTCGACCTGGGCATGCACCAGTTCGAAGCCCTCCATCTCGGCCTGCATGCGTCCCACGTCCAGCGAGGCGACGATCTGGTAGTTGGGCGAGGTCGAGGTATGCGTCATGTAGGCCTCGTGGAACGGCGCTTCGACCTTCTGGCGGAAGTCCTGGTCGTAGACATGAATCATCGAGCCCTGACGCAGCGAGGTCAGGGTCTTGTGGGTCGAGTGGGTGGCATAGGCGCGCACCCGCACCACCTCGGGATCCGGCAGCAAGCGTTGCTCCAGCCAGGTCGCATCGTCATCCGGATCGAGCTGATCGAACTCGGCCTTCCAGGCGGCATATTCCTCGCCGTAGGCCTCGCTACGATAGCGCTCGCGCAGGGTGCGGGCGGCATGCATGGCGGTGCGTGGGCGGTAGGTGGGGTTGAAGGTGGCGAAGGCAAACCAGGCCTCGTCCCACAGGAACACCAGGTCGGGCTTGATCGCCAGGCACTCCTCCATCACCCGGCGCACGTTGTAGACCACCCCGTCGAAGGTGCAGTTGGTCAACAACAGCATCTTGACCTTGTCGAGCTGACCGTTGCGCTTGAAAGTGAGCAGGGTCTTCTTGATCTCCTTGAGCGGCACCGCTCCGTACATGGAGTAGTCGTTGAGTGGATAGGAGTCCAGGTAGCTGACGTGGGCCCCGGCCAGCACCATGCCGTAGTGGTGCGACTTGTGGCAGTCGCGGTCGACCAGCACGATATCGCGGGGCTTGACCAACGCCTGGACCACGATCTTGTTGGCCGTCGAGGTGCCGTTGGTGACGAAGAAGCTCTGCCGCGCCCCGAAGGCCCGGGCGGCGTATTCCTGGGCCTTCTTGATCGGCCCGTAGGGCTGTAGCAGCGAGTCCAGCCCGCCGGAGGTGGCCGAGGTCTCGGCGAGGAAGATGTTGATGCCGTAGAAGTCGATCATCTGCCCCGCCCAATGCGAGCGAGTGACCGACTTGCCACGCGAGATCGGCATGGCATGAAACACCCCGGTGGGCTTCTTGCTGTACTCGCGCAAGGCGTCGAAGAAGGGGGTGCGGTAGCGGCTGTCAATGGCGCGCAGGATGGTGTGGTGCTGCTCGATGTAGTCCGTCTCGCGGTAGAAGATGCGGTTGAAGTGGCGGATGTCGCTGCTGGCGGTGCTCTCCACGTCGCTGCTGGTGACCAGGAACTGGTCCACCTCGGGGCGCAGCTCGTGGATCATCGAACTCAGCAGGATGCTGCGCTCGGCCTCGGACTGGTTCTCCAGGGCCTGCTCGGAGAGGCCCTCGAGGTAACGGCGCAGGGCGCTGAGGTTGTACTTCGACTTGAAGGGGAAGTCGAAGCGGATCAGGCAGGCCTGGATATTGGGGTTGACCAGCACCGCGATCAGGGCGTCCTCGAAGCTGCGCGCCGTGACCACGTCGTAGACGAACTTGTCCTCGGGGCGGCGCAGGTGGTGGAAGGCCTCGCGAACGACCTCCTCCTCCTGTGGGGAGCAGTTGTCGACGATCAGCAGCTCGAAGTAGGGCTGGGCCGAGCTGCTGGAGGCCGGGTGGCCCCGCCGCAGCTGGTTGAGGGCGTCGAGGGTCTCCAGGTCCTCGGCATCGGCATCGGTCTCGCTCAGATCGACATGGCGGCGCCGGTAGGACTCGCTGATCAGGGCCCTCACCAGGCGCTTGACCACCTTCTCGAGCGTGGCGTACTCCTCGCGGTGGAACAGCGTCCGGATGTGCCGGAAGTCCTCCTTGGAGGGGAAGGCGTGGTAATCCTCGATGATCTCCAGCCGCGTCAGCTTGATGTCGATGGTCTTGATCAGTTGCCTGGCTCGAGCGTCGTTCCTCAAGCGCACCAGCTGGCCGAGATCGCGCGTCAGTGCGTTCCAGGTGTCGGCGCGCAGCTGGGAGATCTTGTGGTAGAACCCCAGGGCGGTATAGGGCGTTTCGGTATGACTCTTCTCTTGCATGGCGACACCCTTACTTGGTCATGGTTCGGCATCCAGGCTTCAGCCCGTGCAGAGCCCGTACGTGCCGTAGCGTACGGTGATGCATTTCTCGGGAAAGTCGTCGAAGCTGAGGTCCAGGTGCAGCCCGGGCCAGTGGAACTGCACGCGGCCCTCGACAGGGCGGTAGACGGCGGTGTAGACCGTGCCCAGACCTCGGCCGTAGTCATGGCGGAACAACGGCGGGGTGAAGAAGGCCGAGACCAGGCGGTCCTCGGTGGTCGATTCGTCGCCGACCAGGATCGACAGCTGGCGTTCGCGGATCAGCGTCTCGGAGGCCAACGCATGGGCATGCCACTCGATCTGCGTCTGGTGGTTGGTGGCCACCGGCATCCGGCGAATACTGGCCCGGCGATCCGGGGCGATCATCGCCGTCACGTAGCGCCCGGCACGATCGGCGACGGTGATGTTGTAGGCCATGTGGATGGGCACCCGCGCCAACACCTCGGCGGCCTGGGGCACGTTGTCACAGGTCTCCAGGATGTAACGCAGGATGATCGGCGCCCCGAAGCCATCGCCGACGACCTTGCGGCCGCCGAAGGCCAAGGAGACGGCCAACCCGGCGTCGTTGATGCCGTCGAGCACGCCCCACAGGCAGTCGGACATGGCGATGACGCGGCGCTCGTTCCAGCGGGTGCACAGGATGGTGCCCTCACAGAGTTCAGGCGGGTAATCGTAGTTGCGGGCCAGCACCGTCGAGGAACGCCGGGCCAGCACCGCCTGGGAACAGCCGGTGATGTAGGGCGGCGGGCGGTAGAGGCTGAGCAGCCGTGCGACCAGGTCGCCGCCGCCAGCCAACTCGCAGAGCGCCCGATAGGTCCCCAGCAGCTCGGGCATGTGGCGACGCAGCGCGTTGTAGCAGGCCAGATAGCCCGGCCGCTCGCGCTCCCCCTCGCTCAGGTACCACTGCTCGTAGGCCGGCCAGTGGAAGTCGAACAGCGACTGCCACTTGGACCCCGGCACCTCCTCGCGGACGGTCCGGAAATTCAGCGCCTTGTTATTCATCTCGCCCCCCGGCGCCCGCCCGATCATGGGCGGGACGCCGTGCATTTCGCTCACAGGATCTTGAAGTTGGCACCGCCGACGGCGTGGCTCACGGCGACCGCCTCCACCACCGGGTCCTGGAGGGGCTGGCCGGCGAACTGGTCGCGGATGCCGTCGATCCAGGCCTTGGCTCGCTCGGTGAGCTGGAAGTCGTCGTCCATCAGGCGTCCACGGGTGATCAGGATGCCGAGGTCGGCGCCCTCGTAGCGGAAGTCACCCTCGCCGCTGATGCGCAGGAAGAAGGCCTCGTCCTCGCTCTCGGCGGCATGGGGGTGCGAATCGTAATGGTCATAGCCGATGCTGCCGTCCTGGGCCATCTTCCAGACCCCGGACTGGGGGGCCTGGGTCAAGAGATCCACCGATTCCTCGGTATGCTTGATCACCAGCTGACTCCAGCTGTCGACACTGTCGGGGTGCGACCAGCGCTCGTTGATCTCGTCGATGTCGAGGTCGAAGTCGAGGTCGGAGAACTCCAGCAGATGGAACAGGAACAGCGGGACGTCGGAGTGGGCGAAGGCCGCCACGTTGGTCAGCGAGCTGGCACCGGTCACGCGCGGATTGAGCTCGCCCAGATAAACCTCGTGGGTATCCATGTCGATCAGGAAGTCGAGCTCGAAGTAGCCGCGGTAGCCCTCGTCGCGCAGCGCCTCGCCGAACTTGAAGGTATAGTCGCGGGCCTTGTCGCGGACTTCCTGGGTGAAGGCCCCGGCGAACATCTCGTTGCCGCACCAACCGCCCTTGTAGGGGGTCAACGACTTGAAGCCGACCAGTTCGGTCATCAGCGGCCCGACCACGGTGCCGCAGCGGGTGGCACAGGCCTCGATGGCCGAGCCGCGGCAGTTGATGCGCTTCATGATCTTGACCTCGGGCTCGGCCTCGATCTCCTCGGCATGCTTGTAGTAGTCGTCCTCGTTGGCGATGAAGAAGGTGGTATGCCCCGAGTCGCCGAAGGCGGTCTGCACCACCAGGTCCGTGCCGAGATCGCGGCTCACTTCGAGCAATTCCTCGTAGCTGCCCACCTTGGCCAGGACATTGGGCACACTGGGCACGCCGGCCTTGTTGCCGATGCGTACCGTCTCGATCTTGTTGTCCATGCGCGAGCGCAGCGCCGCCGGCGGGAAGGCGATCTTGAGGCCCAACTGTTCACAGACCTCCTCGGTGTGCTCGTCGAACATCAGGAAGGTCGCCACGCCCGTGCCACCGCGCGACTTCACGAAGTCGATGACCTCCTTGTGTTCCAGCAGGTAGTTGTTGATGTCCTCGATGCTCTCGAAGTCGCGGGGAAACTTTTCCTTGGGCACGAAGACGTTCTTCTGGCGACCGTCGAAGCAGTCGATGTAGTTGATGTGCCGAAAGTTGCCGACCCAGTCGCCGATTCCCAGCAGATTGAAGTTGGTGGCCGAGATGAAGTAGATCGGCTCCTTGTTGTTGAGGAAGTGCCGGCGGACATCGGCAATGCTTGTTATTTTGCTCATCGTGTTCGCTCCCTGAGAGTCGGCTGGGGCCCCTGCCCCCTCGGCGGAGGCGGGCCTTTCGGGCGAGGACGCGCCGGCGGCGCCGGCGGCCGTGGATGGGTCGAATAGGCGACGCAGGGCATCAAGGATTCGGGTGAGCATGGGAAGTCCTCTTTCCGTGGTTCCGGGGGCGCCTGTCCGTGGCGAATCAGTATTCCTCGATATCGACGCGTTGTGGCTTGGCGAGCGGCCCCAGGGTATCCAGGAAGGGAGAGGAACCGCCTTCGTTGCGGTACAGCGAGAAATCGACGCGACGGTCGCGGAAGCTCTTGAGCGGCTGGCCGAGGCCGCGCAGGCCGGTCTCGCGCTCCCGACGCACGCGACTCAGGTCGACCTCGATGGGCATGATTTCCTCGCCGGTGCCCGCCTGGTGGATGACGTCCCCGGAGGGTCCCACCACGATGGAGCGACCATTGCCGATGGCCCCGGCGCCATTGATGTCGAAGAAGTAGCACTGATTGACTGCGGCGTTGGTCCGGGCGATCGCCAGCTCGATGTCGCGGTCGATGGTGTCGGTCATGGTGGGGTGCAGGATCACCTCGGCGCCCATGGCTGCCAGGGTGCGTGTGGTCTCGGGGAACCACATGTCGTAGCAGATCGAGACCCCGAAACGGCCCACATGGGGCACGTCGAAGGTGACGAACTCGCTGCCGCTCTCCACCCCCGCCTCGTAGGGACAGAAGGGGAACATCTTGCGGTAGCGGGCCACTATCTCGCCGTGAGGGTTAATCACCGAGAGGGTGTTGTAGACCTGGCCTTCTCGCTGCTCGAACATCGAGCCGGGAATCAGCCAGATGCGATGCTTCTCGGCCAGCTGACAGAACAGCGCCTCGGCGTTGCTGGGCATCGGTTCTGCGTGGTGGGGCGAGGCGCCCATGGGCATCAGTTCGCTGAAGACAACCATCTGCACCTGGGGGAAACGGCTCATCAGGGCATCGATGCGATGGCGCATGGCCTCGGTGTTGTCGCCGTGGTGCAGGGCATACATCTGGACACCGGCAATCGTGAAGTAGGACATGACAGTCTCTCTGGGTAAGGCGATCTCGAAATCTTCCAGTGCTCTATCCATCCCACCCGATACCATCGAGGGAACATAAGCCTTGGAATTACACCGGGGGATTGGGGGCGACCGCATCGGGCCGCCCCGGCCCGGTCTCTATTCAGCCGTCGCCAGCAGGCTGGCGTTGCCGCCCGCAGCGGTGGTGTCGATGCACAGGTGGCGTTCCACCACGTAGCGTTCCGGCGAGATGGTTTGGGTCTCGAGCGACACGATGGGACCGTCGCGCTTGGCGAGCGCGAGACGCAGGTCGCGGGTCCAGTCGCTGGCGCCGGAAGCGGCCACGACGGCGATGCCCTTGACCGCGGTCAGCGTCTCGGCCGCGACGGTGCCGTCGAGCGCGGCGACGGGCGCCCCGGCATCGATCAGCGGCTGCACGGCCTGCGCCGCGCCAGGTGCTGCGAGCACTGCCGCACAGCCCGCGCCGAGCGCCTGCGCCGCCTGGGCGACGGCGATGTCGAGCGTCGGTCCAAGGCAGAGCACCGTGCCCTTCGGATAAAACGACAGCCGGTTGCTTTCCCCCGTCGGGCCCGGCAGCGTCTGCGGCGTCATGTCCAGGGCCGCGGTCTCGGCGAGCGCCTTGCGGATCACGCCGCCCTTGCCGGAGAGCGCCTTGCGCAGCACCTCGACCCGATCGGGCCGCGCCGCCCAGTTGCGCGCGTCCAGCCCGTCGATGGCCGTCTGGAGGTCCCCGAGTGTCACGGCGTCGCCCTGGGGCGCCTCGTGGCTCTCGGCGGCGGCGGTGCGGCGGAACCGATTGACGTAGAGGGGGCCGCCGGCCTTGGGCCCGGTGCCCGAGAGGCCCTCGCCCCCGAAGGGCTGGGAGCCGACGATGGCGCCGATCTGGTTGCGGTTGACGTAGACATTGCCGACATGGATACGTTCGACGATCTGCTGCACGCGGTCGTCGATCCGGGTATGCAGGCCGAAGGTCAGCCCGTACCCCTTGGCGTTGATCGCATCGACCACCTTGTCGATGTCGCGCGCCTTGAACGTGGCCACGTGCAGGATCGGGCCGAAGATCTCGCGCTCGAGATCGTCGATGCCCCCGACCTCGACCACGGCCGGGCTGACGAAGGTGCCGCCGTCCGGCGCGGGCAGCTTCTTCAGCACCTTGCCGGCCTTTTCCTGCGCCGCCACATAGGCGCCGATATCGGCCTGGGCCTCGGCATCGATCACCGGCGAGACGTCGATGTCGGTATGCCACGGATCGCCGATGGCGAGCGCGTCCATCGCGCCGTCGAGCATCGTCAGCAGCCGGTCGCGCGCCTCTTCCTGGACATAGAGCATCCTGAGCGCCGAACACCGCTGGCCGGCCGACTGGAAGGACGAGATCAGGATGTCGCGCACCGCCTGCTCGGTCAGCGCCGTCGAGTCCACGATCATGGCGTTCAGCCCGCCGGTCTCGGCGATCAGCACCGCATCCGGCCCCGCGTTCTGCGCCAGGGCCTTATGAATGATCTGCGCCACCTCCGTCGAGCCGGTGAAGCAGACACCGGCGATCCGCGGATCGCTGGTCAGCGGCCCGCCCACCGTCGGCCCGTCGCCGGGCAGCAATTGCAGCGCCGCCTCCGGCAGGCCGGCCTCGCGCATCAGTTCAACGGCACGGGCAGCGATCAGGGGCGTCTGCTCGGCGGGCTTGGCGAGCACCGCGTTGCCTGCCGCCAGTGCCGCTGCGATCTGGCCGGTAAAGATGGCGAGCGGAAAGTTCCACGGGCTGATGCAGACGAAGATACCGCGGGCGCCGCCGGGCTCTTCCGCCTCCAGCCGCTCGCTCTCGTTGGCGTAATAGCGCAGGAAATCCACCGCCTCGCGCACCTCGGCGATGCCATCGAGAATCATCTTGCCGGCTTCGCGCGTCGTGATCACCGTCAACTCGGCCATGTGCTGCTCGTAGAGATCGGCGGTCCGGCGCAGTACCTCGGCCCGCTCGGCCACCGGCCGCGCCGACCAGTCGCGGAAGCCGTCCTCGGCGGCGTCGAGCGCGGCCGCCACCTCGGCCGGGGTCGCCTCATGCACCCTGCCGACCACGCGCGAGCCGTCGGCGGGAGACACGGCATCGCGAGCCGGTCCCTGCGGCGCCGGGCTTCCCGCCAGCATCGGCCCGGCGGTCCAGGTCGTGTCGGCGAAACCCTCGCGCGCTGCTAACAAAGGCAGGATCGAGGCGGGTTCGTTGATCCGGAAACCGCGGGAGTTCTTCCGCTCGGGCGCGAAGAGCTCGCCGGGCAGGCGAATCAACGGGCTGGCGATGGCGTCGCCCAGGCGCTGCATCTCGGCCACCGGGTCCTTCGAGACCTCGCTCGGGGGAATCGCGTCGTCCACCACCTGGTTCACGAACGAGGAGTTCGCCCCGTTCTCCAGCAGGCGGCGTACCAGATAGGCCAGCAGGTCACGGTGCGCGCCGACCGGGGCGTAGATCCGGCACCGCGTGCCCTCCGACTGCTTGACGATATGGTGCAGTGACTCGCCCATGCCGTGCAGGCGCTGGAACTCGAAGCTGTCCTTGTCGTCGCCCGCCATGGCGACGACGGCGGCGCAGGTATGGGCGTTGTGGGTCGCAAACTGCGGATAGATGCGGTCGCGCCGGTCGAGCAGCAGCTGCGCGCAGGCCATGTAGCTGACATCGGTGTTGACCTTACGGGTGAAGACCGGGAAGGTCTCGACGCCCATCTCCTGCGCCAGCTTGATCTCGGTGTCCCAGTAGGCGCCTTTCACCAGCCGCACCATGATCTTGCGGTCGAGCCGCTCGGCGAGGTCGTAGAGCGTCTCGATCACCGGCGCGGCGCGGCGCCCGTAGGCCTGCACCACGACCCCGAAGCCGTCCCATCCGGCGAGGCTGGGGTCGGACAGCAGCGCCTCGATCACGTCGAGCGACAGATCCAGTCGGTCCTGCTCCTCGGCGTCGATGTTGAAGCCGATATTGGCCTTGGCCGCCTGCTGCGCCAGTTCCCGCGCGCGCGGCACGAGTTCGGCCATCACCGTGTCGCGGTGGGTGTATTCATAGCGCGGATGCAATGCCGAGAGTTTCACCGAGATGCCGGGGCTGGAGCGCACGTCGCCCTTGGCCTGCTTCGCGATGGCGGCAATCGCCTTGGCGTAGGCCTCGTGATAGCGCACCGCATCGGCGTCGGTACGCGCCGCCTCGCCCAGCATGTCGTAGGAGTAGGTGTAGCCCTGCTTCTCGAGTTCGCGGGCATTCTTCATGCCCTCCTCGATGGTCTGACCGAGCACGAACTGGCGTCCGAGGATCTTCATCGACTGGCCGACCGCGGTGCGCACCACCGGTTCGCCCATCCGGCGCACCAAGCCGCGCAGCGCCCGCACCGGGCCCTTGGGATCGTCTTCCAGCACCTTGCCGGTCAGCATCAGCGCCCAGGTCGAGGCGTTGACCATCGACGACGAGGACTTGCCCAGGTGCGCGCCCCAGTCGGACGGTTCGATCTTGTCGTGGATAAGATCGTCGATGGTTTCCGCGTCAGGCACGCGCAGCAGCGCCTCGGCCAGGCACATGAGACCGACGCCTTCCTCGGTCGAGAGCCCATATTCGGCCAGGAACGCCTCCATCATCGAGGGCGACGTCTCCTTGCGCACACGTGCCACATAGTTGGCGCCGACGGCGGCCACCTTGCGACGGTCGTCCTCCGAAAGCCTGATACGCTCGACCAGCCCGTGCAGCACGTCTGCCTCGTCGACCGCATAGTGGGCGCGAATGCGCGCCCGTGACTCGCTCACAGTGTCATGGTGGCGCATTGTTACTTCGCTCATGTCGATCCCCCTTGCTACCCGAAACGCATCGTCGATGCGCCGGCCCGGATGTTGTCGTTCTTGTCGAAAGGCAATGCTGTAGATGAGGTGCCCGACTCAGGTTGCGCCCACCGACTTAAAGACGATGAACGCTGGCCTGGTCGGTGTCGAGATTCCTGTCAACCTCGTTTCAACGATGCTGACATGCTAGTTTAGATAGCGCACTGATTGGACTCTTGCCCCTGGCTCCTGAACTGTTGTTCGAGGCTCCACACTCTTCCCTCCCAAGGAGAGCCCATGATCACCCTCGAGACGATCCAGCAAGCCCGCGCCACCATCGGCGACACCCTCGAGGTGACGCCGCTGATCACTGACCTCCTCCTCTCGGAGCGCCTGGGGCGGCGAGTCCGGCTCAAGGCCGAATCGTTGCAGCGAACCGGCTCGTTCAAGCCGCGTGGTGGGCTGAACTGGATCCGCACTGCCAGCCGCAAGGAACTGGCCAAGGGCCTGGGCGCGGTGTCGGCGGGTAACCATGCCTTGGGGCTGGCCTGGGCGGCCCGCGCCGCGGGCGTCAGTGTCACCATCGTCATGCCCGAAAATGCCAGCGCGTTCAAGGTCGAAGGCAGCCGAGCCCTGGGCGCTGAAGTGATCCTGCATGGCGATATCAACGACGCCTGGGCCTTGATGCACCGGCTGGTGGAAGAGCGCGGCCTGACCCTGGTGCATCCCTACGACGAGCCGCGAATCATCGCCGGCCAGGGCACCGTGGGCCTGGAAATCCTCGAACAGGCGCCGGAGGTTTCCCTGCTCCTGTGCCCCATCGGTGGGGGCGGCCTGATCTCGGGGATCGGCACCGCCGTCCGTGCCCTGCGTCCGGAACTCCAACTGATCGGGGTCGAGCCCCTGGGCGCGGCCAGCATGGCCCACGCCTGGGCACAGGGCGGCCCTCAGCGTCTGGACAAGGTCGACACCTGTGCCAAGAGCCTGGCCGCCGCCATCGTCGGGAAACATACCTATCCGTTATGTCGCCAGCATGTCGATGACCTGATCGGGGTCAGTGAAACGGCCATCCATGACGCCATGCGCCACCTGATGATCAACGCCAAGCTGTACGTCGAACCCGGCGCCGCGGTAGGCGTGGCCGCCCTGCTGCAGGGCAACCTCGAGCTCCCCGCGGATGGCGATATCGTGGTGGTGGTAACCGGAGGGAACATGGGCTGGGAGGAACTCGGCGAGTTCCTCCCGCTCATGGTTGCTGGGTAAGGTTCACATGGCAGCCTGGCGGGCCTGTTCCAGCCACTTGTCCACCTGCTCCCGGTTCTCGGTGACCCACTCTTCGGCGTGGCGCCGGATGGCTTCCTCACTGTCCTCGCCATCGAACATCTTGGCGTTCTGGGCGAAGATAGCGTCCAGCGGAATGCTCATCACCTCGAACAGCTTGGCTGCCGCCGGATTGTTCTGCGCAAACTCGCTGTTCACCACCGGCCGGATATCATTGGCCGGCCAGCCGAGATTGCAGGGATCCTCGACGCAGCCCTCGACACCCTCGACCACGGTGGCATCCTCGAACTGTTTCTGATCCTCGGGCAAGTTGGCCTCCTCGACCGTGATCCAGACCACATCCTCACCCGGTTTCAGCAAGCCCACCGTCCAGTTGGGAGTCCAGGTGTAGAAGAAGATCGGCTCTCCTTGCTGGTAACGTCCCATGGCATCGGCCATGGAGGCGGAATAGCTGGCCTTGATCGGCTCGATATGGTCGGTGAGACCGTAGGCTTCCATATGGTGGGAGATTACCAGCTCACAGCCCCAGCCCGGCGGGCAGGCAACCATTTCGGCCCTGCCGTCGTCATTGGAATCGAACAACGACTTGATCTCGGGCTTCTTGAAATCCTCGAGACTGGTGATGCCGTGCTCCTCGGCGGTTTTCTTGTCGACCAGGTAGCCCTGCAGGGCCCCACCCTCGGCGACATAGCCGATCAGTTCGGCCCCCTGCTCGAAGGTATCGCGATAGGTATTGTGCAGCGGAAACCAGCCATTGACCCAGAAATCCACATCGCCCTGGGCCACCGTCTGGTAGAACGGCGGGTTATCCAGCGTGGTGGGGCGATCCACCTCATAGCCCAGCTCCGCCAGGACTTGGCTGTAGACGGCGGCCTGGAACCAGCCGGTGTCCCAGGTGGCACGTGCCGGTGTCACCGTCACGCCTTCGCCAGGCATATGCTGGTCCGCAACGGCTTGCCAAGCCGGCGCCAACAACAGCATCGTGGCGGCTCCAGCCAGCAGGATCCGTTGACATGTCTTGAACGTCGTCTTCATAAGGCATCCTCCTCTGTTGTGGGATCTCCCGACGAAGAAGCCTGTCGAGCGATCCGGTCACGACTTCTTGTTGTATGCCTTGCTCCCTTGCGCAATCCCCTTGAACAAACGGGTCAAGGTACCTTTCTGACCTGGAGCCTTCGAACGCCCCCCCTCGGCGAGCGCCTGAGTGATCCGATCCAGCATGATCGCCAACAGCACGATGCCGATGCCGCCCAGCGAGGCACGACCGATGTCGAGGCGCCCCAGGCCGGTGAACACCGTCAGCCCCAGGCCCCCGGCGCCGATCAGCGCCGCGATCACCACCATCGACAGCGACAGCATCAGCGTCTGGTTGAGGCCGGCCATGATGGTGCGCAGCGCCAACGGGATCTGGATCTCGAACAGCAGTTGCCGCCGCGTCGATCCGAAGGCAAGCCCGGCCTCCACCAGTTCCGCCTGCACCTGGCGAATGCCGAGGTTGGTCAGGCGGATCACCGGCGGCAAGGCGAAGATGATGGTGGCGATGACGCCCGGCACGATTCCGACGCCGAACAGCATGACGATCGGCACCAGATAGACGAAGGGGGGGATCGTCTGCATGATATCCAGCACCGGCCGGATTGAGCTGGCGAAGCGGTCGCTACGGGCGGCGAGGATCCCCAGCGGGATCCCCACGATCACACAGAAGGTCACAGCCGTGACGATCATGGCTAGAGTCACCATGGTTTCCCGCCAGATCCCCAACAGATCGAGGAACACCAGCGAAAACAATGTGAACATTGCCACACCACGGCCAGCGATACGCCAGGCAACCAATGGAATCACCACCACGAAGACCGGATAGGGCAACCACAACAAGAAGTCCTCGAGGCCGCTCAGCACTTGGTCGATCGGCCATTGAATGGCACGGAAGGCGGGACGAAAATTCGGCACCAGCCAGTCCTTGACGAAGAACTCGATCCAGTCATCGAGTGGCAGCGTATAGTAGTCGGAGATCTGGTCAGCCATGATCGCTCCTCCTCGTCTCGAGCGGATCCACGCGATCGGCCTCTCGACCGCCCCTCGTATTCGAGGTGCTGCTGTCACCGCCGGACTCTTGCTCGTCGTTACCGCTGCCGCCGGCCAGGAGACGGAACACCTCCAGCGGATCGACGACCCCCTCCAGACGGCCACCGTCGTCGACCACGGCGATCGGCAATCCTACCGAGCATGCAGCATACAGCTCGATCAACTCCTGGGAGCGGTGAGCGGAGGGGAAGTCGTCGATCAGTGAGTCGCGCAGGGCCGTCTTCTCTCCGCCACGCTCCAGGTCATGACGTCGTACGACCCCCAAAGGCCGGCCGTCTTCATCGACCATGAATAATGTCTCACGCCCCAAGCTCTCGAAGCGTTCCAGTGCGGTCTCGATAGTGGTGTCGGGACTCAGTGCCTGGGCGTCGCGACGTAGCATATTCGCTCGGAAGACGCGGCTGCGATCGACATCCTGAGTGAAGGCGGACACATAGTCATCGGCGGGCCGGGCCACGATCTCCTCCGGCGTGCCCATCTGCACGAAGCGACCGTCCTTCATGATCGCGATGCGGTCGCCGATACGCAGCGCTTCGTGGAGGTCGTGGGTGATAAAGATGATCGTCATGCGCAACTGCTGCTGAAGGTTCAGCAACTCGTCTTGCATATCGCGCCGGATCAGCGGATCGAGGGCGCTGAACGGCTCGTCCATCAGCATGATCTGGGGATCCACCGCGAGGCCGCGCGCCAGCCCGACACGCTGCTGCATGCCACCGCTGAGATTGTGCGGCGGGACATCGGCATAGGCCGCCAACCCGACCTGTTCCAGTGCCCGTATTGCCTTTCGGCGGCGCTCAGCGGCAGGTACCCCCTGAACTTTCAAACCATATTCGGCATTCTCGGCAACGGTCTTGTGGGGGAACAGCGCGAAGTGCTGAAAGACCATGGACAGCTTGTTCATCCGCAAACGACGCAGGGCTTCGCCATCCAGGCCGATGACGTCTTCTCCGGCAAGCAGGATGCGGCCCTGGGTCGGTTCTATCAGGCGGTTGATGCACCGAATCAGCGTCGACTTGCCCGAACCGGACAAGCCCATGACAACGAAGATCTCGCCTTGCTCCACGGTGAAGGAGACATCGGCAACGGCAGCTACCGACTTCGTATCGGCGTAGATCTGCTCCTTCGAAGCACCCTCGCGTATTCGCCTTATGGTGTCTTGAGGGTCCTCGCCGAAGATCTTGAACAGCCCTTCTACGCACACCTTCCCGACCGTCCCTGCTGTTTCTTTGTTTTCGCTCATACCGTTGTCCAAGCCCGTGCTCACGGCGATACGGCACCTGACCGGCTCCCGACTCCGGGTGGCGGGGACTTGCTGACTGAGCCATCGAGGGGACGTGGGAACGTCACGAGCCATACCACCAGGCTCGCCTTTGGTGGTCATGGTCGGCGACAGCGGAACAATTCACTGCCATGTACGAAAAAAACAATATACGCAAGCCCTTACTGAAAAAAGCTAGGTCGCTGGCGATATGGCGTCAAGGCAACAAGGTGGCGCGACAACCGGGCACCCGAATCATCGCCAGCACTTTTCGTCATTCGAAATAGTCGGCATAGAGTGCGTCGAAGGTACCATCTTCCTTCAGCTCGGCCATGGCTTGGTTGAACGCCTCAGCCAAGTCTTCGTCACGCTGGCGAAAAGCAGCACCGATGCCGGGTCCGTAGATCGACTCAGGGCCAGTGATCAGCGCACCCTGACGCTTGAAACGTTCGTCACCCAACATGGTTTCTTGCGCCAGAGGGAAAGCGGTAAAGACCAAGTCAAGACGCCCGGCTTGCATGTCGTTGACTACAGCCCCAGAGTCACCATAGCGACGTATATCGGCGTCGGGGTAAAACTGGGTGACGTATTCATCCTGAATAGTACCCTGCTGGACGCCGATGGCCCGCCCAGCAAGATCGCCCTCGGGATCAACATCCTCGCCAGCCTTGCCGACCCAGACTGAAGGCACTTGATAATAGGGGTCGGAGAACAGTACCTGACGTGCCCTATCTTCGGTAATGTTCATGGCCGAGGCGATCAAGTCGTATTTGCGCGCCTGGAGCCCAGGAATGATACCGTCCCATGGCTGTTCGACCCATTCACATTCGCGCTGCATGCGCTCACACGCCGCATTGACGAGATCTACTTCGAAGCCGGCGATGGTGCCATCGGGAAGTTTGTATTGATAAGGCATATAGGGCACGTCTACGCCTATCCGCAAGGGCTTGTCGTCCGCGTAGACCGCACTGCCAAGCATGGCGGTAGAGAGCAATAGAGTCGCTATTGATAATACTCGCATCGTAATTCCTCGCTGTTTGTTTTGGTATGTAAGCGTAGGCGTCTCTTCAAACTATTGGTTCATCATGTGAGGCGTGCAACGCATCGCCGCTGCCATCGAGCGCGGTGACACGCTTACCGGCACGCACCAGTCCATAGGCGACCGATATTCCTACCACTCCATCGCCGATGATCAGAAAGTCTCGCTGCATAACCGTCGCTTCGTTTCGAGATTGTTGTCGACGATAACCATCAAGTAGGTATACGATCCAATACCAATAATTGAATTGTCGATGCACAGAAGTTATGCCCTTTCCACACCTTCGTGACAAACAGGTACTGGCGTTCAAGCACGTTATGGAAAGCGGCACCGTCTCCGGCGCCGCTAGACGTATGCTCATTGCCCAGCCAGGCGTAACCCGGCTGCTCAAACAGCTCGAGCATGACGTGGGCTTCGAGCTTTTCGAGCGTGTTCGCGGTCGGCTAATCCCGACTCCGGAGGCGCGTATCTTCTATCGTGAGGTGGCACGGGTCTGGATGGGTATCGAACACCTGAGCGACACCGCGCGCCGCATCCGCGAACGCGAGGTGGGTGGGCTACGAATCAGTGCCATGCCCCTGCTAGGCATGACTTTCCTGCCAGACGTATTGGCGGACTTCGCCCCTGCGCATCTGGATGCGCGGATCGAACTCGCCACTTTCCGCTCTACGCAGGTGATAGAGGAAGTCATCACTCAACGCTGTGATGTGGGCTTTGCCATCGTGGACGACAACGACGACCGGGTGGTCAGCGAAGCCTTTCGGCTCGACAGCTTGTGCGTGATGCCGGCGCATCACCCCTTGGCAAATCACGAGCGAATTCACCTGGAAGACCTGGCCGGAGAGACTCTGATCTGCTTCGAGACCCACGACCCGCTGCGCATTACGCTGGATCGATTGCTGGAGGACACCGGCGTACGCCCCCGCCGGCGCCTGGAGGTCTCATTGGCCCTGCAGGCCTCGCGCCTGGTCAGCCGAGGGCTGGGACTAGCCATTCTCGACCCGGTCAGCGCCAGGGCCTTCGGAGAAAGCACGCTCGCGCTGCGCTCTTTCGAGCCCAACCTGGGAGAGGAGTTCGTCCTGTTGACGCCCCGCGACCAACCAATCTCGCGCCTGGCCCAGGATTTCATCATGACATTTCGGCAGCGGTTCGCCCAGCTTACCGCCATCACCTAAGCAGGCAACCAGGATGGTCAACCTCCGTCAGATCGAAGCGTTTCGCGCCGTGATGATCCACAAGACAGTGACGCGTGCGGCCCAGACCTTGCACGTCTCGCAACCCGCCGTCAGCAGGCTCATTTCCGACCTGGAATATTTCGTCGGCTTCGAACTCTTCAAGCGTCACAAGGGTCGGCTCATTCCCACTCCCGAAGCCCAGGCACTCTACGAGGATGTCGAGCGCGCCTTCGTGGGACTCGACAAGATCACCGAAACTGCTCGAGAGATCCGCGAGTTCCGCACCGGCCGACTGTTACTAAGCTGTATGCCGGCACTGGCACTGACGATCCTTCCAAGGCTGGTCAACGAGTTCTCGGTGCGTCACCCGGGGATCACCATTTCATTGCAGGCCCATAGCTCGCAGCGGGTACTGGAATGGGTGGCCACCCAGCAGTGCGATGCCGGTTTGATCGGCATGCATCTCGATGACCCTGCCGTGACCATCATGCCCTTGGCCTCGGGAGCCCTGCGTCTGGTCATGCTACCCACGCACCCGTTGGCCGCCAAGACCGAGGTGAATATCCGCGACCTGGAAAACGAATCCTTTGTCTCGTTGGGACAATTGCAGGACGTGCGCCCGATAATCGATCAGACGTTTCGCGAGGCAGGAGTCAAACGACGCATGCGCATCGAAACCCAGCTATCCAGCGTTGCCTGCGAACTGGTCATCGCCGGTGCCGGCGTTTCCCTCATCGACCCGGTCACCGCCAGTTACTATGCCCAACGCGGACTGGTGTCGCGCCCATGCACTCCGGAAATTCCCTTTCATTACAGTGCAGTACTGCCCGCTTTCCGGCCGCCGTCACGGCTGGTGCTGGATTTCCTGGAAGAAGTCGGTAACTACCTCGAGCGCATGCTGAAATCGCAAGCCGACGCACCCCATAACATCATTGAATAGCCAAGCCAATAAAAGGCATTAGTCCTCATAGCTCATCGAATGCTAGCTTCAACCAGCGTCGTCGACACGTTCGTCCCCCAGAGGCAATGTCGACGATCGGTTGTTCTTAGCTATAACGTTGTTCTTCGTTACAACAACAAGACAGGTGAGAGACTGATGAAAAGACTGACGTGCCACACCGTGACACTGGCTGGACTGATGACCCTTGGCCTGACGCCGGCACTGGCCGAGCCTCTCTACATCGGTGCCTATGGGGGTTCCACCGAGAGGGCCATGAAAGAAGAGATCATCCCCGCATTTCGCGAACAGCATGATGTGGAGATCGTCTACGTTGCCGGCAATTCCACCGATACCCTGGCTCGGCTGCAAGCACAGAGCGGCAATCAGGAACTCGACGTCGTACTGCTCGACGATGGCCCGATGTACCAGGCCGTGAACCTCGGCTTCTGTGCCCCGATGAACGGCATGGGGGCACTCGACGAGGTTTACGATATCGCCCGCTTCCCCGACGACCAGGCCGTGGGTGTCGGCCTGGTCGCGACCGGCTTCGCCTACAATGCCGAACTGTTCGAGCGCAATGGCTGGGCGCCGCCCTCCTCCTGGCAGGATCTGGCCGACGAGAAGTTCGCCGGCAAGCTGGTAGTGCCTTCGATCAGCAATACCTATGGCTTGCACACCCTGGTGATGAGCGCTCGACTCAATGGTGGCGGGGAAAGTGACATCGACCCAGGCTTTGAATTCATGCAAGAGCAAGTGGCGCCGAACATCCTTTCCTTCGAACCTTCGGCGGGCAAGATGTCGGAGTTGTTCCAGAACGAGGAAATCGCACTTTCCGTGTGGGGCAGCGGTCGTCTGCGCGCCCTGGCCAACACCGGCTTCCCCGGCGCCTTCGCCTATCCCGAAGAAGGTGCCGTAGCCTTGATGGTCGCGGCCTGCACCGTCGAGGGCAGCGACCGGCATGAGTTGGCACAAGCATTCATTTCTCACCTGCTCTCTCCCGAAACCCAGCAGATCCTGGCGGATACGCAGGGCTGGGGCCCGGCACAGCGCAACACCGAGCTGCCGGACGAGTTGGCAAGCATTCTGCCTTACGGTGACAAGGTCGACCAGTTGGTGGCCGTGGACTGGGATGTGATCAATCCCAAGCGTCTCGAATGGACCAACCGCTGGAATCGCCGCGTCGAGCGCTGATCGCGCACTGTGTCGACGCCGGATCATCCCATCATCACAATGCGCCCCTCCTGGGATGAGTGCCAGGAGGGGCGCAAGGGAGAACCTTGTCATGAGTTTCCTTCGACTGGAGTCGCTGACCAAGCGCTACGGCACCGCCAACGCCGTTGAGGACCTCAGCCTCGACATCGCCCAAGGCGAGTTCGTCTCGCTGCTCGGCCCTTCGGGTTGCGGCAAGACCACAACCTTGCAGATGATCGCCGGCTT
Organism: Litchfieldella rifensis; assembly: GCF_042646605.1. NCBI lineage: Bacteria > Pseudomonadati > Pseudomonadota > Gammaproteobacteria > Oceanospirillales > Halomonadaceae > Litchfieldella > Litchfieldella rifensis. The sequence goes on along the minus strand of NZ_JBHRUG010000048.1, from coordinate 312,545 downwards.
CGTTGAGCCGACCCGCGGCCGCATCCTGATGAATGGCGACGACATCACCGCGCGCAAACCCAACCAACGCGGCATCGGCATCGTCTTTCAGAGCTACGCACTATTCCCGCATATGACGGTAGCCGAAAACGTCCGCTTCGGTCTGGAAATGCGTCAGGTGCCCGTCGACGAATGCCATCGACGGGTCGCCGAGGCCCTCGAGCTGGTGCGCCTCGACCACCTGGATGACCGTTATCCTCGTGAGCTTTCCGGTGGTCAGCGCCAACGCGTGGCTCTGGCCAGAGCGTTGGTCATCAAGCCACCGCTATTGTTGCTGGATGAACCGCTCTCGAACCTCGATGCCAAGCTGCGCGAGAACATGCAGATCGAACTGCGCGCCATCCAGCAGCAGGTCGGCACCACGACCCTGATGGTGACGCACGATCAATCCGAGGCCTTGTCACTAAGCGATCGGGTCGTGGTCATGAACCAGGGCCGCGTCGTCCAGGTCGACGATCCCTTCAATGCTTATGAGCGGCCCAACGACACCTTCGTTTCCTCGTTCGTCGGCAAGACCAACCTGTTGGCGGGGGATATCGGATCAGTGCAAGACGGCAACGCCTCCATCACCCTCGGTGACTACACCCTGGAAATGCCGTTTGCCGGTGACCTGCACTCGAATCGAATCCAGCTCTCCATTCGCCCGGAAAAACTCGAACTGACCGACAGCGATAACGGCCACCTACAAGGCAAGGTTCGCACCCGGCTGTTCCTAGGCAATCACTGGCTGTACCAGATCGACAGCAGTGCCGGCGAATTGCTGGTCACGCTTCCCAACCTAGGCCCCACGGACTTTACCGTCGGCGACGAGGTCGGGGTACGTTGGCAACCCGGTGCGGTGCGCATCCTGGAGGAGCAGGCTCATGGCTGAACTCACCACGACCCTGCAGGAAGCATCGTCCAAACCGAAGCTAAAGAATTTGGCCCCCTGGCTACTGAGCGGGCCGGGCACCTTGTTCTTTCTGACTCTGCTGGGCATGCCGCTGTTGATGACGCTGATCCTGAGCTTCAACAGCTTCGACTATGCCGCGGGCATCATCACCACCTTCAGTCTCGACAACTACCTGGAGGTGCTGAAGGACAGCTATTTTCACGAGATCTTCCTGCGTACCTACGGCATCAGTCTGGCCGTGGTGGTGTTATGCATCGCCATCGGCGTGCCCGAGGCCTATATCCTGTCACGAATGCGCAACCCCTGGCGCTCGCTGTTCCTGGTCGTGACACTTGCGCCACTGCTGATCTCCGTGGTGGTGCGCACCCTGGGCTGGGTGCTACTGATCGGCGGCAATGGCCTGCTGGGCAAGACCCTGGAGGCTCTGGGGCTGGCCGATGCCAGCAGCGGCAACCTGATGTACACCCATACCGGTGTGATCATGGCCCTGGTCCACGTGCTGGTGCCGTTCATGGTCATTTCGGTATGGGCCGCACTGCAGAAATTGGACTCCGCCGTCGAGCACGCGGGCCTTTCGCTGGGCGCCAGCCACGCCACGGTATTTCGGCGCATCGTCATCCCCCAAGTCCTGCCCGGTATTCTCTCAGGCAGCCTGATCGTCTTCGCGCTGGCAGCCAGCGCCTTCGCCACGCCCGCCATCATCGGCGGTCGGCGACTCAAGGTCGCGGCCACTGCTGCCTACGACGAATACCTCAACACCATGAACTGGCCGCTGGGCGCCGCCATCGCCATCGTCCTGCTGGTGGCCAACGTAGCCCTGGTGATGAGCTACAACCGCATGATGGAGCGGCGCTTCCGTCGCACCTTGGGTTAGGAGACAAACCATGCAACGCAACGGCAAACTCGCCCTCGCCTTTCATACCCTGTTCGTGGTCTTCCTTCTTGCGCCGCTGGTGGTGGTGATGCTGGTGTCCTTCACCCCGAACGGCTATCTCTCCTACCCGACCAATGGCCTGTCGCTGCGCTGGTTCCAGGCCATTCTCGACAATCGCGATTTCATCCGGGCCTTCTGGAACAGCCTCTACTTGGGCATCGGTGCAGCGACGGCATCCGCGCTGCTGGCGGTGCCTGCGGCCCTGGCTATCGTGCGTTACCGATTCCGCGGACGTGAAGCGCTGGTCGGCTTGTTCCTCTCGCCGCTGATGATTCCGCACGTCGTGCTGGGGGTGGCTTTTCTCGGTTTCTTCTCGCGCATCGGCATTCACGGCAGCTTCGCCGCTCTGGTCGCGGCCCACGTGGTCATCGTCATGCCCTACACCATGCGCCTGGTGATGGCTTCGGTGTTCGGTATGGACCGTACCGCGGAACAGGCCGCGCTGTCTCTAGGCGCCTCGCAATGGACGATGTTCCGTCGGGTGACCCTGCCGATGATTCTGCCTGGTGTCGCCGGTGGTTGGATCCTCGCCTTCACTACCAGCTTCGACGAGCTGTCGATGACCATCTTCGTCGCTTCGCCCGGCACCACCACGTTGCCAGTGCAGATGTACAACCATATCGCCCATACCATCGACCCACTGATCGCCTCGGTGTCCACGGTGCTGATCGTGATGACAGCCCTGTTCATGGTAGTGCTCGACCGGGTCTATGGGCTCGACAAGGTGCTGATCGGCAAAGGTTGAGGAGAAACCATGCAGAAGTGTGATTTCGCGATCGTCGGCGGCGGCCTGGTGGGCAGTGCCATCGCCTACGGCCTGGCCAGCGCAGGTCACCGCGTGACCGTCCTGGATGAAGGTGACGTGGCTTTTCGTGCCTCGAGGGGCAATTTCGGCCTGGTGTGGGTACAGGGCAAGGGCGTGGAGATTCCGCGCTATTCGGAGTGGAGCATGAGTTCCGCCTCGTTGTGGCCGGAGCTTTCCGCTGAGCTCCATGCACTGACCGGCGTGGCAACTCAGCACCAAGCGCCGGGCGGCGTGCACCTATGCTACAGCGCCGAGGAGATGCAATGTCGTCAGTCCGAGCTGAGTGCGCTATCCGAGGCCACCCAGGGACATTTCGACTTCTCCATGCTCGACCATGACCAGTTGCGCGAGCTTATACCCGAAATCGGTGACAGCGTGATTGGTGCCTCCTGGTCGCGCTGGGACGGGCATGCCAACCCGTTGTATCTACTGCGTGCCCTGCACGCCGGCCTGCGCCACCATGGTGGAAGCTATCGCCCCGGCGGCAAGGTACGACGCATTCAACGTCAAGGTCAGGGGTTCATCATCGAGCGTGACACCGAGCGTCTGCATGCCGAGCGGGTGATACTCGCCGCCGGACTCGGCAATCGCGAGTTGGCCCCCCAAGTGGGGCTGGCCGCCCCACTGGTGCCCAACCGTGGCGAGATTCTGGTCACCGAACGCATGCGTCCCCTGTTGAACCTGCCAACCACCTTCCTGCGCCAGACCGGCGAGGGCTCGATCCTGTTGGGCGATTCCCACGAGGACGTCGGCTTCGACGACGGCACCGATACGCCGGTGCTGTCCAGCATCGCGCAGCGCGCCGTCAAGGCCCTGCCCGCGCTAGCCGACACCCGCGTGGTACGCACCTGGGGCGCGCTACGCGTCATGACCCCGGATGGCTATCCCCTTTACCAGGCCTCGACCACCCATCCCGGCGCCTTCGTGGCCTGCTGCCACAGCGGTGTGACCCTGGCTGCCGTGCACGCCAAACGTCTGGTGCCCTGGATCGCGGGATCCAATGCCCCCACCGAGATTGCCCCCTTTACCGCGGAGAGATTCGATGTTCAAACGGTTATCCCTGCCTGATACCCCCACCGTTCGAACCGTGACCCTGAGGTTCGAGGACTGTCCCGTGAGTGCGCGCGAGGGAGAAAGTGTCTCCGCTGCCTTGCTGGCGGCCGGTGTCCTGGCGTGTCGCACAACTCCAGTCAGCGACTCGCCGCGCGCACCCTACTGCATGATGGGTGTGTGCTTCGAATGCCTGATGGAAATTGACGGCATACCCAACGTCCAGGCCTGCCAGGTTCAGGTTCGCGACGGCATGCAGGTTCGCCGTCAGCAAGGCGCACGGAGACTGGTCTCATGAACACGCACGAACTGGTGATCCTGGGCAGCGGCCCCGCTGGCATGGCCGCCGCCGCTACCGCCGCCGAGCACGGCATCACCCCAGTGGTGATCGACGAACAGCCGGCACCAGGCGGTCAAATCTATCGCGCCATCGAAACCACGCCAATACGTGACCGCAAGGTGCTCGGTGCGGACTATTGGCACGGCCGAGAGCTTGTCCGAGGCCTGCGTGACACACGCATCGACTATCGCCCCGGCACTAGTGTCTGGCAGTTGACGCGCCAGCGCGAGCTAGGCCTGCTGCATGAGGATCGCGCCGCCATGCTTCAGGCGCGGTACGTGATCCTCGCCACCGGGGCCATGGAGCGCCCGTTTCCAATCCCCGGCTGGACGCTGCCGGGTGTGATGACTGCCGGCAGTGCCCAGATCCTGCTCAAGAGTTCAGGCGTGGCACCGGCCTCGCCGGTGGTACTGGCCGGAACCGGCCCCTTATTGTTGCTGCTCGCCGCCCAGTATTTGCGTGCCGGCATCCCGATCGCCGCGCTGCTGGACACCACGCCACGCGGACGCCACCTCGAAGCGCTGCCACACCTGCCCGCCGCGCTGCGCAACACGGGCACCCTCGCCAAAGGGTTGGGACTGCTGCGTGAGCTGAGACGCGCTGGTGTACGCCAAATCAAGCACGTCAGCGCGCTGCGCGCCGAGGGCGACAGCCAACTGGAGCGCATTCGCTGGCAGTGCGCTGACAGCAATGACTGGGAGACGCTCGAGACCTCCACGCTGCTGCTGCACCAGGGCGTGGTGCCTAATACCCAGATCACCCGTGCTCTCGAATGCTCTCACGACTGGGACACCCGGCAACTCGCCTGGCAGCCACGGCTCGACGACTGGCTGCGGACCGACATCGAAGGCATCGCTGTGGCCGGTGATGGTGGCGGTATCGTTGGCGCCCGGGCATCGGCCTTGCAGGGCCATTTGGCAGGCCTTGGCGCGGCCATCGCCCTGGGTCGCGTCGAATGCGAGCAGGTCAGACAGGAGGAAGCTTGGCTACGGCGACGCCTGGCACGCGAAACCGCGATTCGCCCCTTCCTCGATGTGCTATACCGTCCCGCCAATCGATGGCGCCTGCCAGACGACGACACCCTGGCCTGCCGCTGCGAGGAAGTCACCGCCGGTGAGGTACGCCGCATGGCCGAAATGGGCTGTCGTGGCCCCAACCAGACCAAGTCGTTCACCCGTTGCGGAATGGGCCCCTGCCAAGGGCGCATGTGCGGCCTGACCGTCAGCGAATTGCTCGCCGACGCCAACCACCAGAGTGTCGCGGAGACCGGCTATTACCGCCTGCGCCCGCCGTTCAAGCCCATCACCCTGGGCCAACTGGCACGCGCGGCGGAGGAAGCTGAATGACGGTGCGCACCGTGATCGTCGGGGCTGGCCTGCACGGCTGCAGTGCCGCCGTGCATCTCAGCGCACAGGGGCACGGGGTCACGGTGATCGACAAGGCCTACGCCGGTCGGCACGCCTCGGGGGTCAATGCTGGAGGCGTCAGGCGCCTTGGCCGGCATCCAGCGGAAATCCCGTTGGCCATGGCCGCCTGGGAGCGCTGGCAGCGCATGTCCGAGTTGGTCGGTGATGACTGCGGCTTTCGCCCGGTGGGGCAGATCAAGGTCGCCGAGAACGATGCCGATTTGGACACCTTGGCCGAACGCGAGTGCCAGGTGCGCGAACTGGGCTTCGATCACGAGCGACTCATCGGTCGCGACGAACTGCGCCGGCGCCTGCCGGCGCTGGCGGAACACTGCCCCGGCGGCCTGGCCTGCGATGGTGATGGCTATGCCAACCCCTACCGCACCGTCACCGCCTGGCGCCGTCAGGCTGAGCGCCAGGGCGCTCGCTTCCACGAAGGGCTCGAAGTCACCCACCTGGAGGCCAAAGGCAACGGCTGGGAGATCATCGCCGGGACACAACGCTTCCACGCCGATCTGCTGATCAATTGTGCCGGGGCCTGGGCGGCGAAGCTGTGTCAATGGCTCGGCGAGCCGGTTCCGCTATCCGCTGAGGCGCCTATGCTGATGATCACCGAACGCCTCGTTCCTTTCCTGGGGCCGGTGGTCGGCACCACCTCGCGACCGCTGTCCTTCAAGCAGTTCGAGAACGGCACCGTGCTGATTGGCGGTGGCGTGCGGGGCCATGTCGATGCCCAGCGCCAAGTGGCCGAAACACGCCTGGCGGGCCTGGCCGACAACGCCGACACCGTGGTCAGCCTGTTTCCGTTCATGCGCGAAGCCCGCATCGTACGCACCTGGGCAGGAGTGGAAGCGGTCATGCCTGATCAGATTCCGGTACTGGGCCCCAGTAGCACCGTCGACAACGTGATTCATGCCTTTGGCTTTTCCGCTCACGGCTACCAATTGGGCGCCATTACCGGCGAGATCATTGCCGACCTCGCCAGGGAACGCGAACCGGCCCTGCCAATAGCCCCATTCGCCATCAGCCGTTTTCGTCACGACACGCCACGGACTTGAGTGGCCACCCTAGCTCTTCGCGCCCGTTACGGGCATCAACAGGAGAATCTTATGATCCAACGCCATATCCACACCCCCATCATGCATCGCGCTGTCGAGGCCAATGGCTTCGTGTTCTTCGGCGGCATCATCGCCGACGACCTGTCGCTGGACATGGCCGGTCAGACTCGCCAAGTCCTCGACAAGCTGGAAAGCTATCTGGCTGAAGCAGGGACTGACAAGAAGCGTGTCGTTTCGGCTACCGCCTATGTCTCCGATCTGAATCTCAAAAAAGGAATGAACGATGTCTGGACCGAATGGTTCTCCGCAGAGCACCTGCCGGCCCGTGCTACCCTCGGGGTCGCCGACTTGGGAGAGAACGTACTGCTCGAGCTGGTGGTGACCGCGGTGAAATGAGGGCTGAAAAACGGGGGGCTTCCCGCGTCGCATATTCTCGTTCAGGCAGGCCGGGCTTGGTATCATATGCAACGACATCGTTAGCACCGAGGAGCCCCCATGACCCAAGCCTGGCAACGTTATCGTAGCGCCCCGCGACCAGGTACCCGAATCATCGACGCGGCGGCGCTGGAGCCAGGGTCACCCCTAAGCCTGACACTCGATAGCGACAATGGCGGCTTCCCGCTATTGCTGGTACGCCTCGACAGTGGGCCGGTGGCCTACGTCAATGCCTGTCCTCACCAATATCTGCCGCTCGACCAGCGTGGCAAGCGAATCCTCAGTCAGGATGGCGAACAGCTACGCTGTACCAATCACGGTGCCGCTTTTTCGGCCCGTACCGGGGAGGGGGTTGGCGGCCACGGTCTCGGCTGCGCCCTCGATGCGGTGCCCGTGAGCGTGGATGACGAAGGCTGGCTGGTCATCGGCGATTGATGGCTCTCCCTGCGCCCCCGGCCATGTCACGCCAATATTTCAATCGATCCGCTTGAGCGTTTCCTTGTGTCGCAGGCCGTTGGCCACATAGTGGCGGGCGTTTTCCCGCATCTTCTCGACCGCCTCTTCGGATAGCTTACGGACCACTCTGGCCGGCGCTCCGACAATCAACGAATTGTCCGGAAACTCCTTGCCTTCGGTCACCACGGCTCCTGCCGCTACCAGGCAGTTCTTGCCGATCACCGCGCCATTCAGTATGACGGCCTGGATGCCGACCAGAGATTCGTCACCAATGGTGCAACCGTGCAGCATGGCCTGATGACCGATGGTCACTCCCGCGCCAACCTTGAGCGGGTATCCCGGGTCGGTGTGCATGACGGTACCATCCTGCACATTGCTACCTTCACCGATGTCGATGACGTCGTTATCCCCACGGATGACGGCCTGATACCACACGCTGGAACCTGAGCGCAGAATCACGTTGCCCATTACATCGGCGGTTTCGGCAACGAACACCTCGTCATGCAACTCGGGAACCCATTCATCGTATTGATAGATCGCCACTCGAAGTCTCCTTGGCTGTCGCCCGGCCAGCGGCCGGGCGATTCAAGGTCGACAAGTCACCGCAGCAGGCAAAGGCATCACTCCTGCCCGAACAGATAGCGGCGCGCCTCATCGTCCATCTCCACGCCATCCTTGGGATTGACCTCCTCTGCTCGTGCAAGGGCACGCTTGACCGCCGCACGGTCTTCGATGGCACGGAACCAGCGCAGCAGATTGGGAAAATCCTCGAGGTCCTGCCCCTGGTTCTCGTGGGAGCGGATCCATGGCCAGATCGCCATGTCAGCAATTGAGTAATCCACGCCACCGACGTACTCATGGTCGTCGAGGCGCTTGTCGAGTACCCCATAGAGCCGAGCAGTCTCCCGTACATAGCGCTCGATGGCGTATTCGATCTTCTCGGGCGCGTAGTTGCGGAAGTGATGATTCTGGCCGGCCATGGGCCCCAGGTTAGCCATCTGCCAGTACAGCCACTGCAGCGTCACATAGCGTTCGCGCCCCGCCTTGGGCAGGAACTTGCCGGTCTTGTCGGCCAGGTATTCGAGAATTGCGCCGGACTCGAACAACGAGAGCGGCTGCCCTCCATCCAATGGCGTCCGGTCGACAATCGCGGGAATGCGATTGTTGGGTGCGATATCGAGAAACTCGGGGGTGAACTGTTCGCCACGACCGATATTGATCGGCTGAATCTGATACTCGATCCCGGTTTCCTCGAGGAAAATCGTGACCTTGTGGCCATTGGGCGTCGTCCAGTAATACAGATCGATCATGCAAACCTCCCGCTACCAATGATAGACGTCCTGTTGTCGACAGCATGGCACAGCCATGCTGTCTTCCCTATCCATTGGTGGCTTGCTCACTGGTCGTAGGCGCCTTCGATATCGACGATGCGTTTGGCCTCACGCCCCAAGCCATCATGCAGATCCAGCATGCGCTCGACCCAGGCATAGACCGGGTCGGCATTGGAGACCAGGTCTGCGGTGGACACCACCCGTGCCCACATGAAGGGACCAAACGCCAGATAGTCCGCGGCCGCAGGAGCTTCACCATCGATGAAATCACTCTCCTCCAGCCGGCCGCGCAGCGGCTCCAGCGCCTGGTCAAGCTGAGACAGCCCCTTGGCGGGCGAATGAAATTCTTCGAGGGTACGCCCGAAGCGCTTTTCGCGGGTCTCGCGGAAATAGTCGCGATCCTTGGGATGCACGGCGTTGAGCAGGTCCATGATGATGGTGCGCATCATCCCCGGCGCCAGCGAGCGTTCGGCATAGAACTTGAAGAAGCGCGCCCGGGCCTCGGCTTGGGCGTCGCCCAGCAGCGGCTTGTCGGGATAGACACGGTCGAGGTAGCGCAGGATCTCGTAGCTCTCGGTAACCACCTCGTCGCCATCGACGAGCACCGGAACCTTGTCGTGGTTGGCGAAGGCGAGCTGTTCCTTGTCGGTGAAATGCCAGGGTTGCGTCTCATAGTCGAGCCCCTTGTGCGCCAGGGCGTACTTGACGCGCCAGCAAAAGGGCGAGAAGCGCAGCCCTTCGTCGATACCGCACAAGTCATAGAGTCGTCTGGTCATATCGCCTCCTCGCGTCATTAGTCGGACATCTCGGTTATTGGTCCCGTTCCCTCACCCCCCAGCATGACAGCAAGGCCTCGGTCCAAGTCCTTGTCCATTAGTCGAACTCCGATCTCGAATTCGCGTCTTTTTTCAACCCCACATGGCCATAAAACCATTTTAAATATAACCAGTTAACGCATATTTGCCGAGCATTGAAGGATTGGTCATACCAATTATCCAGATATAGCCAAGCCCGGGTCACTCCGATTATCGTGCTCTCGCTAAACGGAAGGGGTCGCCTTTTCGATCACCACTCGCTGAATAACGACAAGAGGACGTTCGCCTCATGGATTCCACGTTGCTCCCACTGCTCGCCTTCCTGCCATTGGTATTGGCGGGCGTGCTATTGATCGGGTTTCGTATGGCCGCCAAGGTGGCCATGCCCATCGTGTTCATCGTTACCGCACTAATCGCCTTGTTCGCCTGGGAGATGAGCTTCAGCCGGGTCGTTGCTTCGACCCTGCAGGGCCTGATCCTCACGGTATCGATCCTATGGATCATCTTCGGCGCCATTCTGCTGCTCAATACCTTGAAGCACTCCGGTGGCATCAAGGCGATTCGCAATGGTTTCTCCGGCATCAGCCCCGACCGGCGCGTGCAGGCGATCATCGTCGCCTGGCTGTTCGGCTGCTTCATCGAGGGGGCCTCGGGTTTCGGAACGCCAGCGGCGGTGGCGGCTCCCCTGATGGTGGCGCTGGGCTTCCCGGCCCTGGCTGCCGTGGTGGTGGGTATGATGATCCAGTCCACACCGGTGTCGTTCGGCGCCGTGGGCACGCCGATCGTGGTCGGCGTCTCGGGTGGCATCAATCAGGCCGGGATCAGCGAGCAACTGACGGCCGGAGGCCACACCTGGCTGGAGTATTTCCGTCTGATCGCCGCCGAAGTCGCTATCGTGCACGGCATCGTGGGCATTCTGATGCCGCTGATCCTGGTGCTGATCATGGTGCGCTTCTTCGGCGCCAACCGCTCCTGGAAGGAAGGCCTGTCGATCGCGCCTTTCGCCATCTTCGCCGGCATCTGCTTCGTGGTGCCCTACATGCTGGCCGGCGTACTGCTGGGACCGGAGTTCCCGTCGATGATCGGCGCCATGGTTGGCCTGGCCATCGTCGTGCCGGCGGCGCGCAAGGGCTTCCTGATTCCCCAGGACATCTGGGATTTCCCGGAAAGCACGTCCTGGCCGGACGAATGGATCGGCAAGCTCGAGATCAAGATGGACGAGGTCGTCGGCAAGGCCCCCATCTCCACCTTCATGGGTTGGGTTCCCTACGTGTTGCTGGCCGTGCTGCTGGTAATCTCACGCACCGTGGAACCGGTCAAGAGCGCTCTCACCTCGCTGAGCGTCGGCTGGAGCAATATCCTCGGCGAAGCCGGGGTATCCGGGAGCATCGAACCCCTCTATCTGCCGGGTGGCATCCTGCTGATCGTGGTACTGCTGACCATCGGCCTGCACCGCATGCGCGCGGGCGAAGTCAAGGCGGCCTTTGGCGAGTCGACCAAGACCATTCTTGGCGCTGGCTTCGTGCTGATCTTCACCATCCCCATGGTGCGAATCCTGATCAACTCAGGTATCAATGCCGCCGACCTGGTATCCATGCCGGTCGCCATGGCACAAGCCGTGGCGGATAGCGTAGGCAGCATCTACCCCTTCTTCGCCCCCGCTGTGGGTGGACTGGGAGCCTTCATCGCCGGTTCCAACACGGTGTCCAACCTGATGCTGTCCGACTTCCAGTTCAACGTCGCTCAGCAACTCGGGCTGTCCACGGCGATGATGGTAGCCCTGCAGGCGGTAGGTGCCGCGGCGGGTAACATGATCGCCATCCACAACGTGGTGGCGGCTTCGGCGACAGTTGGCCTGTTGGGGCGTGAGGGAACGACGTTGCGCAAGACCATCCTGCCGACGCTCTACTACGTCATCTTCACCGGCATCATCGCCTTGATCGCCTTCTATGGATTTGGCATCAGCGACGCCTTGATGTGGATCGGCTGATTGCCCGCCCAAGACGCAACCTCCCCGTCGCATGACGGGGGGGTATCATAAAAAAGCTCAACGACTCTTTCATTCTGCTGTCAAAAATGTACATTGGAAATAATTTCCAGATTTTTTCATGAATTGGTCATACCAATGGGCCGAAAGCTGGACAGAGGGATAACGAAGACCCAGATTATGGGCAATGAAACGGTCATCCCGCTGGCCAAGGCAGATCGCAATTAGACGAGGACGACTCATGAATATCCTCTACGACGCGCGGCTCGACGGTGAGTTGCCCGACAACGACAAGCAGCAGGTACTGGCCACGCTCAGCGAGGCGCTGCCGGACATGACCCTGCTGCACCGCGAGGAGGACCTGCGCCCCTTCGAGTGCGACGGCCTGTCCGCCTATCGCGTGTTGCCGATGCTGGTCGCCCTGCCGGATACCCTCGACCAGGTCGAGACCCTGCTGCGTACCTGCCATTCGCTGGGTGTGCCGGTGGTCACGCGCGGCGCCGGCACCGGCCTCTCCGGCGGCGCCCTGCCGCTGGAGCAGGGCGTGCTGCTGGTGCTGTCGCGCTTCAAGCAGATTCTCGACATCGACCCCAACGCCCGTATCGCCCGCGTCCAGCCCGGCGTGCGCAACCTGGCCATCTCCGAGGCCGCCGCGCCTTACGGGCTCTACTACGCGCCGGACCCCTCGTCGCAGATCGCCTGCTCGATCGGTGGCAACGTGGCCGAGAATGCCGGCGGCGTGCACTGCCTGAAGTACGGCCTGACCGTGCACAACGTGCTCGAGGTCGAGGTAATCACCATCGAGGGCGAGCGCATGACCCTGGGCTCGGAGGCCTTCGACGCCCCCGGCTTCGACCTGCTGGCCCTGTTCACCGGCTCCGAGGGCATGCTCGGCGTGGTCACCGAGGTCACCGTCAAGCTGCTGCCCAAGCCCGAAACCGCCAAGGTGCTGATGGCCAGTTTCGACGACGTCGAGAAGGCCGGCCAGGCGGTCGGCGACATCATCGCCGCCGGCATCATTCCCGGCGGGCTGGAGATGATGGACAAGCTGGCGATCCAGGCCGCCGAGGACTTCGTCAAGGCCGGCTACCCGGTCGAGGCCGAAGCCATTCTGCTGTGCGAGCTCGACGGCGTGGAAGCCGACGTCGACGATGACTGCGACACGGTACGCCAGGTGCTCGAGGCTGCCGGCGCCACCGAGATCCGTCAGGCTCACGACGACGCCGAGCGCGCCAGGTTCTGGGCCGGTCGCAAGAACGCCTTCCCCGCCGTAGGCCGCATGTCGCCGGACTACTACTGCATGGACGGCACCATTCCGCGCCGCGAACTGCCGCGCGTACTCAAGGGCATCGGCGCCTTGTCGGCGGAGTCCGGCCTGCCGGTGGCCAACGTCTTCCATGCCGGCGACGGCAACATGCATCCGCTGATCCTGTTCGATGCCAACAAGCCCGGCGAACTGGAGCTGGCCGAGGAGGTCGGCGGCAAGATCCTCGAGCTGTGCGTGGAAGCCGGCGGCAGCATCACCGGCGAACATGGCGTGGGGCGCGAGAAGATCAACCAGATGTGTGCCCAGTTCCAGCCCGACGAGATCACCGTCTTCCATGCGGTGAAGGCGGCTTTCGATACGCACCGCCTGCTCAACCCGGGCAAGAACATCCCGACGCTGCAGCGCTGCGCCGAGTTCGGCGCCATGCATGTGCACAACAACGAGCTGCCGTTTCCGGAACTGCCACGCTTTTAAGAGTTGACCATGGCTGATACGACGACAACACCGCAGGACACGGCCGAAGCACTCTGCGAGCGCGTGCGCCAGGCCCACCGTGACAAGACGCCGCTCAAGATCGTCGGCGGCGATACCAAGGCCTTCTACGGCCGCCGGGTGGAGGGCGAGACGCTGTCTACCCTCGAGCACCGTGGCATCACCCACTACGATCCGGTCGAGTTGGTGGTCTCGGTACGCGCCGGTACCCCGCTCGCCGAGTTGGAAGCGGCGCTCGATGCCGAGGGCCAGATGCTCGGCTGCGAACCACCCCACTTCGGCGACGCCGCCACCGTCGGCGGCACGATCGCCACCGGCCTGTCCGGGCCCAGGCGTCCCTGGGCCGGCGCGGTGCGCGACTTCGTGCTCGGTGCGAAGGTGATCACCTTCGAAGGCAAGGCGCTGCGCTTCGGCGGCGAGGTGATGAAGAACGTCGCCGGCTACGACCTGTCGCGGCTGATGACCGGCGCCCAGGGAACACTGGGTGTCCTCACCGAGGTCTCGCTCAAGGTGTTGCCCAAGCCGGGCGCCCGCCACAGCCTGCGCCTGGAAATGCCTCTGCAAGAGGCGTTGGAAAAACTCGCCGAATGGGGCCGTCAGCCGTTGCCATTGAGCGCCGCCGCCTGGCACGACGGCAGCCTCTACCTGCGCCTGGAAGGCGGGCCCGGTTCGGTGGCCGCGACCCGCGAACGCCTGGGTGGCGATGACCTCGACAACGGTTTCTGGTTTGAGCTGCGCGAGCAGCGCCTGGCGTTCTTCTCCCGCGACGATGCCCGCCCGTTATGGCGGCTGTCGCTGCCCAACCATACCCCCGAGTTGAAGATCGAAGGGGACACCGTCTACGACTGGGCGGGCGCCCAGCGCTGGCTGCGAAGCGAGGCTTCGGCCGACACCATTCGTGACGCAGCGACCCGCGCCGGTGGTCACGCCACCTGCTACACCCCTCACGAAGAGGGAGGCAGCACCGAGCCGTTCACGCCGCTGGCGCCGGTGGTGGCCAAGTATCACCGCAATCTCAAGGCCGAGCTCGATCCCCACGGGATCTTCAACCCCGGCCGACTGTACGCGGAGCTCTGAAACATGCAGACCCATTTCACCGAGGAAGACCTCAAGAAGCCGCACATCCGCGAGGCCGACCGAGTACTGCGCAGCTGTGTGCACTGCGGGTTCTGCAACGCGACCTGCCCCACCTACCAGTTGCTGGGTGACGAGCGGGACGGCCCGCGTGGGCGCATCTACCTGATGAAGGAACTACTGGAGAGCCGTGACGACGACGACCAGGTCACCGAGGAGACCCGACTGCACCTGGATCGTTGCCTGACCTGCCGCAATTGCGAGACCACCTGCCCGTCCGGCGTCGAGTACCACAAGCTGCTCGACATCGGCCGCGCCGAGATCGAGCGCCGAGTGCCGCGCAAAGCCAGTGACCGCGCGCTGCGCTACGGGCTGCGCAAGGCGCTGGTCGACCCCAAGCGCTTCCAGGCGCTGCTCAAGCTGGGGCTGACCTTCCGGCCGCTGGTGCCCGGCATGCTCCGTGACAAGATGCCCCCAGCACCGGTGGATGCCGGTACCCGGCCCGACCACAAGCGTCACGCGCGCCAGATGCTGATCCTGGAAGGCTGCGTGCAGCCGGGACTGTCGCCCAACACCAATGCCGCCACCGCGCGGGTGCTCGACCGCCTGGGCATCGGCCTGACCCCGGCCCCGGAGGCCGGCTGCTGCGGCGCCATCGACTACCACTTGAACGCCCAGGACGACGGCCGCGCCCTCATGCGCGCCAACATCGACGCCTGGTGGCCGCATGTCGAGGCCGGTTGCGAAGCCATCGTGCAGACTGCCAGCGGCTGTGGCGCCTTCGTCAAGGAGTACGGCGAGATGCTCGCCGACGACACTGACTACGCCGATAAGGCCAAGCGCATCAGCGAACTGGCCAAGGACCTGGCGGAGATCCTGCGCGACGAGGATCTCGACTCCCTGGAGGTCAAGCACAGCAAGCGCTTGGCCTTCCACTGTCCCTGTACCCTGCAACATGCCCAGCAACTCAGCGGTGCCGTGGATGGTGTGTTGACCCGGCTGGGGTTCTCGCTGACTCCGGTGCAGGATGCCCATCTATGCTGTGGTTCGGCGGGGACCTACTCGATCACCCAGCCGGAGCTTGCCACCCAGTTGCGCGACAACAAGCTCGACGCCCTGGAAGCCGGCAATCCAGAAATCATCGTCACCGCCAATATCGGTTGCCAGACGCATCTCGCCGGTGCCGGCAGAACGCCGGTGAGGCATTGGATCGAGATCGTCGATGAGGCATTGACACCAGCTACGAGCAACGAGCCGCGGGCTACGAGTAGCCCGTAGCCCGTAGCCCGTAGCCCGTAGCCCGTAGCCCGTAGCCCGTAGCCCGTAGCCCGTAGCCCGTAGCCCGTAGCTAATATCAACCAAGGAGCACCACAATGAAAACCAAAACCGTACTCACCCTGGCCGACGTCAACACCATCCTTGACGCCGCCCAGCAAGAAGCCGAAGCCAATGGCTGGGCAGTGACCATCGCCGTGGCCGACGATGGCGGCCATCTGCTCGGCCTGCGCCGCCTCGACGGTGCCCCGGCCATGACGCCCGGCATTGCCACCGAGAAGGCCCGCAGTGCCGCCCTGGGTGCCCGCGAGACGCAGCTGTTCGAGGAGATGATCAACGGCGGTCGCGACGCCTTCCTCTCCGTGCCGATGCAGGGTCTCCTTTCCGGCGGCGTGCCGGTGCTGGTCGACGGCCAGATGGCCGGCACCGTGGGCGTCTCCGGCGTCAAGCCCGACCAGGATGTGCAGATCGCCAAGGCCGGGATCGCCGCCATCGGCTGATTCCCGATCATGTGCTACAGCAAGATGCTGTGAGGAGGCCCTATGATTGCGGCACGCGCCGACGTTGTCGGGAGTCTGCTTCGCCCCGATTGGTTGCTGGAGGCTCAGGAGCGACGGCGGGCCGGAAGCATAAGTGAGGCCACGTTCAAGCAGATCGAGGACCGCGCCGTCGATGCGGCGATTGCGCTCCAGGAGGCCGCCGGCCTCGAGGTGCTCACCGATGGTGAAATGCGCCGGCTGTCCTTCCAGAGCCAGCTGGTGCAGGCGGTCGAAGGCTTCGGCACCTGGGATCTCGACGCCTTCCTGTGGGGCAAGTGGCATGGCGACGACGACATCGGCGACTGGCACCAGGAGCGACCGCACGAGCTCGCCGTAACCGCACCGCTGCGCCGCCGTCGCTCCCTGTCGGCGGAGGAGTTCGTCTATCTGCGCGCACGCACGACACGTACGCCGAAGGTGACGCTGCCCAGCCCGGGCCTGTTCGCCAACTTCTGGTCGCCGCAGCGCTCGGCGGGCGCTTACGCCTCCCTGCGGGAATTTCTCGAGGACGTTGCCCGGATTTTGCGCGAGGAGGTCGAGGAGCTCGCCGGTTACGGGGCGAGCTACATTCAGCTCGACGCCCCGCACTACCCCCTGCTGCTCGACCCGCAGACACGCGCTTTCTATGAGGCCCAGGGCTGGAGCACTGCACAGTGGCTGGACTTTGGCGTTGCACTCGATAATGCCGTGATGCAGGACATCGACGGCGTCACCTTCGGCCTGCATCTGTGCCGCGGCAACCAGGGTAGCCGCTGGCTCGTCGCCGGCGGCTACGAGCCGATCGCCAAGCCGATCTTCCAGCGTACCGCTGCCCACCGGCTGCTGCTCGAATACGATGACGAGCGCTCCGGCGGCTTCGAGCCACTGGCCGACGTTCCCGACGATAAGGTAGTGGTGCTTGGCCTGGTCTCGTCCAAGCGTGGCACGCTGGAGGACGCCGACGAACTGCTCGCCCGGGTGGAGGAAGCAAGCGAGCATATCGACCGCGAGCGTCTGGCGATCAGCCCCCAGTGCGGCTTTGGTACCTCGATCATCGGCAACAAGCTCACCATCGACGAACAGGCGGCGAAGCTACGACTGGTGTGCGACGTCGCTGCCCGCTTTTCGGGCTGATTCCATAGCCCCGCCTAGCCCCTTCCCCAGTCGGTGTCCGGCGGTTGTCAGGCATCCGGCATGCTGGAAAGGAACTCCGCCACCATCGGCGCGAAGCGGTCACTGTCAACCAGGAAGGCATCATGGCCCTGGATAGATCCAAGCTCGTGGTAACTGACGGCTACCCCCGCAAGTTCCAGCAACTCGGCGATCTGCCGCTGCTGCCACAACGGGAATAGCCAGTCGGTGGTCACGCCGGCAACCAGCGCCCGCTTCGCGTCGACCTTGTGGATAGCGGACTCCAGCCTGCCATCACCGTGCTCTGCCAAGTCGAACAGGTCCATCGCCTGCGACAGGTAGAGAAAGCAGTTGGCGTCGAAGCTGTCGGCGAACTTGCGCGCGTTGGCGTCCATGTACGACTGTACCTGGAATGCCATCGCGAACGGATCGGCACTGGTGTCCGCACCCTCGATGCGTTCGCGGTCGAAGCGCTGTAGCCACTCCTCGGCGGAACGGTAGGTGAGGATGCCGAGTTCACGCGCCACGCGTAAGCCGGCTTTCGGGCCTTTGCCCGGTGCGTAGTTGCCGCCGGCCCAAGTCGGGTCGGCACGTACCGCCTCGCGTTGAATCGAACGCAGGGCAACGGCGAATGGCGTCGCATGAGCTGCCGCCGAGATGCTGATGATGTCGCGGTAGGTGCCCGGATACATCACGGCGTAGGCGAGCGCGTCCATGCCGCCGAGTGAAGAGCCTGCCACGGTGTGCACGTGGTCGATGCCGAGGGCACGGCACGCACCGCGTGCAGCCGCCACGATGTCTTCCACCGCAAGCTTGGGAAAATCGAGCCGATAGGGTTTACCCGTCATGGGGTTGCGCGAGGCGGGGCCGGTGGAGCCGAAGCAACTGCCGAGCGAGTTGATGGCAATGACGAAGAATCGCTCGGTGTCGATGGGCTTGCCCGGCCCGATCATGTACTCCCACCAGCCGGGCGAGGGATCGTCCGTCGAAGACGCCGCATGTGCACTGGGAGACAACCCCGTGAACAGCAGCAGCGCATTGTCGCCCCGGCCGCGAAGTTCCCCCCACGTCTCATAAGCGATGGTCACGGATGGCAGTTCGCCACCACGATACATGCGCAAGGAACTCGGTAATTCAATGAAACGGCGTGCATCAGACATCGATAATTCGCTCCTCGCCAGCCAGTCATTATATTTAGGAACAGTAATCGTCCCCAGAGACGCCAAGCCGACATGAGTTGCTCGATCGGCATAACGATGAGAGCACGGCAAAAGCCGTTTTCTTTACATGGAACTATACTTCAGCAGCCTGGACGCTGCCCGAGCCATCGTCTCGTCGATGCGACGGTGGCTCGGCACCAATGAGTCAGGGCGCTCGGAATCGAACGTCCCACTACCAACGCAGGGAGATCGACAATGATCAACAAACTGTTTGCCGCACTTGCGCTCATGCTGTTCATGTCGCCGGCCTGGGCCAACATGTGCCCCTCATTGATGGGGGAAATCGACCAGGCATTGGCCGATGAAGCCATCGTTGCCGAACTCGACGAGAGTAAACTCGAAAAGGTTCGCGAACTGCGCCAGCAGGGTGAGCAATATCACAACGACGGCGAGCACGATCAATCCGTGGAGGCATTGAACGAAGCCAAGGGTATTCTGGGTATTTGATCGAATGCTAGACGAGGGGCACTCACCCCTCGTCCACTAAGCACTAAGCTTTTCTGGCGCCACGCTCTTCCGGCTGCTCCTCCGCACAGGCCAGTACCCATTCCTGAAAAGCCCGTTTCGCTTCGCCTGGGGAGTCTGGCCGGGCATCGATCAACCCGTAGCCTCGCGGCGTGCACAGACGTAGATCCGCCAGACCGACCAGCATGCCGCTGTCGAGCAGATCGTCGATCAGTCCTCGCCATCCCATCCCGACACCCTGACCGGCGATCGCCGCCTGGATCAGCAACGTGTAGTTGTTGAACGTCAGCTCCGACGATTCCAGATAGTTGATATCCGACAGTTGCCCGAAGTAGCTCGGCCAGTCCAGCCAACTCTGTCCCTGCCTGGCGGTCAATGTCAAAAGTGGCGCCTCGCTGAGTGTTTCGAGATTCTCGATCGGCCCGTGCTGCTGCAGGAAGCCCGGACTGCAGACCGGTAAGACCTCTTCCCGGAACAACTGTGGCACCCCACCCGCCAGGGTCCGCTCGTCGCAGAACAGGATGGCGATATCCACTTCCTGGGTACGCCAGTCGAGAACGCCCTGATTGGTCACGATGCGTACGTCGATATGCGGATGCTGTTCACGGAAGCGCGGCAGCCGCGGCATCAGCCAGTAAGCCGCGAACGAGAAGTCGGTGAGGATGTTCACGTGCGGATGGCGGTGTCGATGCTGGAGCCGGTCGATCGTGCGATCGATGGTCGCGAAGCCTTCCTGCACACCGACGAAAAGCGTCTGCCCCGCTTCGGTCAACTGCACCCCACGGTAAATACGCTCGAACAACGGCAAGCCGAGGTTCTCTTCCAAGGTACGTATCTGCTGGCTGACGGCCGACTGCGTCGAGCGCAGTTCGCGTGCCGCAGCAGTGAAACTCAGATGCCGGGCCGCCGCCTCGAACACCCGCAAGCTGTTGGGCGACGCCGCCCTAGCCATCCATGACATTAGTTTGACTAATGCCTCCCATAAAAATTTAGCGAGTTTACAAGCCTTGAGATTAGCAGAGAGACTGTTGCGACAGCCAGACAAAACTCGGGGCGAGCCCCGCATCCATATAGCTCGCATCAACTACAAAGAGGAGGCCCCATGCCGCGCAAGCAACCTAACATCCTGTTCCTGATGGCCGATCAGATGACGGCGTCGGCCCTGCCCGTCTACGGTCATCCGCTGGTCAAGACGCCGCACCTGTCACGCTTGGCCGCAGAAGGAGTGGTCTTCGATTCGGCATACTGCAACAGCCCACTGTGCGCGCCATCACGTTTCACATTGATGGCCGGCCAGCTACCATCGCGCATCGGTGGCTACGACAACGCCGCCGACTTTTCCGCCGATACCCCGACCTTCGCCCACTATCTGCGCGATGCCGGTTACACCACCGCGCTATCCGGCAAGATGCACTTCTGCGGCCCCGACCAGTTGCACGGTTTCGAGGAACGCCTGACCACCGACATCTATCCGGCCGACTATGGCTGGTTCGTCGACTGGGAAAATTTCGACACCAGGCCTAGCTACTACCACAACATGTCCTCGGTGATTCAGGCCGGCCCCTGCGTACGCTCCAACCAGCTCGACTTCGACGACGAGGTCACCTTCCGTGCTCAGCGCTACCTCTATGACTACGCGCGTAACGGCGAAAGCCGTCCCTTCTGCCTGACCGTGTCGCTGACCCATCCGCACGATCCCTACACGATTCCGCAGGAGTACTGGGACCGCTACAACCACGACGACATCGACATGCCGCGCGTGCCCTACGCACGCGAACTGATGGACCCGCACTCCAAGCGACTGCGTCATGTCTATCAACTCGACGAGGGCACCATCAACGACGAGCAGATCCGTAACGCGCGCCACGCCTATTACGGGGCACTCAGCTATGTCGACGACCAGATCGGCGCCGTGCTGAAGGCCTTGCAAGAAACGGGGCTCGACGAAGACACCATCATCGTGTTCTCCGGCGATCACGGCGACATGCTCGGCGAGCGCGGCCTGTGGTACAAGATGAGCTGGTTCGAGGGTTCCGCACGCGTACCGATGATCGTCCATGCTCCTGACCGCTTCGCCCCGGGTCGGGTCAGCGAGTCGGTATCGACCATGGACCTGCTGCCGACCTTTGCCGAGATCGCCCATGACGGTGCAGCGCCGGAATATGCCGTACCGGTCGATGGCCGCAGCCTGCTGCCGCACCTGACCGGCAACGGCGGCCACGATGAGGTGATCGGCGAATACCTAGGCGAAGGTGCTATCGCGCCGCTGCTGATGATCCGTCGTGGGCGCTATAAATTCGTCCATACGGCACCGGACCCGGACCAGCTGTTCGATCTCGAGGCCGATCCGCTGGAACTCAACAATCTGGCCGAGGACCCTGCGCATCTGGACCTGTGCAAACAGTTCCGCAACGAAGTCGCAAGCCGCTGGGACTATGAGCGTCTGCATGGCGAGGTGATCGCCAGTCAGCGACGCCGCAAGCTGGTCTCGCGGGCGCTCATGCAAGGCAAGGTCACACCCTGGGATCATCAGCCGGTGTTCGATGCCAGCACCCAGTATATGCGCAACACCATCGACCTGGACGATCTCGAGCGGCGTGCGCGCTTCCCGGCAGTCTCTTCCGACCAGACATGATGACGTCGCCGACCGACCTCCACCGGCAACCGGCCAGGCTGCAACGCTGGTTGCCGTTTCTCGGCTGGCTGCCGCAGCAGACCTCGCGTTCGCTGCGCGCCGACGCCATCGCCGGGTTGACCGGTGCGGTGCTGGTCGTGCCTCAGGGGGTAGCCTATGCCTTGCTGGCCGGGCTGCCCCCCGAATATGGCCTATACACCGCCATCGTTCCGGCCGTGCTGGCCGCCCTGTTCGGTTCCTCGCGGCAGATGGTCAGCGG
The DNA here is from genome assembly GCF_042646605.1 of Litchfieldella rifensis. NCBI lineage: Bacteria > Pseudomonadati > Pseudomonadota > Gammaproteobacteria > Oceanospirillales > Halomonadaceae > Litchfieldella > Litchfieldella rifensis. The sequence continues at coordinate 290,661 of NZ_JBHRUG010000048.1, read as the reverse complement.
GCCGACGGCGGCACTGTCGATCGCGCTGTTCGCCACCCTGCAGCCCTTCGCCGAGGCGGGAAGCGGGGAGTTCATCACCCTGGTGCTGACGCTGACCTTCCTCGCCGGCGCCTTCCAGCTATTGCTGGGTCTGGCACGCTTGGGCGTGCTGGTCGATCTCGTCTCGCATTCGGTGGTGACGGGGTTCACCGCCGGTGCCGCACTGATCATCGCCACCAGCCAGCTCCCCTATGCGCTGGGGTTGGCCCCCATGGAGAGCAGCGGCTTTCTCGATATATGGCCGCAGCTGTTCGGAAGGTTCGACGACATCCGCCCCGATGCGGTGCTGATCGCCGGTTTCACGCTCGCCGCATGTCTGGCGTTCCGGCGCTGGCTGCCACGCTGGCCGGGCATGCTGCTGGCAATTGTGGCCGCCTCGCTGCTAGCCGCCTGGCTCGACCCGGCACAAGCTGAGATCCTGCGCATCGCCGCGGTGCCGTCCGGCCTGCCCCCCCTTTCGGCACCGGATCTCTCACTCGACACGCTGCGTATGCTGACACCCGGTGCCATTGCCTTGGGGCTGCTGGGCCTGGTCGAAGCCGCGGCGATTGCGCGGGCATTCTCGTCACGTTCAGGCGAGCGACTGAACAGCAACCAGGAATTCATCGGCCAGGGGCTGTCCAATCTCGGCGGCGCCTTCTTCTCCAGCTATGTCTCGTCGGGGTCGTTCACCCGCTCGGGACTCAACGCCAGCGCCGGCGCCCGCTCGCCGTTGGCGGCCGTGCTGTCTGCTCTATTTCTGATCCCAATCGTGCTGATCGCGGCTCCACTGCTGCACTATGTGCCGATGCCCGCCATGGCCGGTTTGCTATTACTGGTCGCCGCCAAGCTGGTCGACCTGCATAGCATCCGCGAGGCGCTGGCTACCAGCCGTTCGGAAACGGCGGTACTGCTGATCACCTTCTTCAGCACCTTGCTGCTGGCCCTGGAAATTGCCATCTACTTCGGCGTGCTGGCCTCGCTGGCCCTCTACCTGCGCCGTACCACCCGCCCGCCGGTGGTGGAGTGCACGCTGTTTCAAGCCCCCCTGGACATCCAGCAGGCCGTGGAGGAGCCATGCTGTAATGTCGTCAGGATCGACGGATCGCTGTTCTTCGGTGCCTGTGAATCGGTCGCTCGACGGCTCGAACGTTTCGACCAACCGAACCTGGTGATCCTGGCGGCGGGCATCAACTTCATCGACCTGAGCGGCATCCATCTGCTTCAGCGCCAGGCACGCCTTTGCCATGCCCGGGGCGGAAGCCTGTACCTGGCCTGGACCAAGCCCGACGTCATGGCTCGCTTGCAACGAGTCGGTCTCGTCGACAACGATCACCATCATGACAAGCCTGTAGCCATAACAATATGAGAGGCATTTCCCATGACACCCCCACTCCGACAACGCATCGAGCAGCTACTGTCATTCCATGAAGCCAAGCCCATAGGCTTATAACAAAAACTCCTAACCATTCTATACATTAGAATAAGGAGAAGCATCTCATGAATATTCCGAGCGACCCAGCGTCGCCTCCCATGACTAGCGACATGCAAACGGATTACATCGTTGGCCAGGACAATGTCCAAGGTCGCCTGGGGCCCATCGGCTTCGATATCCACAATCGGGTCTTTATCGTATCGGCGCTTGCTTCGGTCGTCTTCATTGTCCTCACCCTCCTGTTTCCGGAGAGGGCGGGGAGCCTTTTCCAGTCCATTGTCGGTTTTTCTACCGGAACGCTGGACTGGTATTTCATGATCGTAGTGGATTTCTTCATCCTGTTCTGTCTGGCGCTCGTCGTCCTGCCCTATGGGTCGGTCAGGCTAGGGGGGCCCGATGCCCGACCGGAGCACAGTTACCTGTCCTGGTTTGCGATGCTGTTCACCGCTGGCATCGGTATCGGACTGCTGTTCTTCAGTGTGCTGGAGCCGGTCTATCATGCCAACGTCTCCTTGCCATTGGGCATTCCTTCGCCTTTCGGGGCCGATGGTGCACTGAATCCGGAAGCCATTCCCGAAGCAACCGCCCTGGGTCTTGCCGGCACCTTTCTCCATTGGGGCATACATGGGTGGGCCGTCTATGTGGTCATGGCGTTGGCGCTGGCCATTTTTTCCTATAACAAGGGCCTGCCCTTCTCCATTCGTTCGGCGTTTTTCCCGATCCTCGGCGATCGTGTCTGGGGCTGGTGGGGGCATGCGATCGACATCCTGGCGGTGTTTTCCACCTTGTTCGGACTGGCCACGGCGCTCGGACTCGGGGCACAGCAGGCCAATGCGGGGATGAATTTCGTCTTTGGTATAGAGATCAGCACCACCTTTCAGGTCATCGTTATCCTGCTGGTAACGGCGGTGGCCCTGGTGTCGGTCTGGCGCGGGCTCGAGGGCGGCGTGAAGAAGCTCTCCGAGATCAATATGATCCTGGCCGTGTTCTTCTTCTTCTTCGTGCTGTTCGCCGGCCCGACCCTGGTGGGCCTGAACGGGTTCTGGTCGGGGCTCTCGACCTATGTGACGGAGTTCGTTCCGTTGTCGGCCCCCTTCGGTCGTGACGATGATGCCTACCGTCAGGCCTGGTCGGTCTTCTACTGGGCCTGGTGGGTCAGTTGGGCACCGTTCGTCGGCATGTTCATCGCCCGGGTGTCGCGCGGGCGCACGGTTCGGGAATTCGTGATCTGTGTGCTGGTGATTCCCAGTCTGTTCATCTTCATCTGGATGGGCGTCTTCGGTGGCATCGCGCTCGATCAGCTCTATGCCGACCCCGGCACCAGCCTGGTCAAGGACTACGTGATCGACAATTACAGCCCCGAGCTGTCGCTGTTCGGCATGCTGAACGAACTGCCGCTGACCGGGCTGATGTCGACCCTTGGCATCACTCTGGCGTTGATCTTCTTCGTCACCTCGTCGGATTCCGGCTCCCTGGTGATCGATACCATCACTGCCGGCGGCAAGATCGACGCTCCCAGGCCTCAGCGGATGTTCTGGGCCACGGTGGAGGGATTGATTGCCATCGTGTTGCTTCTCGGCGGCGGCCTGTCGGCGCTTCAGGCCGGGGTGACGGCGACGGCGATTCCGTTCTCCATCGTGATGCTGTTGATGTGCTACACCATCATCAAAGCGCTGAATGGCGAGCTGCGCCAGCTGCGCCGCAAACCCACCTGAAGAACGCTGAATACGTCATTGAAACGACTTGCTCCCCGGTCCCGGCGACACGGACCGGGGGAGTGTTCGGATGTTCCCGACTGTCAGGATCGGCATTACCGCTCGCTGAAAGTTGAGACCAGCAAGGCTGATGCCCGAGACATCGAGCAGCGGACCAAGCCTCGGTCTACTCTATTCATTCACGGGAGCGTTGGGCACTGCGCATCCGCGGCGGATGCCAGCCGAGATGAGGAAACAAGAACGACGCGAGGAGATTCGAAATGGTCACTCTGACGATCAATGGTCAGGATCACGAGCTGGATGTGCCGGACCAGATGCCTTTGCTATGGGCCTTGCGGGATGTCGTACAGCTCACTGGTACCAAGTTCGGCTGTGGCATGGCCCAGTGCGGCGCCTGCACGGTCCACCTGGATGGGGAGGCGGTGCGCTCCTGTGTCACCCCGGTGTCCCAGGCTCAGGGCCGGGAGATCACCACCATCGAGGCCATCGGCGATGACGCGGTCGGCCAGCAGGTCCAGCAGGCGTGGCTGGATCTCGGTGTGGCCCAGTGCGGCTACTGCCAGGGCGGACAGATCATGAGTGCCACCGCCCTGATCAAGCGGGAGCCGGACCCGGACGACGAGCAGATCCTGGAGGCCATGGCCGGCAACCTGTGCCGGTGCGGCACCTACAACCGCATTCGTCAGGCCATTCATCGCGCCGCCGGTCACGAGGAGGAACAGGCATGAGTACCTATCGCACCAACCTCTTGCTGGCCAATGTCAGCCGCCGCCACTTCCTCAAGGGGCTGGCCGCGAGCGGCGCCCTGGTGATCGCCGCCCGCTGGGATCTCTCCCTGGCCCAGGACGAGGAAGAGGCCAGCTACGGGGCGGATGGCATGCCCCACGGCTGGGTCGACGATCCCAACGTCTTCATCCGCATCGACGAGGACGGCACGGTCACCGTCGTCAATCATCGTGCCGAGATGGGCCAGGGCATCCGCACCAGCCTGGTGATGGTGGCCGCCGACGAGTTGGGCGCCGACTGGGAGCGCGTGCGGGTCGAGCAGGCGATCGGCCACGAGGAGCGCTACGGCAACCAGGACACCGACGGCTCGCGCAGCATGCGTCACTGGTTCGCCCCCATGCGGCGTGCCGCTGCTGCGGCGCGGACCATGCTGGAACAGGCAGCCGCCGAGCAGTGGGACGTGCCAGTGGCGGAGTGCCGTGCCGGGGTGCACGTGGTGATTCATGAGCCCACGGGCCGTGAACTCGGCTTCGGCCAGCTGGCAGCGGCCGCCAGCCAGTTGCCGGTGCCCGAACGTGACACCCTGACTCTCAAGCCCCGGGACGAGTGGCGCTATATCGGTCGCGAGAATGTAAAGGCCGATCGTCCGCTGGCAATCGACGGTAAGGATATCGTCACCGGACGCGCCCTCTATGGGGCCGATGTGCTCCTCGACGACATGCTCTACGCGGTGATCGCCCGGCCGCCGGTCTACGGGGCGACCCTGGCCAGCGTCGACGACAGCGCGGCGCTGGCCGTGCCCGGCGTTGTCCGGGTGGTGGAAGTCGAGGGCACCGGACAACCGGCCGGCTTCGAGCCGCTGGGTGGCGTGGCGGTGGTCGCCGAGAACACCTGGGCGGCCATCGAGGGACGCCGAGCACTGAAGATCGAGTGGGATACCGAGAGTGCCGGTGACAACGCCGGCTACGACTCGATCGCCTACCGTGAGGCGCTGGAGCGTGCCGCCGAATCCCCCGGAAAGGTGATTCGCGAGCGCGGCGATATCGAGACAGCTCTGGCTGACGCCGAGACCCGTCTCGAAGCCACCTACTATATGCCGCATCTGGCCCATGCGACGATGGAGCCACCCGCCGCCCTCGCCCGTCTGGTGGATGGCAAGGCGGAAATCTGGGCACCGGTGCAGTCCCCCCAGGCCGCCCGGGATGGCGTGGCCGGGCGCCTGGGCCTCGAGCCCGAGGATGTCACCGTCAACGTGACCCTGCTGGGCGGCGGCTTCGGCCGCAAGTCCAAGCCGGACTTCGTGCTCGAGGCCGCCAGCCTGGCCCGCGAGTTCGAGGGCCGTCCCGTTCGGGTCCAGTGGACGCGCGAGGACGATATCCAGCATGACTATTTCCACGCGGTGTCAGTCGATCGCCTGGAGGCGGGCATGGATGGGGACGGCAAGGCACTCGCCTGGCGCCACCGCACCCTCTCGCCGAGTATCGGCTCGCTGTTCGGGCCCGATCCCAAGCACAAGGTGGATTTCGAGCTCGGCATGGGCTTCACCGCGACGCCCTTCGATATCCCCGCCATGAGCCTGGAGAACCCTGAAGCCGCGGCACACGTGCGTATCGGCTGGTACCGCGCCGTCTACAATCTGCCGCACGCCTTCGCCATCCAGAGTTTCGTCGCCGAAATGGCCGAGGCGGCGGGCCATGATCACCGCGACTACCTGCTGGAATTGCTGGGTCCCGCACGGCAGATCGATCCCCGGGAGATCAACGAGGGCTGGAACTACGGCGAGGATCCCGAACGCTACCCCGTCGATATCGGCCGTCTGCGTGCCGTGGTCGAGAAGGCCACCGAGGAGGCCGGCTGGGGGCGCGAGCTGCCCAAGGGGCGTGGCCTGGGGCTGGCGGTACACCACAGCTTCGTCTCCTATACCGCCGTGGTACTCGACGTGGAGGTCGACGATGGCGGCGAGGTCATCGTGCACAACGCCGATATCGCCTTCGACTGCGGCCCCCAGGTGAATCCCGAGCGCATCCGCGCCCAGATGGAGGGGGCCTGCGTCATGGGCATCGGCAACGCCCTGCACAGCGAGATCACGGTCAGCGAGGGACGCATCGAACAGGACAACTTCCATCAGTACCTGATTCCACGCATCTCGCATGCCCCGCGCACCGTCCGCGTGCACCTTATCAATGATAGCCCCGAGGCGCCCATGGGCGGCGTCGGCGAGCCCGGCGTACCACCGGTGACGCCGGCGCTGTGCAACGCGATCTTCGCCGCGACCGGCAAACGAATCCGGCGCCTGCCGATCGGCGATCAGCTAGCGAGCTGAGCCTGCAGCACCTGGGCCTGCAGGTCATCGAGCGGGCGTCAGGCAGCATGGCGCCACCGCCACACGATTCAGCCGAAGCTGGCGGTATGAGGGCTACTGGGCATGGCCATGTGGCAAGGGCTGGCCTATGTCGCCGGAGTGATCATGGCCCTGCCCTGGCGCTGACGCCGCCGCTGCTTCGCAAAGTCCCCATCAGTGCTGAATCAGAGCCCAGAGCACGTAAACCCACTCTTTATGAGCACCGCCCCTACCTTCAGCGGGGATGCAGCCATGTCGGCAACAGCGAGTAGGGATCCGTATCCATGCTGGGATCGTGCTCGACATTGTGCCCGTCGAGACGTTCGAACAGCGTGCCGCTCCTGATCTCGTCGAAAAGATCGGTGCAGCCACCAATAAACTCTCCGCCGATGAAGATCTGGGGCAACGTGTTCCAGCCGGTTTTCTCCTTCAGCACCGCACGGATCTTTCCCCCCAGATCGCCGGCCTGGTAGGCCACGGAATCCAGGTCGAGGGAGCGGTAGGGAATACGGTAGCGGTCGAAGACCTTGCGCACCGACCAGCAGAACTCGCACCACTCCAGCGCGAACATGACCACCGGTTGCCGTGGGTCCGTCAGGGCCGCCTCCACCTGGCGCTGCGCCTCGGGGTCGAGTTCCCGAATGTCCACGGCAGGCGGGGCGCTGGCGCCGCCATCGAACCGATAGCCGGGCGTGGAACGCGATAGGGCCGTTTCTTCCTCGGTCATGTCCACCGCCACGTTCTCGAACAGCGGCGTGGAGAGGTAACGCTCTCCCGTGTCCGGCAGCATGCAGAGGATGTGACTTCCAGCGGGGGCGTCGGCTGCCACCTGCAGCGCCCCCGCGAATGTCGCGCCGGCGGAGATGCCCACGAAGATGCCCTCGCGGCTGGCCAGCTCGTGGGCGCAGCGCAAGGCGTCCTGGCCGTTGATTCCAAGGAACGCGTCGAAGCGGTGCTCGTCGATGACCGGCTCTACCAGCTTGGGCACGAAGTCCGGCGACCAGCCCTGCATCAGGTGCGGGCGAAAGGCCGGGTGGCTCTGGCTGTGGCTGCCGTCCGCCCTGCGTGGCTGAGCAATGCCGCTGGCCAGGATCGCCGAGTTGTCGGGCTCGCAGACCACGATCCTGGTCCGCGGGCTGCGGGCCCTGAGCACGCGCGAGACGCCGTTTAGGGTGCCGCCGGTGCCGAAACCGGTGACCCAGTAGTCCAGCGTGACGTCCTCGAAGTCATCGAGGATCTCCACCGCCGTGGTACGCGCGTGCACGTCCGCGTTGGCGGGATTCTCGAACTGCCGTGACCGCCACCAGCCGTGCTCTCGCGCCAGCTCATCGGCCTTGGCCACCATCCCCGAGCCCTTCTCCGAGGCGGGCGTGAGGACCACGCGGGCACCCAGGAAGCGCATCAGCTTGCGCCGCTCCACGCTGAAGTTCTCGGCCATGGTGACCACGAGGGGATAGCCCTTCTGGGCGCACACCATCGCCAGGCCGATACCGGTGTTGCCGCTGGTGGCCTCGACGACGGTCTGCCCCGGGGTGAGCTCGCCGCGGCGCTCGGCATCCTCGATCACGCCCAACGCCAGGCGATCCTTCACCGAGCCCATGGGATTGAACGCCTCCACCTTCACGTACAGGTTGACATGCGACGGACCGAGGTTGTTGATGCGCACTACCGGCGTGTTGCCGACGGTGTCCAGAATGCTGTCGTAACGCTTTCCCATGATCATCTACCTCGCTATGTCCGGCATGATGCCGCTGTTGTTGGTATCGGGGGCGAGTTCAGGGTCCTTTGTGAGCTGCGCACCGAGAGTCAGCACCTCGTCCACCAGGGCCTGTGCCTGCTCCGGACCGGTGCGCGCCCCCAGGAAACAGGGGCGGATGGCCAGCCGACCGTTGACCACGGTGGTGCTGGGAATGTGGCGCCCCTGGCGCACCAGCGCACGATGGATCCGTGCATTGAGCGCGTCGAGGTCCGGGCAGGCCACGTCCACGTAGCGGAAGCAACAGATGGAAAGGGAGGGCCGCTGCAGGACTTCCAGGTTGGGATGCGCGTCCGCCCGCTCGGCCACCTGACGTGCCATCGCGTTATGCCGGCAAATTCGCGCGCGCAATCCGTCGGCACCGATCTCCCGCAGCAGCGCCCAGACCACGGCCCCGCGAGGAGGGGCGGACAGCTCCACACCGAAGTCGCTGTACGGAATGCCCAGGCTGTCCATGGAGTGCTGTGCCGTTTCCTGGGTGCACGCCAGCTCCAGGTAGCTGGAGACCTCCTGGGTGAAGGCCCGCTGTAGCAGGGCGCGGTCGCGCACGAAGGTGGCGCCGATGCCCACTGGCGCGCCCAGCCACTTGTGAGGGTCAACTATCACCGAGTCGGCCAGATCGAGGCCCGCGTACAGGTGATTGACCTCCGGATCCAGGATGCCCGGCAGGCCATACGCGCCGTCAACATGAAACCAGATGGCGTACCGGTGCGCGAGGGTGCCGATAGCGTGAAGCGGATCGATGGCACCGGTGTCCGTGGTGCCTGCATTGGCCACCACCGCGACTGGCACCATGGCCTGATCACGATCCTCCTTTAACTGCCGCTCCAGCGCCGCGGGGATCATCCGACCCTCGACGTCCGTGGCGATCGTCACCACCGCATCGCGCCCAAGGCCGAGCACGGCTGCCGCGCGGCGAATGGAATGGTGGCTGGCGCTGCTGACGTAGAGGCGCGCCGCGCCGCGGACGCCCTGCCGTGCGGGATCGATGCCCACCGCCTCGAACGCATGCTGGCGAGCCGCGCCCAGGGCGACCAGATTGGCTACCGAGCCGCCGCTGCTGTAGAGCCCCTTCATAGCGGGCGGGAGCTGAAGCAGCTCGGCGAGCCACTCCAGGGACTGCTCCTCCAGGAAGTTGAAGGCGTTGAGCGTGAGGCGCTGGGGCGAGGCCACCGCGCCGGCCAGCGTCGCCAGGGCCCCGACCGTGGTCGCGCCCGTCGTGATGAACGCCGTGCAGCCAGGGTTCGGAATGGCCGAGCCGTTGGGGATCAGGTAGTGAGCCATCTCTTCCATGACGGCGTCGATCCCGATGCCGGAGGTGGGCAGTGGCCGCTCCAGTACCGCGCGCCAACGCGCCGGCTCATGCATGGCATCGGGATGCTGAAAGGTCAGGAAGCGGTCAAGCGTATACCCCAGCGCCTGCAGGTAAACCTCCAGCTTTCCGCACTCGGCCGGTTCGGTCATGGTGCCCTCCTTTACTAGCTGAAGTATGGCCACCCGCGCTGCCGCCGTCACTCGCGACGGCAGCGCGGCGCCTCAGGCCAGCAACCTCGCGCCACTGGCAAGGTAGGCCGTGGTACGCGGCGCGCCGGCGATCTCGACGCCGGGGAGAAGATCCTCCTGCGCCAGGCCCTTCGCCTTGACGCAGACCGGACAGACCCAAATCAGACCCCCGTTGGCCTGGTACTGAGCGACCAGGTCGGCGAGAGGCTCATACCCCTTGGCCACCAGTCCGTCGAGGGCGCCTCGTACACACAGGTCGGTGGCATTGGAGCTGATGAAAACCGCGGTCTCGGAGGTCTTGGATGCGCTAGTGGCCAGGATGAACATGATGGTGGCGCGTTCCAAATTATCAGTGCCGTACTGACAGTTCAGCAAGAACTTCTGGTTTGCAAGGTTGAACTCGGACATGGTTGTGCTTTCCTCTGGGCATTGGTCTTTTTACGGAACACATTGCCATCCTAGTGATAGCGACCCGGGAAGGCTTGAAGGCGAGCTGGTGTTATTGTGGAGAAGTGCTGAAGAGCTGACTGAGACGATAAATAGCCATGCGCTACCGATTCGACGACTTCATCCTGGACACCGACCGCTTCGAGCTGTGTCGCAACGGCCAGTCGCTACGCAGTGAGCCACAGGTCATCGAGCTGTTGGCCTTGCTGGTGGAGCATCGCGACCGCATGGTCAGCAAGGAAGAGATCAACGAGGTGGTATGGCGGGGACGTATCGTTTCCGACGCGGCGCTAAGCAGCCGGATCAAGATGGCCCGCCAGCTACTGGGAGATGACGGGCGCAGCCAGACCTACATTCGGACGATTCATCGCAAGGGATTTCGTTTCGTGGGTATCGTGCAAACCGACGATCCAGAAGAACTCGCGCCGCCCCCCACGCAGTTGGGCACCCCCGATCCACTACACAAGCCAGCCGTCGTCGTGTTGCCCCTGATCAACCTGTCCCGGGAGACCGACCACGAGTATTTCGCCGACGGCGTCACCAGCGACATCATCGCCCTGCTTAGCAAACACCGCTGGTTGAACGTCGTGGCGCGTAATACGGCCTTCGGTTTCAAGGGGCAGGCTCCGGATCCGCTTGAGTTGGGTCGAATTCTGGGTGTCGACTACGTGGTGGAAGGCAGTATCCAGGGCGGCGGCCAGCATGTGCGGATCAACGTGCAACTCGTCGACGCCGCCACTCGGCTGACCCGATGGACGGAACGCTACGATCGGGAGAGATCCGAAATCTTTGCGCTCCAGGATGAGATCACGGAAACCATCTCCGCCCGCCTGGAACCGGAGATCGGGTTCGCCGAGCGGCACAAGATCGTGGTCGCACGACCGGCGAACATGCAAGCCTGGGACTGCTTCCACCTGGGGTGCTACCACCTGTTCCGCTTCACAGGGGAGGACAATCGGGAAGCCCAGCGTCTGCTGCGCCAGAGCCAGACCCTGGACCCGATGTTCGGCGAGGCACAGGCGTGGTGGGCCTATGCCGTCGTGCTGGGCATGGTCTACTGGGACACGCCGCCGGATCGGGAACTGCTGGACGAGGCGCTCGCCGCCTGTGACAGGGCACTGCTGATCGATCACCAGAACGCCACTTTTCACATGCTGCGTGGCCGGGTGTTGCTGGCCCGCCGGGAATATCGGCGGGCCATCGCCGATAACCGGATCGCCATCGACCTCAATCCAACCTTCGCGGCGGCCTATTGCGGTATGGGGGATTCGCTGGCCTACGAATGCCGCTATGAGGAGGCCATGGTGCAGTTCGAACGCGCCATTGCGCTGAGCCCCAGCGACCCGCAGCTATGGGCCTTCTACACCTATGGCGCGCTGGCGCTTCTCTTCCAGGGTGACTACGAGCGTTCCCTGGAGTGGACGGAACGGGCCGCCAACCTGCCCAATTGCCAGTACTGGACCGCCGCCCACCGTGCCGTTGCCCTGGCCCATTTGGGCCGGCGGGATGACGCCGTCGAGGCGAAGGATCGACTCCTGGCCATGCTGCCCACCTTCAGCTGTGCCTTTGCCACCGAGAAGCTGTTCTATCTACACGAGCCGAGCCAGATCACCCACTACCTGGCCGGGCTGCGATTGGCCCAGGTGCCGGAGCACTAGCGGTGGGCTCCCGCATGAAAACACCGACCTGCACGCAACTGATCGGATGCTTGAGAATGGCGGCAGAGTTCCAATAATGTTGGCGACATGACATTCGATACCACGCACATCAACCAGCAACGCATGCCCCTCGACGACCAGGCCGAACTCTGGTTGTTCGGTTACGGCTCGCTGCTCTGGAAGGCCGAGTTTCCCTACCATGAGCGCCACCCCGCCCATATCCGCGGCTGGGTGCGGCGTTTCTGGCAGGGCTCGCACGACCATCGCGGCACTCCGGAGGCGCCCGGTCGTGTCGTCACATTGGTCAGCGAACCCGGCGCCATCTGCCAGGGCATGGCCTATCGGATCGATGCCGAGACCCTGCGCCCGCTGGATATCCGCGAGAAGAACGGCTATCTGCGCGAGATCGTGACACTGCACTTCACCGACGGCAGCCACGCCGAAGGGCTGGTCTACATCGCCACGGAAGACAACGCCGCCTTCCTCGGCGAAGCACCACTCGACACCATGGCGCAGCAGATCGCCAGCGCCCATGGTCCCAGCGGCCCCAACCGTGACTACCTGCTGAACCTGGCTACCTCGCTCGAGGGGCTTGGCGCGGAGGACCGCCACGTGTTCGCGCTGGCGGATCAGGTCCGGCGTTACTCGTCGCAGCACTGAAGGCCCTACGCGACCGGCTACCACGGCCGCATCCTGGGCTTTCTCGAAACACCGGCGCACCAAGCCAGAGCCACCATCGCTACGACTGTGTATTGAGCCGCCTGAGCTCCCGCATCAGCCCGCTGTGGTCGAGGTCGCCATCGCCGTGCTCGACCATGGCGGCAAACAGCGCATCGGCCGTGCGTGCAACGGGGAGTTCCAGTCCCAACGCTTCGGCCCGCTCTAGTGCGGTGCGGGTATCCTTGAGCTGGTACTTGGCCGCGCCGCCCGGCTCGTAATTCTCTTCGAGCATGCGCTGGCCATGCTGGCGAAGTATCGGCGAGTCGGCGAACCCTCCGGCCAGAGCGTCCCGTACCTTGGCCGGATCGGCACCTCCTCGCTCAGCGAACAGTAAGGCCTCGGCCACGGTGGCGATGGTACTGGCGACGATCATCTGGTTGGCCAGCTTGGTTTGCTGACCGGTGCCGGCGGGGCCGACATGCACTGGGCGACCCAGGGCCGAAAGCACGTCTTGCGACTGATCGAACGCCTCACTGGCGCCACCCACCATGATCGCCAGGCTGGCGTCCATCGCTCCTTTCTGGCCGCCCGATACCGGGGCGTCCAGGTAGGCTACATTGCGCACTTCACAGCGCCGGGCCTGCTCGATGGCCGTTTCCACCGGGATCGAACTCATCACGATCAGTGTGGCGCCAGGCGTCAGGGCGTCGACGGCATTCTCGCCGCCGCTGCCGAACAGCACTGCGTCACAAGTCGGGCCATCGCTGAGCATGCAGATCAGTACATCCACCCCTGTTGCGGCAGCGGCGGGCGTTTCGCATACCACACCTCCTTCCGCCACGATCCTGTCCAGCTTTTCCGGGGAGCGGTTCCAGGCTTGCAGGTCATAGCCGGCTGCCAGCAGGTTGAGCGCCATGGGCTCGCCCATCAGCCCCGTTCCGATAAACCCGATACGTTTCTTGTTCATGCGTTACCTCGTGGCACCTTGATTTCCTCGTCCTCGATATGCGTCAGGACGATCATAATCGCAAACTGCGCCCAATGATCGGGATGAGGTGGTACAGCAATGGAATTCGACCATGCAACGGGTCGAATGCTCAAGGCTGGCAACGAGAAAGCCCGGCCGTGGTACTACCGGCCGGGCTTTGAAAACTATCCTTGTGCAAGTCACCACGAACGTCCTGCCCGTGCCTCCTTGTCGTATCGAGTCTCCCTACTCAGTTCTCCCGTGAGTCTCCCTGCCTCACTTACACAGTGTTACACAACAGTGACCGTTTGTATGCAGGAAATCCACGATACCCACCGTATGGATCTCATCATTCTTAGAGTTTAAGCAGGATTGACCACTGGAGGCGTGCGCTATACCGGGAGCTCTCTGAAGACGAGGTGTGTGTCCCAATCAGCGATGCCTGATGCACAGCCTCAGGGCATAGGCGCCTTTGCCTGCATCATCTTGAAGCCCCCTTATGCGTGTAGCGCCTCTTTCAGCGTGTGCTTGCGTCAGGTCAGACGCCTCACAAGCACTTTAATCAATTGAAATCAAATGCCTTTCCATCACTTCAGAATGCTGGGCACAACTTTTGCTTAGCCATAGTCACTGGTGATTGTTGATGAGTCATCATCTGGGCAACGGAGCCCTGACAAGCTGAGCAATAACTGGACAATGGCGTCCTCACGTATCTGCAAGACAGAGTGCGTGCGGACGCTTTTTTATTGCCTCCACATGACAGGGACAAGTCTTCAGCTTGAAGAGAACCAGCGCATGGCTCGCCGGGATCGTAAAACCTGATCGTTGCATGAGGGAATAAAGATGTCTTATTTAGTTCCATCGGAATTCGTGACAAAAATGGTTGACGCTGGTGAATCGAAGATTCACATGTCAACGCGAGACACCTTGATCAGAGCCTATATGGCCGGCGCCATTCTGGCATTGGCCGCGGTCTTTGCAGTGACCGTGGCGGTTGAGACCGGTGTCTTCCTGATTGGTGCCATTCTGTTCCCTGTCGGTTTTTGCATGCTCTACTTGATGGGCTTCGATCTGTTGACCGGCGTCTTCATGCTGACCCCGTTGGCGCTACTGGACAAGCGCGCTGGCGTGACAGTAAACGGTATCCTGAGAAACTGGGGCCTGGTGTTTGTGGGTAACTTCGCCGGTGCACTGACCGTTGCTTTCATGATGGCGTTCGTTTTCACCTATGGCTTCAACACGGATCCCGGCCCCGTGGGTGCGAAGATCGCTGGTGTCGGTGAAGCGCGTACCCTGGGCTATGCCGAATACGGCGCCGCTGGTTGGGTCACTATCTTCATTCGCGGGATGCTGTGTAATTGGATGGTCTCCATGGGCGTCGTGGGTGCCATGATCTCCACCAATGTCAGCGGCAAGGTCATCGCCATGTGGATGCCGATCATGCTGTTCTTCTTCATGGCTTTCGAGCACTCCGTTGTCAACATGTTTCTGTTCCCTTCCGCGATGATAATGGGTGGTGGGTTCTCCATCATGGACTATCTGATCTGGAACGAGATCCCGACGGTTCTGGGTAACCTGGTCGGCGGACTCGCCTTTACCGGCTTGACGCTGTACACCACGCACGTGCGTACTGCGTCCAAGCGCGCATCCGCCAAGCCTGTCACGACCTAATCAGAAGAAACAAAAAAGCCTCGACCGGTTTTTCTGGTCGAGGCTTTGGTCAGCCTTATGAACCGATTAAAAATTTCCGTTGGCCAGCATTCCGATAAAGGTCGCAAGGCCTTTAATCAGGACTTTCATGGCTGCCATATCCCGAGAGAGCCCCAGCTCAGCCTGAAAGGCATCGCCATTGCCATGGCCGACGGGATCAGCACCAGTGAAGTCAGTCACATCGCCAGTGAAACGGCAGTCAAGAGCTTTCTTGACGACTATTTCTGCACCTCGGAGGCCTGGTCGGTCAACAATGCCGTCCAGCGGGTATTGACGGCCACCAACTCCTGGCTGCACTCACAGAGCCGCAACGGCCCCTACCGTTACGATAAAGACAAAGGCTATGTGTGCACCCTCAGCGCCATGGTGATCAAGTCGACCACGGCCTATCTCTTTCATGTCGGCGACACCCGAATCTACCGATTGCATGACAATGGCCTGGAACAGCTCACCCACGATCATCGGCTGTGGATATCGCAGGATCAAGGTTATCTGAGCCGAGCGTTGGGTGCCGATTCGCTGGTGGAGATCGATCACCGGTCATTGACGATCAAGACAGGCGATGTGTTTATCCTGGCAACCGATGGGGTTCATGAGCATGTCGATGCGCAATTCATCATCCACACCATCAATGGGCACCTAACGAATCTGAATGAAGCGGCCAGACGCATCGTCGAGCACGCCTACCAGCAGGGAAGCGAGGACAATCTCAGCATCCAGATCGTCCGCATCGATGACGTACCTCTGGAAACGTCCCCTGAGCTTCACCAGCAGATCGATCAACTGCCCTTCCCTCCTATCCTGGAGCCCAGGGCCCGGTTCGATGGCTATACGATTCTTCGCGAAGTGCATGCCAGCAGCCGCAGCCATGTCTACCTCGCCCTGGACGAAGAAACCGCCACCCAAGTGGTATTGAAGACGCCCTCCATCGACCTGCGCGAGGACCTGGGCTATCTCGAGCGGCTGCTGATGGAGGAATGGATCGCCAGGCGTATCAACAGCGCCCACGTGCTCAAAGCCGCCCTGCCGACCCGCCAACGCCATTACCTCTATACCGTGACGGAGTTCGTCGAAGGGCAAACACTGAAGCAATGGTTGATCGATAACCCCAGGCCCGACCTCGAAACCGTGCGCAGTATCGTGGAGCAGATCGTCAAGGGACTGTATGCACTGCATCGCATGGAGGTTCTGCATCAGGATCTCAGGCCCGACAACCTCATGATCGACACTACCGGCACGGTGAAGATCATCGACCTTGGCTCGGCCCGTGTCGCCGGCGTTGTCGAGACCGCCACGGTCGAGCCGAACCCGTTCCCGGGCACCGCGCTCTACATGGCCCCCGAATACTTCATGGGGGAAGTCGGATCGTCGCGCTCGGATCTCTATTCGCTCGGCGTGCTGACCTATCACATGCTGTCGGGCCGGTATCCTTATGGCACCCAGGTCGCCAAAACCCGAACCGCCGCCGCACAGCGACGCCTGGCATACCGCTCGGTACTGGATGATGAACGCGAGATCCCGGCCTGGCTCGACGAGACCCTCAAGAAAGCCGTGCACCCCAATCCCGAAAAACGCTATCAGGAACTTTCCGAGTTCACCTTCGACCTGCGCCACCCGAACAAGGCGTTTCTCAACAAGACACGTCCACCCTTGATCGAACGAAATCCCGTGATGTTCTGGCAAGGCGTCTCGGCCATTCTGGCCGGGATCATTCTGGTATTGCTCTACCAATGAACGAAGAGGAAGGAAGAGACCATGATCAGCAACCGTGACGACGTCACCCGAATGATTCTCTCCGCCAAGGTCGCCAAAGACATCAAATGGCGCGACGTGGCCGAGAAAGTCGGCATGTCCAAGGAGTGGACCACCGCTGCCTGCCTGGGGCAGATGACCTTCGACAAGCCGCAGGCCGAAACCGTCGGCGAGCTGTTCGGCCTCCCCGACGAAGCCGTGGCCTGGCTGCAGATCACCCCTTATAAAGGCTCACTGCCAACGGCCATCCCCACGGACCCGCTGATCTACCGCTGGTACGAGATCGTCAATGTGTACGGCACGACCATCAAGGAGTTGATCCATGAAGAGTTCGGCGACGGCATCATGAGCGCCATCGACTTCTCGATGGACATCCAGCGCGAGGAGGATCCCAAGGGTGACCGGGTCAACATCACCCTGTCCGGGAAGTTCCTGCCCTACCAATCCTACTGACGGGGTCGGGCCTGGGATGCCAATGGCGCTGGCCTCGCCGAGCAGCAACGAGGCCAGCGAGGAAAGCTTCGGGGTCATTGGGGTTTGCGGCTGTGCGCTTCTTCAGCGTTCTGGGCGGCCTGGGCGCGCCAGCGCTCTTCCTGCTCGCGCAGCTCCGGCGTAAACTCCTCACCAAAGTCCTCCTCCTCGAACACCTGGCGGATCTCGATCTCGGCCTCGCTGCCGGGCATCGGGTTGGGGCAACGCTTGACCCACTCGATGGCCTCTTCCTTCGATTTCACCTGCCACAGCCAGAAGCCGGCGATCAACTCCTTGGTCTCGGGGAACGGACCGTCGAGGACGGTATGCTGATCGTCTGAGAAGCGCACGCGCGCCCCCTTGCTGCTCGGCTGCAGCCCTTCGCCGCTGAGGAGGATGCCGGCCTTGACCAGCTCCTCGTTGTACTTGCCCATTGCCTCCAGTAGCTCCTGGCTGGGCATCTTGCCGGCTTCCGAGTCCTTGCTTGCCTTCACAATGATCATGAATCGCATGGTCGTCTCTCCGTAGGTTGGACTGCTCACTTCCTTGTCGAAGAAATCAGCCCGGAATCGACAGCTAGCGAAAAAGAATTGGCTGGCT
Source organism: Litchfieldella rifensis (assembly GCF_042646605.1). NCBI lineage: Bacteria > Pseudomonadati > Pseudomonadota > Gammaproteobacteria > Oceanospirillales > Halomonadaceae > Litchfieldella > Litchfieldella rifensis. The sequence goes on along the minus strand of NZ_JBHRUG010000048.1, from coordinate 272,902 downwards.
TGGCCTGGCTCAGCGAATCCCCGCCCGCAGGAACGACTGCACGAACTGGCGTTGGAACAGCAGGAAGGCGACCAGTAGCGGAGCGATGCTGAGCAGGGTGGCGGCACTGATGGTGGCCCAGTTGACCCCGGTTTCCGGGGCCGAGAAGATCCCCAGCCCCACCGTCAGCGGGCGGCTCTCCACCGAGTTGGTGACCACCAGCGGCCACAGGAAGTTGTTCCAGTGGTGGCTGATCGAAACCAGACCGTAGGCCAGGTAGGTGGGCTTGGCCAGCGGTACGTAGACCTTGAGCAACACCGCCATCCAGCCGCAGCCTTCGACACGGGCGGCGTCTTCCAGCTCACGAGGGATGGTCTTGAAGGTTTGACGCAGCAGGAAGATGCCGAAGGCGCTGGCCACGTAAGGCAGGCCGATGCCGGCAATGGTATCGACCAACCCCAATCCGCTGGCGATACGATAGTTCTCGACGATCAGTACCTCGGGAAACACGAACAGCTGGATCAGCACCAGCATGAACAGCACGTCGCGCCCGGGGATCGGGAAACGCGCGAAGGCGAATCCCGCCAGAGTGCAGACCACGAACTGGCCGGTGACGATACCGGTAACCAGTAGGAAGGTGTTGATGTAATAGCGCTCGAACGGCGCTTGACTCCAGGCGTTGGTGAAGTTTTCCAACGTCAGTGGCGCCAGCAGGTCGAAGCGCACCATGAACGCCGAGGGGTGGAACGCCGCCCACACGGCATACAACAACGGGAATATCCACACGATGGCCAGCAACCAAGCGGCGACGGTTTCCAGACTCGGCACACGCACCAGCCGTCGTGCCAGGGTCGTGGATGCGGCAACGGTTGGCGTGGTCATGGCCCGTTCCTCGCGGTCATCACTGGTAGTGCGTGCGGGGGTCGAGCACGCGGAACTTGAGTGTCGCCACCACGGCAAGCACCAACAGGATCACCACGGTGATGGTGGCGGCATAAGTCTGATCGAAGAACGAGAAGGCATTCTCGTAGACGTAGTAAAGCAACAGGTTGGTGGCGTTGTTGGGCCCGCCCTTGGTGAGGATGAACAGATGGTCGACCACTCGAACCGCGTTGATCAGTGCATTGATCAGCACGAATAGCGTGGTAGGCATCAGCAGCGGGAAGGTCACCCGCCAGAAGAAGCTCCAACGACTGGTGCCCTCCAGGTCGGCGGCTTCCTCGAGCTCCGGCGGAATGCTCTGCAACGCCGCCAGGTAGAAGATCATGAAGAAACCGGCCTCCTTCCATACCGTCATCACGATCACCGAGGTCAGCGCCATACCGGGATCGCCCAGCCAGTTGGGGCCGGCAATGCCCAGCGCCCCCAGCAGCTTGTTGAACAGGCCGATCTGCGGCGCGTAGAAGAACATCCAGATGTTGGCCGCAGCGATCATCGGCAGGATGGTCGGCGTGAAGTAAGCCATGCGCACCAGACCGCGCCCCGGTAGCCGCCTGTTGACGAACAACGCCATGCCCAGCGCCAGGGCGATCGCAGTGGGGATGGTACCCAGTGCGTAGAGCAGATTGTTGCGTGCCACCTGCCAGAAGGTGCGATCCTCGATCAGTAGCGCGTAGTTCTCGAACCCGACGAATTCCGGGGGCGAACCGCGAAAGCCGGGCATGAACAGGCTGTTGATCAGGGTGGCAACGGTCGGCAGGTAGGCGAAGGTGCCCAGCAGCACCGCCGCCGGCAGCAGCAGCAGTGCGCCGTAGACCTGCATGCGCCGATCGGAAGTCTGGATCACCATGTCCCTTCCCGTATAGGGGCTGACCCGGGGGCCAAGGGCTTTGAGGAGGCGCTGTGAATCCTTCCCTGGACGCTACATTTGCCATCCATGGCAAATGACCTCCTCGCCGCCCTTGCCCCCGACGCCCTGATTATGCTGCGCTAGAACTCAGCGTCAGCGTGCATAACGGCGCAGGGCTGCATCGGCCTCGGCCTGCGCCTGCTGTAGCGCTTCTTCGGGCGACATCTGGCCGGTCAGCGCCGCCTGCACGGCATTGTCGAGCGCACGGCGCACCCGGCCGCCCTGGTAGGTGGCAAGCTCGGCGGTGGCGTGCTCGAGTTGGTCGCGAGCCACCGCCGCCGGTGGGAATTCCTCGACGTAATTGCTCAGCGCCTCGGTCTCGTAGGCGGCCGGGCTCACGCCCATGTAGCCGGTCTCGATCGACCAGGTGGCGGCGCGCTCCGGTGCCGTCATCCAGCGGATGAAGGTCATCGCGGCACGCTGTTCCTCGTCGCTGGTACCCTTGAAGAGATAGAAGTTGCCGCCGCCGGTGGGGCTGCCACGCTGGGTCTTCATCGGCAGCATGGCGACGCCGAAGTCGAAGTTCGCCTCGTTACGTACCGCAGTAAGGTTACCGGTGCTGTGCCACATCATGGCCGTGGACTGCTCGATGAAGTTCTGGCGCAGGGTGCCCCATTCGATGGTCCCGTCCGGCATCGCCTGGTGCTCGTCGGCCAGCGATACCCAATACTCCAGCGCCTCGATGGCCGCCGGGTCGTCGAAATAGACCTCGGTGCCATCGTCGCTCATCAGCCGGTGGCCGTTCTGGAAGGTGAAGGCCTGGAACATCCAGTAGGGATAGCCGGTGGAAGGCACCATCACGCCCCACTGCTCACCGCCACTGGCCTCGCGAATGGCAGCGCCCATCTCGGCCATCTCCTCCCAGGTTTCCGGTGGACGGTCGGGATCGAGCCCCGCCGCCTCGAAGGCATCCTTGTTCCAGTAGAAGACGATGGTCGAGCGCTGGAAGGGAATGCCATAAGTATTGCCGTCGAGCCGGCCGTTTTCCATCAATGCCGGATAGAAACTGTCGAGCCATTCGCGCTCCTCGTCGCTCTGTACGAGATCGTCGAAAGGAACGATGACATCCTGCTCGATGAGCTCATAGAGGTCGATCGAGAACATCACCGAGAGTTGCGGGATGTCGCCGGCCTCGATGGCCGACATCGCACGCACCCGGGTATCGTCGTAGTTGCCGGCATAGATGGCATCCACCGCGATATCCGGATGTTCGGCCTCGAAGTCGGCGACCAGGCCATCGATCACCTCGGTCAAGGCACCGCCGACAGCCACCGGATAGTACATTGTCAATTCGACCTGATCTTGGGCGGATGCCTGACCGGCGACCAGCAGGCCAGCAGCGGCCAGGCAGCTTAGTGGGCGGGGAAGACGTGAGCTCATGAGTTCACTCCTGGAGGGTTGGTACCGTAGTGGGCGGTCGAGGAGCGGGCCTCGTTTTCCTGTGTATCGCAGCCCGCGGTGGCCGCGAAATCGTAGCCTTGGAGGTCCAGACGCTGGCCATCCTCGGTGGCGAAGAAATGCGCCGCCGATGGTGCCCATTGCAAGCGACAGGCCGTGTGGCTGCCCAAGGACGTCACGCCGGGTAGACGCGCGCGCAACTCCTGGGTACCGGCTCGCAGCCGGACGATGGTATCGGCGCCCAGATATTCCTCATCGAGCACTTCGGCCGGCACACCGGATGCGTCGACAGGCTGTACGTGGATATCCTCGGGCCGAATGCCCAGTTGGCAGCCGGTGGCCTCATGCGGGGCAATGGAGCAACGCGGTTCACCATCGATGACGGCGCCATCGCGACCGGCGGCAAGCGGCACCAGATTCATGGCCGGGCTACCGATGAAACTCGCCGCGAACGCCGAGGCCGGACGGTTGTAGAGTTCACTGGGCGTACCATCCTGCACGATGCGTCCGTCCTGTATCAGGAGCACGCGGTCGCCCATGCTCATGGCCTCGACCTGGTCGTGAGTGACGTAGATCACCGTCATGCCCAGGCGCCGCTGAAGCGCCTTGATCTCGCGCCGCATCTCGCCACGTAGCCGGGCATCCAGGTTGGACAGCGGCTCGTCCATCAGGCAGATCGGATGCTCGGAGATGATCGCCCGCGCCAGCGCCACTCGCTGGCGCTGGCCGCCGGAAAGCTGTGCCGGCTTGCGATCCAGGTAGGTTTCGAGGCCGACCAGCCGCGCCACCTTGTCGAGATGCTCGAGGCGTTCGGGCTTGGGGACCTTGCGGCTGCGCAGGCCAAAGACGATATTGTCGGCGACACTCAGGTGCGGGAAGAGCGCATAGGACTGGAACACCATGCTGATGTGGCGCTCGCCTGGCGGCAGCACGGTTACATCGTGTTCGCCGATATGGATGCGTCCTGCGGAGACCTGCTCTAGACCGGCGATCATGCGCAGCGTGGTGGATTTACCACAGCCGGACGGCCCCAGCAGGATCACGAACTCGCCGGGCGCGACGTCGAAGGACACACGGTCCACGGCCGGCGCACCGCCCCAAGTCTTGCTCACGGTGTCCAGACGAATACGCTGATTGTTGTTATCGGTCATGACTTGCCTGGTATCGATTGCACTCGCCAATCGCATCATTTGAATGCGGCATATCGATCATCCCTGCTTTCCTCAAGCGTAGTCATTCAGGCGCCGTTGTCTCGGTTTTATCGTCACCGTCGCATATGTCCATCGTGTGATGACATGATGACGATGGAGAGTCGTTCCCGGCCCTCAAAGCGCCTTCGGCGGTCATGTTAGAATGTGTCAGCATTCTCGATCACACCCCTCGCTCAGGAACACGCCCCATGTCCCTCGACGAACTGCATCTCAACCTGCGCAACTTGACTCCGGATGACTATCCACAGCTCAAGACGCTGATGGACCGGGTCTACGACGACATCGGTGGTGCCTGGCCGAAATTCACCATCGACAAGCTGATCAGCGAGTTTCCCGACGGCCAGATCGTGATCGAGGACGACGAAATCATCGTCGGCGTGGCCCTGACCGCGCTGGTCGACTACGACGAGTTCTCCAACCCGCACAGGTACGACGACCTGATCGGCAAGCGCGAGACCATCCTCAACGACCCGGACGGCGATGCCATGTATGGGCTCGACGTGCTGATCGACCCGGCCTACCGCGGCTACCGCCTGGGGCGGCGATTGTACGAGGCGCGCAAGGAGCTGTGCCGCTCGATGAACCTGCGCGCGATCCTCGCCGGCGGACGTATCCCCAACTACCACCATTATGCCGACGAGCTCTCGCCCACCGAGTACATCGACAAGGTGGCGCGCAAGGAAATCCACGACCCGATCCTGTCGTTCCAACTGGCCAACGACTTCCTGGTCAAGCGCCTGCTACGCAAGTATCTGCCGGAAGACGAGAAGTCCCAGGGTTTCGCCACCCTGCTGGAGTGGAACAACATCCTCTACGAGCCGGCCGAGCGGGTGCTGGAGACGCGCAAGACCCAGGTACGGGTGGGGGCCGTGCAGTGGCAGATGCGCGAGTTCGCCTCGGTGGAGTCGGTATTGCAACAGGTCGAGTACTTCGTCGATGCGCTGTCCGGTTACCAGAGCGATTTCGCGGTATTCCCGGAGTTGTTCAACGCCGCCCTGATGGGCCTGCAGGATCGTGCCGCCCAGCAGGACCAGATGGCCGCGGTACGCTTCCTGGCCGGCTTCACCGAGCAGTTCAAGACCGAGCTGTCGCGCATGGCGGTGTCCTACAACATCAATATCGTCGCCGGCTCGATGATCGAAGTCGGCGAGGACGACCGCCTCTACAACGTCTCTTACCTATGCCATCGCGACGGCACCCTGGAATCCCAGGCCAAGCTGCACATCACCCCCCAGGAGCGCCGTGACTGGGTGATCGAAGGTGGCGACGAACTGCGCGTGTTCGAGACCGACGCCGGCCGGGTGGGCATCCAGATCTGCTACGACGTGGAGTTTCCCGAACTCTCGCGACTGCTCGCCGACCAGGACATGGACATCCTGTTCGTGCCGTTCTGGACCGATACCAAGAACGGCTACCTGCGGGTGCGCCACTGCGCCCAGGCCCGTGCCATCGAGAACGAGTGCTACGTGGTGCTGTGCGGCAGCGTCGGCAACGTGCCGTCGATCCGGAACCTCGACATCCAGTACGCCCAGTCGTCGGTGTTCTCGCCCTCGGACTTCGCCTTCCCGCATGACGCCGTGCTCTCCGAGACCACCCCCAACACCGAGATGATCATGTTCTCGGATCTCGACCTGACGCGGCTGACCGTGGTGCGCGCCGAGGGTTCGGTGACCAATCTCAAGGATCGCCGCCAGGACTTGTTCGACCTGCGCTGGCGCGACTGGTCGTGGAAGTCCGGGGGGCGGCAGGATGAGAGCTGAGGCTCGGCCATGATCAAGAAATGGCGCCGCTGGCGGGCCGAACGCTTCGAGGCCCGCCATCCCTTTCCCGACGAGGCCTGGCGCGAAGCTCGGGCCCGCATTCCCCTGCTCGCCGCCCTCGATGACGACGAGGCAGCACGCTTGGGGCGTCGTGCCTGGCACTTCGCCCACGCCAAGCGCCTGACCCTGCACCCCGACCTGGCCGAAACCACCGACTTCGACCTGCCCGCGCGCCTGGCCCTGGCCGCCCAGGCCTGCCTGCTGACACTGAACTGGCGCGACCACGAGCATCAGGACGCCTTCGCCAATATTCACGAGATCCTGGTGCTGCCCGACTCTTTCCAGCGCCAGGTAGAAGAGTTGGACGAATTCGGCGTCATGCACGAATACGTCGACGAGCGCGCCGGCGAAACCTCCTATCAAGGACCGGTGGTGGTCTCCTTCACCGACCTGATGGCCAGCGGCGGCTGGACCGGCTTCAACGTGCTGATCCATGAGCTGGCGCACAAGCTCGACATGGGCAACGCCAGCGACATCGACGGCTTCCCGCCGCTGCCGCGCGACATCGATCCGCGCGAGTGGCACCGCATCTTCACGGCGGTATGGGACGATCTGCAAAACCGCCTGGAGCGGGGCGAGGACACACCGATCGATGATTATGCAGCCAGTCATCCCGGCGAGTGCTATGCGGTATGCTGCGAACACTTCTTCAGTGCACCGGATACCCTCACCGATGCCTACCCGGAGCTGTATGCGTTGCTTTCTCGCTACTTCCGCCAGGACCCCCTGGCACGCATGCCTAAGGGAGCGACCTCTGCCAGCCCCGCGGCCGGCCACTCCCACAACAGCGACGATTCCTCGCGTACCTGAACCCGCTTTGGCCGTCGGGCGCGTTGCCGTATGCTGTAGCCACATGCTGCTACGCAGGTCCGTCCCCTATGTCCCGTTCGCTCGCCATCACCCTCGTGGCACTGGCCGTGTTGGCCACCCTCGGCTTGCTGTGGCAGTGGCTGGCGGCGAAGGATCTGCTCGATGCCCAGACTCTCTACCCCTTGCTTCAGGGCTCGGTGGCATGGCGGGATAGCGCCTGGGCGATCGCCATTGTCATGGCGATCTATACCGGCACCTCGCTGGTGATGTTTCCCCTGAGCGTACTGGTCGCCTTGACCGGGCTGATGTTCGGGCCGTTGTGGGGCTTTGGTTATTCCCTGGCGGGTACGCTTGCCGCTTCGGTATGCACCTACTGGTTGGGGCGCCGCCTGGGGCGCGACGCCCTGCTGCGTCATGGCGGCCGGCGCCTCCACGGGCTATCACGCTATCTCGCTGGCCGCGGTATCCGCACCATGACCGTGGTCAGCCTGCTACCTCTGGCCCCCTTCACGCTGACCAATATGCTGGCTGGCGCCTTCCATATACGCTTTCGCGATTACATGCTGGGCTCACTGCTCGGCATCGTGCCCGGTCTGGCCGGCATTACCCTGCTGAGTAGCCAGTTCGGCGAGCTGATCACCGCCGAGAATCGTCAGGAGCTGATGTGGTCACTGGGTGGCATCGTCGCAGGGATCGCATTGCTCTACGGATTGAAGCGTTACGCCGACCGACGCCGACGCGACCGCCGGCTGCAACGACGCGAGTGAACGACCGGCCTCGCATGCCCCTGCGGGAACGATGGATTACTTGGGAGAGGTATCGCGAAGGGCGTCGTCGACGGCTTTCTTGTCGCTATTCGGTTCGTCCTGCAGCAGTGAACGCAGTACCCGGCCACGATACAGCAGCATGTGCCACTCCGCGCCAAGGCGGCCGCGCACCCGTTCCCAGGTGCCATCATCGGCATGACTGAAGGGGCCGCCCATGGCGATGGCCTGGCGATAGACCTCCAGGCAGCGTGTGGCACAGCAACTCTCGTCGAAGGCCGCTGCCGTTGCCGTTGCCGCCTTGCACATGGCCGCGCGACGCGAGCCGTCGCCGAGTTCCGCCAACGCCGCGGCCATGGCCGCCACATCGTCATCGCGCAGCAACAGACCGTTCTCGCCGTGGCGAATCACCTCACGTACGCCGGAGGCCTCGACGGCCACGACCGGCAACCCAGCCGCCATGGCCTCGACCAGCACCATGCCTTGGGTCTCGCTGTGCGAGGCGAAGGCAAACGTGTCCATGGCATGGTAGGCGTCGATCAGCGTCTGTCCCTGCAGCTTGCCGGTGAAATGGACGCGCTCGCTGACCCCTGCCCGCTCTGCGATATCACGCATGACCTCGCGGGCATCGCCATCCCCCACCACCAGAAAATGGCCCTGTGGCACATCGACCAGCCATCGTGTCGCCGCTTCGGCCAGAAACGGCAGGTTCTTTTCCCGCGCCAGGCGGCCAACATGCCCTACCACGTAGGCCTGAGGAGGAATCCCGCACCAGGCACGCACTGTGGTGCTGCCGCTGCCTTGCGCGTAGCGGCGGGTATCGACCCCACTCGGCACTACCGTGATCGCCTTGTTGGCACCACGTCGCAACAGCAGGTCGCGGACACTCTCGCTGGGGGCGATCACTGCATCGCACAGATGGGTGTATTCGGTGGCAAGGGCCACGGCGAATCGCTGCATGCGCGGCGAATCGCCAGGCACGTAATGCGTGTAATGCTCGTAAAGGGTGTGGTGGGTGAACACCAGCGGCAGGCCATAGGTCTCCGCCGCTCGTGCGGCTGTGTCGCCAAGCAGGAAGGGATGATGGGAATGGATGATATCCGGATCGAACTCTTCGATGGCCTCGTATAGCTGACCGGGGATCGGTACCGGAAGCGAGAAGTCACTGCCATTGAAGTGCTGCACCGCCGTCACACGCACGACATCGGTCTCATGTCGCGGCCGCCCCGCCATCTTGGGAGTTACCACCAACACACGATGACCCTCCTCCTGCAGGCGATTCTTGAGTCGCTGCACGGATTCGCTCACCCCTCCCACGATGGGCCGATAGGTGTTGGTGAACATCAGGATATTCAAGCCATCCTCTCCCCTCGCAAAGCATTATCGACAGACCTCGATGCTATGGCAGTCCCGTGACCGATTGGTTTCATGGCAACGTCGGTACACGCCCAGCCATTTTCTCCTCAAGATAGCCGACAAAGGCCCGTACACGGGTCGGCACATGGCGGCGTTGGTCGAACACGGCATAGAAATCGGCCGAAACACCGCGCCAGCCTGGCAACAACTCGATCAGCCGGCCGCTGGCCAGATGCTCGTGCACATCCCACCACGAGCGCAACATGACGCCATGTCCATCCAATGCCATGCGCGTGATCACTTCGCCGTCATTGCTAGCCAACCGACCACCAATCTTGACCCCTTGTTCCTGTTCCGGGTCATCGACACGTTCGAAACGCCATACGGCAAAGTCGCTATCATTCTCGCGCAGCACCAGACATGCATGGTCGGCCAGGTCGGCAGGCATCTCGAGGGCCGGCATCGCGGCAAGATAGGCCGGTGCAGCGCACAATAGTCGCCGATTGGCGAGGATGCGCCTGGCCACCAGGCGCGAGTCGGGGGGTTCACCGACCCGGATCCCGATATCGAAGCCGTGATCGCTGAGGTTGAGGGGAAAATTGGTCAACTCCAACCATCCGTCGAGGCGGGGGTGTTCGGCGCAGAAGTGCGAAAGCAGCGGCGCGATATGGCGACGACCGAAACCGAAGGTGGCATTGACCCGCAGCCGCCCGGTCAATTCTGCCTGCCTATCACCCAGGGTCTCTTCCAGTTCGCCGAGCTCCTCGAGGATCGCCATTCCACGCGCCAGGTACAGCTCACCCTCGGCGGTCAGCGTCAGACGACGCGTGGTGCGACTCGCCAGCTCCACACCCAGTCGTGCCTCGAGCTGCTTGAGGCGCTTGCTGACCGCCGACAGCGACAGCCCCAACTCCCGCGCCGTGGCCGTCAGGCTGCCGCACTGGGCCAGGCGCTGGAAGAAGGCCAGATCGTCGAGTTGGGTCATGGCTGCCGATTCTCCACTTGAACGCAAGAATAGTTTTCATTTTAGCCAGATTATCGAATCGATAATAGGGACTAGACTGGTGTCGATCACGCCAGCCAAAAGGAGAACGACATGACACAGCGCATCGCCGTCATCGCCGGTGACGGCATCGGCACCGAAGTCGTGCCCGAAGGGCTGCGCGCCCTGAATGCGGCCGCCAAGCGTTTCAACATCGACCTGGAATACCAGCACTTCGAATTCGGCAACTGCGACTACTATCTCGAGCATGGCCAGATGCTGCCGGACAACTGGTTCGACCAGCTCAAGGATTTCGACGCGCTGTTCTATGGCGCGGTGGGTTGGCCGGAGAAGGTACCCGACCACATTTCCCTGTGGGGCTCGCTGCTGCAGTTTCGCCGTCGGTTCGACCAGTACATCAACCTGCGCCCCTGCAAGCTGATGCCCGGCATCAAGAGCCCGCTAGCCGATCGCGTGCCCGGCGACATCGATTTCTACGTGGTGCGCGAGAACACCGAAGGCGAGTATTCCAGCATCGGCGGCAGGATGTTCGAGGGCACCGAGCGCGAGGTGGTGATCCAGGAGACGGTGATGACCCGCACCGGCATCGATCGGGTGCTGAAATACGCCTTCGACCTGGCTCAGAGCCGGCCACGCAAGAAACTGACCTCGGCCACCAAGTCCAACGGCATCTCCATCACCATGCCGTATTGGGACGAGCGGGTGAAAGCCATGTCAGCGAGTTATCCCGATGTCACGGTCGACCAGTACCATATCGATATCCTAGCCGCGAATTTCGTGCTGCATCCCGACTGGTTCGACGTGGTGGTGGGCAGCAACCTGTTCGGCGACATCCTCTCCGATCTGGGCCCGGCCTGTACCGGCACCATCGGCGTGGCGCCATCCGCCAATATCAATCCGGAAGGCACCTTTCCCAGCCTGTTCGAACCGGTCCACGGCAGCGCCCCGGACATCGCCGGCAAGGGCATCGCCAACCCCATCGGCCAGATCTGGTCCGGCGCCTTGATGCTCGACCACCTGGGTCACCAGGACGCCGGCCAGGCCATCGTCGATGCCATCGAAGCCGTACTGGCCGACGCAAGCGACAGCGTGCTGACACCCGACTTCAAGGGTCGGGGCACCACCGAGGACCTGGGCCGCGCCATCGCCGAGCGTATCGCGGGCTAACGATCCTCCCACCAAAACGACGACGCCCCGCTTGGTCAACCAGGCGGGGCGTCTCGGGGTCAGGCCAGCGCACCAGCCCTTATTCAGCGTTGTCCTTGAGCTTGGCGGCAATCTTCGCCACATGCTCGCCCTGGAAGCGGGCCAGGTTGAGTTCGTACTCAGTGGGTTGGCGAGAGCCATCGGCGCCGGCCATGGTCGCCGCCCCATACGGCGATCCACCGTTGGCCTCGGAGACGTCGAACTGCGCCTCCAGGCCGTAACCGATGGGCACGATCACCATGCCGTGATGCGCCAGGGTGGTCCAGGAGGTCAGGATGGTTGTTTCGTTGCCGCCGCCGGTTCCGGTGGAGGTAAAGACGCTGGCCACCTTGCCGCGCAACGCGCCCTTCATCCAGAGGCCGCCGGTCTGATCGAGAAAGGTGCGCATCTGGCCGGTCATGTTGCCGTAACGGGTCGGCGTGCCGAAGATGATGGCGTCATAGTCGGCGAGTTCGGCGGGCCGGGCTTCCTCGGTGGTGTAGTCCTGCTTACCCCCGGCCTTGGCGAAGGCTTCAGGATCCATGGTTTCCGGCACCCGCTTGACGGTGACCTCCACGCCATCGACCTGACGCACGCCTTCGGCCACGGCGTGCGCCATGGTGTCGATATGGCCATACATGGAATAGTAGAGAACGAGTACCTTGGTCATCGTTGCCACTCCTTACGCTCCACAAGCGTTTCGAGAAACCTTGGTGAGATAACCATCTCCCAGTCTAGTGAAGCCCACGACCAAGTTAAGCGAATGATTTCGACCCCTGCATACGATTTTATCGATGCCGGGAGCCTCGCTGAGATCCCTTCGCATGATTCGTTGGCATGCTTGAGATAAAGCGAGCGACACGATCACTGGTTTCCCTGGGGTTTTCATTATCGCACCGGCCATTTTCATCAGCTCGACGTGCTCTCTTGTCGTCGGGAAGCGTGACCGGGAAGGTAAGGGTCACGCAACAACAACCCAGTACCAGCAGGCAGACACCGCCACATGGATATCCATACCTTCTTCTCGCGGCTGTGGGACGATTACACCGCCATGACCCCCCAGGCGAGCCGGATTCACGACGCCTTCGTCGCCGAGGGCGAAACCATCGTCAATGACCATGTCGCCTTTCGCACCTTCGATCGCGGCCCCATTACCCTGGCTGCGCTGGAACCCCATCTGCTGGCCTTGGGTTATACCCGTTTCGAACCCTACGAGTTCAAGGCCAAGAAGTTGCGCGCCTACGGTTACCTACCCCCGAGCGACGATCAGCCGCGGGTCTTCCTGTCCGAACTGAAGTGCAGCGAACTCTCCCACGAGGCACAAGGCATCATCGATGGCCTGATCGACCAGATCGATCCCGCACGCGTGGCCACTCCGGACGTGATGTGGGCCGGACGCCTGTGGCAGGCCCCCAGCTTCGAGGACTATCAGTCGCTGATGGCCGAGAGCGAATATGCCGCCTGGCTGGCGATCATCGGCCTGCGCGCCAACCACTTCACCATCAGCGTCAACCACTTCCAGCGCTACGATAGCGTGGAGAAGGTGCTGGCCAGGATCGAGTCGCTGGGACTCGGCATCAATGCCTCCGGCGGACGCATCAAGGGCTCGCCCGAGGTATTGCTGGAGCAGGGCTCGACGCTGGCCGACCGCCAGCCCTTCACCTTCGCCGGCGGCCAGGTCGAGGAAATCCCCACCTGCTATTACGAATTCGCCAAGCGCTACCCCGATGCCGCAGGCAAGTGCTACCAGGGCTTCGTCGCCGCCAGTGCCGACAAGATCTTCGAGTCGACCGATATCAAGCGGTATGGAACCTGACATGTTGGGACACTGGCTCGACCTGACCCTGGCGGAACCGGCGCAGGCACCCTCGCCGGCCGGCCAGGAAGGACGCCTGCCCTTCGGACGTTACAGGATCCATGGGCCGGGGACTCTCGAACTGATCCCTGCCGCGTCACGTTCCCAAGCGCGGGCTTGCGTGCTGTCGGTCGGCATCCACGGCAATGAGACCGCCCCCATCGAATTGCTGGGCGAACTGCTGTCGCGCCTCGAAGCGGGGCTGGTGCGCCTGGGGGCCCCGGTGCTGGTGCTGATCGGCAATATCCCCGCCGTCCGCGCGGGACAGCGCTTCATCGCCACCAACCTCAATCGGCTGTTTCGCCGCGACCTGGCGGAGGACGGTGAAGAGCCTGAGCGTGCCCGGCAGTTGATGGCCGCGGTGGATGCCTTCTACGGTCGGCATCCGAGCCTGGAACCCCTGCATTACGATATGCACACGGCGATTCGCAGCAGCCGGTACCCGCGCTTCGCCGTCGAGCCCTTTGCGGCAACGACTATCGACGCCGCACATTGGCGCTGGCTGGCCGCCGCAGGAATCCAGGCGGTCCTTCATCAGCACCGGCCTAGCTGGACCTTCTCGCACTATTCCAAGCATTATCATGGTGCCCAGTCGTTCACCCTGGAATTGGGCAAGGTGGCACCATTCGGCGACAATGATCTGGCTACCCTGCGGCCAATGCGCGCTCTGTTGGAAGCGCTGATCGAGGGGCGCGAGCCAGCCGGAGCCGACCTCTCGCGCATGGCATTCTTCCGTGTCGAACATGAGCTGATGCGTAATGCCGAGGACTTCAGCCTGTGCTTCGCCGACGATACGCCGAACTTCACCGAATTCGCCCCGGGCACCTGCCTGGCCCGTGATGCCGAGGCCGGTGATTTCGTCGTGGGAGAGCACCCGCTGGCGGTGGTGTTTCCCAATGCCGAGGTAGAGATCGGAGCGCGAGCCGCCTTGCTGGTGGCACCGGCACCAGCACCGAGTTGACCGCAACAGGACTGACCGGGCACTGATCAGCGACTTGCTCTACGAGATATCAAATGGAAAGCATATTCATCCAACATAACAACAAGCTATAGGCGTTTCCCATGATCTATACTCTTTCAGGATTAGCCAAAAGTCGTACCCCCATATCGCTATCAGGCTCTGCCCAAACGCGGCTGGCCTGCTAGAATCGCCCCCTTTTCGCGCCCGCCACGCTCGTCAACACCGCTTGCAGCACCCCTGGCGGTACATCAAGAAGCTCTGGAGTCCGATATGGCCGATACGCCCATTCCGCTGGAAGTGCGCAACATCAAGAAGCGCTTCGGCGACACCGAGGTCCTCAAGGGCCTTTCCCTGCAGGCCCACAAGGGCGATGTCATCACCCTGATCGGCGCCTCTGGGTCCGGCAAGAGTACCTTCCTGCGTTGCATGAACCTGCTCGAACAGCCCAATGAAGGCGACCTGATCGTGCATGGCGAGGAAATTCGCTTCAAACAGACCCGCCACGGCCGCGAACCCGCCGACTGGAAGCAGGTCGTGAGCATGCGCGCCAAACTGTCGATGGTGTTCCAGAGCTTCAACCTGTGGGCTCACATGACCCTGCTCGAGAATGTCATCGAAGCGCCGATCCATGTGCTCGGCAAGTCGAAGAAGGACGCGGTCGAAAAGGGGCGCGCGTTACTCGAGCGGGTCGGCCTGGCCAACCACGCCGATTACTACCCGGCCCAGATGTCCGGCGGTCAGCAGCAACGCGGCGCCATCGCCCGTGCCCTGGCCATGGACCCCGAGGTGATGCTGTTCGACGAGCCCACCTCGGCGCTCGATCCGGAGTTGGTCGGCGATGTGCTCAAGGTCATGCGCGACCTGGCCGAGGAAGGTCGCACCATGATCGTGGTAACGCATGAGATGTCCTTCGCCCGCGACGTGTCCACCCAGGTGATCTACCTGCATCAGGGCGTGGTGGAAGAAGCCGGCCCACCCGCCGAGGTGCTCGGCAACCCCAGTTCGGAGCGCCTCAAGCAGTTCCTGGCGCCCAAGCACTGACGGGTGACCCGGGAAAGGAGAGACACATGATAGATCTGCATGGTTATGGCCCCCGGCTACTCGAAGGTGCCCTCATCACCATCGAGTTGGCGATCCTGTCGCTGATCCTGGCCATCGTGCTCGGCCTACTCACCGCCAGTGCCAAGATGTCGCGTAACTGGCTGCTGCATCGGGTGGGCACGCTCTACACCACCATCATTCGCGGCGTGCCCGACCTGGTGCTGATGATGCTGATGTTCTTCGGTGGCCAGATCGGCATCAACATGTTCACCGACATGCTCTACGACCGCTACGACATCGACATCTTCATCAATGTCAACGAGTTCGTCGCTGGCGTCATCACCATCGGCCTGATTTTCGGCGCCTACATGGGCGAGACCTTCCGCGGCGCCTTCCTGGCGGTCGACAGTGGCCAGATCGAGGCCGGCCGCGCCTATGGCATGAGCCAGTGGCTGGTCTTTCGGCGTATCCGCTTCCCGCTGATGATGCGGCATGCCCTGCCGGGGCTGTCCAACAACTGGATGGTGCTGCTCAAGACCACCGCCCTGGTCTCGGTGATCGGGCTGTCGGACATGGTGCGCGTCGCCTCGGAGGCATCCAAGGCCACCCGTGAGCCCTTCACCTTCATGATCATCGTCGCGGCGATCTACCTGCTGATCGCCACGTTCTCCGAGTGGGGTTTCGCCCGCTTGCAGAAACGCTATAGCGTCGGTTTCGGGGAGTCGCACTGATGGAAGCACTGATCGCAAACCTCACCGAGTTGCTGTCCGACAACACTATCTTCAACGCCCAGACGCTCAGCTATTACGGCAGAGGGCTGGCCACCACCGTGCAACTGGTGTTCCTGTCGCTGGTCATCGGCCTGGTGCTGGCGGTGCCGCTGGCCATCGGACGCGGCTCCCAGCGCAAGTGGATCAAGCTGCCAATCTTCTTCTACACCTATGTGTTCCGCGGCACGCCACTGCTGGTCCAGCTCTATCTGATCTACTACGGCGTGGTGTTCGTCGAAGGGATCCAGGACACCTGGCTGTGGCTGATCCTCGAGAAGCCCTTCTATCCGGCGCTGATCGCCTTCACCCTGAACACGGCCGCCTATACCACCGAGATCTTCCATGGCGCCATCAAGGCCACGCCGCGTGGCGAGATCGAGGCGGCGCGGGCCTACGGCATGTCACGGGCTCTGATGATGCGCCGCATCATCCTGCCCAGCGCCTTCCGTCGCGCCTTGCCGAGCTATGGCAACGAGGTGATCTTCATGCTGCACGCCAGCGCCATCGCCAGCGTGGTCACCATCATGGACCTCACCGGGGCGGCACGCTTCGTCTATGCTCGCTACTACGCTCCCTTCGAGGCGTTCCTGTTCGTGGCGGCGATCTATCTGTGTCTGACGTTCGCGATTCTGTATCTGTTCCGTTATCTGGAGAAACGCCTGCTGGCTCACCTCAAGCCAGCCAGTCAGTGAGCGGCGAGCGTCAAACGAGCGTTGGGAAATCGCTCTGACAGAAGGATTTCCCCTCTTTCGAGTCACGCCAAGCTGCGCTACCGTGATCGAGTCCTCACCTTGAGTGAATACATACAATGACAGAGAGACACACCATGAAAAAGCTGCTTACCATCGCGATCCTGGGTGCCGCACTGGTGGCCGGTACCTCCCAGGCACGTGAATACGAGGAAGTTCGTTTCGGCGTCGACGTTCCCTACGAGCCGATGGAGTACCGTACCCCCGATGGCGAACTGACCGGGTTCGACATCGACCTGGGCAACGCCCTGTGCGCAGAGATGGGCATCGAATGCGAATGGATCGTACAAGGCTGGGACGGCATCATCCCCGGCCTGCTGTCGCGCAAGTACGACGCGATCATGTCGTCGATGACCATCAACGACGAGCGTCGCGAACAGGTACTGTTCTCGGATCCGTACATCACGCCGCCGTCCGCCTGGTTCGCGCCGGCCGACAGCGATATCGAAACGCCCAATGCAGAAGCCCTGGAAGGCAAGACCATCGGCGTGCAGCGTGGCACCCTGCAGGACAACTACGTGACCGACAACTTCGGCGACGTGGCCGATATCAACCGCTACGCCACCGCCGACGACATGGTGCTGGACATGGATGCCGGGCGCCTGGACATCGTGTTCCTCGATTTCCCGATCGGCAAGGCCACCCTGCTCGACAGCGAAGCGGGTAACTACAAGGTGGTCGGCGAGATGATCACCGAGCCCAAGAAGTACTTCGGCGACGGCTTCGGCATCGCCTTCCGCCAGCGTGACGAGGAATTGGCCGCGAGGTTCAACGAGGCCCTGGCCACGCTCAAGGAAAACGGTACCTACGACGAGATCTACAACCGCTACTTCGGCAACAACAACGCCAAGTGATCTCGCCGGCTCCTCCGGGTCTCCCGGAGGAGGCCGCCTGCCGTTACGCCCCCCAGCGTGTTGACTCACACCCCACGGTGAGTCCCCGCCACATGGGCTTCGCCAGTCTCAACCGGTGGCAACTCTTCGCTCTTCAGTGGGCGGGCGAGTTCGTTGAGGATGCCGCAGTCGCTGGCCGCGCTTTCGCCGTTGCACCTCGCGCGCAGCTTGACCAGGGCCTGCTTGAGCGCCTGTAGCTGGGCGATGCGCGACTCCACGTGGGCCAGGTGCTCGTCGATCAGGGTATCGGCCTCGTGACAGGGTTGCTTGGGGTGGTCATGGTAATCGAGCAGCGAGCGGATCTCGCCGAGGGTCATGTCCAGCGCCCGGCAGTGGCGAATAAAGCCGAGTCGCTCGGCGTGGGCCTCGCCATACAGGCGATAGTTGGCCGCGCTGCGCGCCGGCATCGGCAACAGCCCCTCACGTTCGTAGTAGCGAATGGTCTCCACCTGACAGCCCACGCGCCGGGCCAGCTCACCGATTTTCATGCTGCGCTTCTCCCGCGGCAAACCTTATAGTTACTATAGGGTGTTTCTGTCGGACAAGGAAGGATCTCAAAGCGTTCCACGGCGAGAACCCGGCCAACGCAGTTGGCTTGGTGGCCGCAAACGCCTAATCTGTGCAAACGTAACGCGACCAGTCAGGGACATCGATGATTCGCACCTTTCAGCTCAATCGCCGGACCATTCAAGAAGTCACCAAAGACGCCCAACCGCTGTCCCAGCGCCTTGCCAATGCCACCTGGATCGATGCCCACGAACCCGACGAGGATGAGCGCGAGCGGCTCAATGCCTTCCTCGCCGACGAGTTGCCGGCCACCGACGACGTGGAGGAGATCGAATCATCGGCGCGCTATTTCGTCGATGCCGACGGCATTCACGTGCACTCGCTGTTCCTGTCGCAGAGCGAAGGCCGCCACGGCAACACCACCGTCGCCTTCATCCTGCAGCCCGAGCGGCTGATCACCTTCCGCGACGCCGAGATCGCCGACTTTCGCCTGCTGCGCTTGCGTGCACGCAGCGGCCAGGTGGAAACCGACTCGGTGCAGTCGCTGATGCTGACGATCTTCGAGCAGAAGGTGGAGAACCTCGCCGATACCCTGGAGGACATTCATCGCAAACTCGAGGACGTCAGCCATCTGGTGCTGGAAGAGGAAGATTCCGACCTCGAGGATGCCATCGACCAACTGGCGAAGCTCGAGGACAGCAACGGCAAGATCCGCCTGTGCCTGATGGATACCCAGCGCTCGATGCTGTTCCTGATCCGACACCTGCGCAGCAGCCCCGAACTCCAGGAAACGGCCCGCGAAGTGATGCGCGACGTCGAAACGCTGATGACGCACACCTCATTCTTGTTCGACAAGATCAACTTCCTGATGGATTCCACCCAGGGTTTCATCAACATCCAGCAGAACCAGATCATCAAGATCTTCTCGATCGCCGCCGTGGTCTTCCTCCCCCCCACCATGATCGCCAGCATCTACGGCATGAACTTCGAAGTCATGCCCGAACTCTCATGGCCCTTCGGCTACCCCTTCGCACTGGGCCTGATGGCCGTTGCCGGGATCTCGCCGTATCTGTACTTCAAGCACAAGAACTGGCTCTAGGCACTCACCGAAAGACGATCCTGCTTGACCCTGTAGTGACTACAGGGTGTGTCATTGAACATGCACGCAGCCACCAGGAGTTCGTCATGTCTCGACACTGTGTCTCAGATCCCTGCTGTGGGGGGAAGCACGCCAACACCGTGAGCCAGGCCACGCCAGCCCCACCGGGTAGCGACACCCTGCGCCTACGCATCCAGGAAATGGATTGCCCCACCGAGGAAGCATTGCTGCGTAAGGCGCTAGGCAAGGAAGAAGGGGTCACCGCCCTGGATTTCGATCTGATGGCACGGGTACTGACCGTTCATCACCAAGGGGCCGACCGCGAGACACTCGAGGCCAGCATTCGCCGCCTGGGCATGACGCCGGAGCCGCTTGATACTCAGGGCACCCAAGGCGAAGCCCCCCAGCAGCCGCGCGAGCGCTGGTGGCCGCTGATCCTGGCCGCCCTGATCGCCCTGGGTGCCGAACTGGCCGCATGGGGAGACTTCGCCACCCCGTGGGCACCGGCGCTGCTGGCCCTGTCCGCCATCGCCATGGTCGGCCTGCCCACTTGGCGCAAGGGCATGGTGGCGCTGCGTCATCGCACGCTCAACATCAATGCGCTGATGAGCGTGGCGGTGACCGGCGCGCTGCTGATCGGCCACTGGGCCGAGGCCGCCATGGTGATCGTATTGTTCACCCTCGCCGAGCGTATCGAGGCCCGCTCCCTGGACCGCGCTCGCCACGCCATCCGCGAGCTACTGGCGCTGACTCCCCAGCAGGCCCGAGTACAGCAACCCGACGGCAAGTGGCGAGACATGGAAGCCGACCAGATCACCATCGGCAGCCTGGTTCGGGTACGTGCCGGCGAGCGGGTGGCACTGGATGGGGAAATCACTCGCGGCCATCCGGCGCTCGACGAATCGCCGATCACCGGCGAGAGCCTGCCCCATGACAAGACGCCCGGAGATACGGTTTTCGCCGGCAGCATCAATCGCCATGGTGAATTCGACTATCGCACCTCTCGCCTGGCCAACGACACGACGCTCGCTCGTATCATCCATGCCGTGGAACAGGCCCAGGCCAGCCGTGCGCCAACCCAGCGCTTCGTCGACCGTTTCTCCGCCATCTATACCCCGGCGGTATTCGCCCTCGCCATCGCTACCGCATTGCTGTGGCCGCTGCTCTTCGCCGGCGCCTGGCTCGATGGCGTCTACCGCGCGCTGGTGCTGCTGGTGATCGCCTGTCCCTGCGCCCTGGTGATCTCGACCCCGGTGACCATCGTCAGCGGTCTGTCGGCTGCCGCGCGTGGCGGCATCCTGATCAAGGGCGGCAGCTTTCTCGAACAGGGCCATCGCCTGGACTGGCTAGCGTTCGACAAGACCGGCACCCTGACGCAAGGCCAGCCACGTCAGCGACATTGGCAAGCGCTGGTGAGCGACGCCGACGAGGCCACGGAGTCACGGCTCCGGCAGTGGGCTGCAAGCCTGGCCGGGCGCTCCAACCATCCGGTGTCTCGGGCGATCCACGAGGCCGCCGAGCAGGACGGTATCGACTTGACCGAGGTGGACGCCTTTCACGAATTGCCCGGACGTGGCGTACAAGGCGACATCCAGGCTCGAACGCTGTGGCTCGGCAATCATCGCCTGGTGGAGGAGCGTGGCCTGTGCACGCCGGATCTGGAAGCCCAACTCGAGACCTGGGAGCACCGAGGGCACAGCGTGGTGGTCCTGGGTGATGAGCACCGAGTCCTGGCCCTGTTCACCGTCGCCGACCCGCTCAAGGTGACCAGCGCCGAGGCCATCGAAGCACTGCATCAGCTAGGGGTGAAGACCTTATTGCTCAGTGGCGACAACGCCGCGAGCGTTGCCACTATCTCTCGCGAAGCCGGCATCGATGAAGCCCGGGGGCTGCTACTCCCCGAGGACAAGCTGGCAGCCATCGAGGACCGCGCCAGACGAGGCACCATCGGCATGGTCGGCGACGGCATCAACGACGCTCCGGCCCTCGCCCGAGCCGATATCGGCTTCGCCATGGGCGCTGCCGGCAGCGACACTGCCATCGAAACCGCCGACGTGGCGCTGATGGACGACGACCTGCGCAAGCTGCCGACCTTCGTGCGACTGTCCCGGGCCACGCGCTCCGTGCTGATCCAGAACATCGCCTTCGCCATCGGCATCAAGGTGGTATTCCTGGCCCTGGCCTTCACCGGCCATGCCACCCTGTGGATGGCGGTGTTCGCCGACATGGGCGCCAGCCTGCTGGTGGTGGCCAATGGGCTACGGCTGTTGCGGACCACGACTCCCGGCCACTCCCACCAGGCTAACCCGAGCGCGGCTGTCGCGAGCGCAGGAAGTTGAGGATCCAACGCACCATCAGGTGGTCGTCGACCGGGGCGTCGAGCGAGGCCAATCCCTCGCCGACCCGCTCGGTGCCCACCAGGTGGCTGCGTAGCCGCATCAGGTCGCGGGAGTAGGGTTTGGGAAACTCCGGGTGACCCTGCACGCCGAGGAAATGCTCGCCGACCTGCATCAGGTAGAAGGGGCAGAAATCGCTTTCCGCCAGCACCCGGCTCTGGGGCGGCAGTTCCTCCACCTGGTCCTGGTGGCTGACCAGCAGATCCAGGCTCGGTTGCCAGGGTTCCATCCACGCGGCATGTTCGGTGACCCGGTTGAACGACATCCCCACCCCCCAGCCGCGGGGGCTCTTGATCACCTTGCCGCCCAGTGCCTTGGCGATCACCTGATGGCCGAAGCACACGCCGACCAACGGCTTGCCGGCCTCCCACAGCTTGCACACGAAGCCACACAGCTCGTCGACCCAGGCCAGGCCATCGTTGACACCGAACTTGGAACCGGTGGTCACCCAGGCGTCCACGGCGTCCACATCGTCGGGAATCTCGCCGTCCAGACAACGCCATACGCGAAACGTCAGGGTCGGATCCACCGATGTGAACAGCCGCTGGAACATCTCGGGGTAATTGCCATGCTCATCGCGCAGTTCCGGCGCCACGTCATCGCATTGCAGAAGCCCTATACGCATCGATGAATCTCCTTGCTGTTTATGCCGCCCGGAACCGCGGCCCACGTTCATCCGCTTAGAGGTGTCCTTCGACGGCCTTGACGAAGATCTCGCGGTACTGCCCGGCGTCGAAGGCGATGGGGTTGGTGCCGGAGGAGGGATCCGCCACCGCCATCTGCCCGACCTTGTCGGCCTGACGGGTGTCGATATCGAGTTCCGCCAGGGTATGCGGAATCCCCAGTCGTTCGCGCAGCTCCAGCACCCAGTCGATCACCGCTGCGGTACCGGGCTGGCGCAGGTCGAGATAACGTCCCAGACGGACCATGGGCTCGCCGATGACACACTCGTTGGCACGCAGCACATAGGGCATCAACACCGCATTGAGCGTGCCGTGGTGGGCGTCATAGAGAGCGCCGAGCGGATGCGCCAGGGCGTGCATGGCCCCCAGCCCGCGCTGGAAGGCGGTCGCGCCCATCATCGACGCCACCAGCATGTTCATGCGTGCCTCGAGGTCGCCGCCGTCGACATGGGCGCGCGGCAGGAAGTCGCGAACGCGGCGCATGCCTTCGACGGCGATGCCCTCGGCCATGGGGTGATAGAGCGGCGAACACCAGGCTTCCATGCAGTGCGACAACGCATCCATGCCGGTAGCGGCGGTGATCGCGGGCGGCAGACCGGTGGTCAGCTCGGGATCGAGGATCACCGTGGCCGGCACCATGCCCGGGTGGAAGATGACGCGCTTGACGTGCTCGACCTCGTCGGTGATCACCGAAGCACGGCCGACCTCGGAGCCGGTGCCCGCGGTGGTGGGTACGGCGACTATGGGCACGATGGCCTCGGCGTCGGCATTCTTCCAGTTGTCACCGACGTCCTCCAGCGCCCATAGCGACAGGTCCTGGCGTTGGTTGGCCATCAGCGCCACCGCCTTGGCGGCATCCAGCCCCGAGCCACCGCCGAAGGCGATCACGCCGTCATGGCCGCCCTCACGAAAGGCCGCTACGCCATCCAACACGTTCTTGCCGGTGGGGTTGCCCTTGATCTCGCTGAACACGGCAATATCCAGCCCTTCGTCATGGCAGGCCTGGACCAGGTCGCGGACCATCGGCAATCCCGCCAGCCCCGGATCGGTGACCAGTAGCGGCGCTTGCATGCCGTGCGCCTTGCAGGCACCGGGCAACTCGCGGATGCGCCCGACACCGGTGAGGATCTGGGCCGGATAGTTCCAGCCGGTGGTGAACTGAGTCATATCTTGTTGGCTCATGGTGACCTCTCTTCGTCAGAGCCGGAAGCTTGAAGCTGTAAGAAAAACCAATTCGACCTCTAGCTTACGGCTTACGGCTTCAAGCATGCTTCAAATGAAATGATTTGGGCCTCGTCAGCGTCTCGTATCCGAGGCGCGACAACGAACAGCCGCGGCCCGAGTGCTTGACGCCGGTCCAGGCCAGCTCGGGGTCCAGGTAGTCGCAGCGATTGGTGAATACCGTGCCGGCCTCCAGGCGTCGCGCGATGGCCTCGCCGGCGGCGATATCGCGGGTGAAGACCGCCGCGGTCAGGCCGAAGTCACTGTCGTTCATCAGACGCACGGCCTCGTCGTCGGAATCCACCGGCATGATCCCCACCACCGGGCCGAAACTCTCCTCATGCATGACCCGCATCGAATGGTCGACGCCCGTCAGGATCTGCGGTGCCAGATAGGCACTGCCGGGCATGGAGAGCGGATAATCGCCGGGATCGATCCAGGCCTTGGCCCCCTGTGCCACCGCGTCCTCGATCTGGCTACGCACGAAATCGGCCGCCGTCGGTTTGACCATCGGCCCCAGGGTGGTCGCGGGATCGGTGGGATTGCCGAGCCTGAGCTGTTTGACCCAGGCCACCGCGCGCTCGACGAAGGCCTCGAAGATCTCACGATTCACGTAGATCCGCTCAATGCCGCAGCAGCTCTGGCCGGAGTTGAAGAAGGCCCCGTCCAGCACCCCCTCGATGGCACTGTCGAGGTCGACGTCGGCACGAATATAGGCCGGGTCCTTGCCCCCCAGCTCGAGGCCGGTGGCGATGAAACGCCCGGCCACGTTGCGCTCGACCATCGCACCCCCAGCCACCGACCCGGTGAAGGACACATGGTCGATCCGGCCGTCACGGATCAGTGCCTCGGTGGCCTCGTGCGACAGATGCAGGTGCTGGAAGACGCCTTCCGGCAACCCGGCCTCGTCGAAGGCCTGCTGGATGCGCTCGGCACACAACGGCGTCTGGGCCGAGTGCTTGAGGATCACCGTATTGCCGGCCATGATCGCCGGCACGATGGCGTTCACCGCGGTCATGAACGGAAAGTTCCAGGGTGCGACGATGAATGACACCCCCAGCGACTCACGGGTGATATAGCGGGTAAAGCCCGGCTTGTCGGGAAGCTCGATCGGCGCCAGCGCCGGCTCGGCCAGACCGATCATGCTGCGTGCACGCTCCTCGAAACCGCCAACCTCGCCCCCGGCGGCAGCGATCGGCCGGCCCATCTGCCAGGTCAGCTCCTCGGCCAACTCGTCACGGCGGGCGACAAAGGCATCGACCATTGCCGAACACAACCTGGCGCGCTCCCCCAGCGACACCTCGCGCCACCTCCGTTGCGTCGCCACCGCCCGCTCGAGGGTCGCCTCCACCTGGGCCGCATCGGCCTGTTCACGCTCGACGTAGAGCGAACCGTCGACCGGGGAAATCGTCTTTTGTGTGGTCATAGTGTCTTGATCCTCTCGTTTCCGGCGACGAATCGTGTAAAGCCTCGAGCCGCGAACCCCAAAACCGCCCGTAGCCCGTAGCCCGTAGCCCGTAGCCCGTAGCCCGTAGCCCGTAGCCCGTAGCCCGTAGCTCAGATGATTTCGAAATAGCGATCCAACTCCCAGTCGGTGATGTGCTTGCGGAACTGCCGCTCCTCCCACTCCCGCGTCGCGGCGAAATGCTCGACGAAGGCATCGCCGAACAGTTCCCGAGCCGCTTCGGAAGCCTTCAGCCGCTGGGCGGCCTCCCACAGGGTGCGCGGCAGGGCCTGGTGTTCGGGGTGGTCGAGTTCGTAGGCATTGCCCTTGACCTGCTCGTCGGGCTCGAGTTGGTGCTCGATGCCGTAAAGGCCGGCACCGATGGCCGCCGCCAGTGCCAGATAAGGGTTGGCATCGGCGCTGCCGAGGCGGTATTCAACCCGTTGCGACTTGTCCGAGCCCGGGATCACGCGCAGCGCCGTGGTACGGTTCTCCACCCCCCAGGTGGCGTCGGTAGGCGCCCAGAAACCGGGGATCAAGCGCGTGTAGCTGTTGATGGTCGGCGCGAACATGGCCAGGAACTCCGGCATCAGCTTCTGCTGACCGGCCACGAAGTGGCGCTGCACATCGCTCATCTGGTAGGGCTTCTCGGCATCGAAGAACGCCGACTTGCCGCTGTCGCTCTCCCGCAGCGACAAGTGGATATGCCCACTTTGGCCGGGGTAGTCGGGCGACCACTTGGCCATGAAGGTGGCCATCAGGCCACGCCGTTGGGCCCAGACCTTGGTGAAGACCTTGAACAACGCGCCCTTGTCGCCGGCCGCCAGGGCGCTATCCACGCCGATGGCCGCCTCGATCACCCCGGGTCCGGTTTCGGTATGCAGTCCCTCGATCGGGAAATCCATGGTTTCCGCCAGCGCCAGCAACTCACGATAGAGCTCGCTGTGCACCGAGCTGCGCAGCATCGAATAACCCATCATGTCCGGCGTCAGCGGCTTGAGATTGCGGAAGCCCTTCTCGCGTACCGACTCCGGTGTCTCCTGGAACAGGAAGAACTCGTACTCCAGGGAGCCGAAGGCCTCGAAGCCCATCGTGCGCCCGCGTTCCAGCACACGCTTCAATAGCCCACGCGGGCAGAGCTCCCCGGCCGGGCCGGCGAACTCGGCCAGGAACAGCAGCATGTCGCCTTCACAGGGCAGATCACGGCAGCTGTCGGGCACGATCTTCAGCGGCGCATCGGGATAGCCGGTATGCCAGCCGGTGAACTTGACGTTGTCGTAGAGTTCATCCTTGCTGTCCCACCCCAATACGACGTCACAGAAGGCGAAACCGTCTTCCAGGGCCGAGAAGAACTTGTCACGCTGCATGTACTTGCCGAGCATCACGCCGTCGATGTCGAACATGCCCACCTTGACGTGGCTCAAGCCACGCTCCTCGACGATACGTCGAGCCTCTTCCGCGGTCTTGATGTCTCTCGCTTGCATTCGGCTCATCGAACTACCCTCGATCTTGACTGTTGTTGTTGCGCTTACCGGTTCCGCGGTGTTCCGTCACGAGCAGGTTGCCGAGGCACCTCTTGCTAGGCTCCTTCGGCGGCCGCGTCGCCCGAGAGTTCCCGCTCGGCCAGGGCAATGGCTTCAAACTCTTCTTCCGGCGCCTGGGCCACCAGATGATGACGGCTATAAACACCAAAATAGGCGAGCATGACGGCGTAGAACACGGCCGACCACAGCGCCGCTTCCACGCTGACGACGAAGGTCGAGAGAAAGGCGACGATGGCCAGCACGAAGGCCACGCCCGAGGTCAAGGTGCCACCCGGGGTACGGTAGGGGCGCTCGAGTTCCGGCTCGCGACGGCGCAGCAGGATGTGCGACAGGGTCATCATGGCGTAGGAGATGGTGGCCCCGAACACCGCCATGGTGATCATCAGATCGCCCTTGCCGGTCAGCGACAGCAGGAAACCGATCACCCCGGGCACGATCAGGGCCAGGAAGGGCACCTTGCGCCCGCCGGTCACCGACAGCCAGCGCGGCAGGTAACCGGCCCGCGACAGGGCGAAGGTCTGACGTGAGTAGCCATAGATGATCGAGAAGAAGGAGGCGATCAGGCCGGCCAGTCCCACCAGATTGACGAAGCCCGCGGCCCAGGAGTCGGTCCCGTAGACCGCCTGCAGGGCGCCGACCAACGGTGCGGCGTGCTCGCTCATCGCCGCCGCGCCGGCCCCGCCCGGCGCCAGCAGCAGCACGCAGGTGCCGAACACCAGCAGCACCAGCATGGCGGTGATGATGCCACGTGGCATGTCGCGGGCCGGGTCGCCAGCCTCCTCGGCGGCCAGGGGCACGCCCTCCACCGCCAGGAACAGCCAGATGGCAAACGGCAGTGCGCCCCAGATGCCGATGAAACCTTCGGGCAGAAAGGCCGAGGCCCCTACGGCGCTGGAGTTGACCTGGATATCGAATAGATTGCTCAAGCTGAAGTGCGGCAGCATGCCGACCACGAAGACGACGATGGCAATGACCGCCAGGGCGGTGATTCCCATCATGATCTTCAGGGCCTCGCCGGCTCCCCACAGGTGGATACCGACGAACAGCGCGTAGAAGGCCGCATAGACCAGCGGACCGTTGAGACCTATCAGTTCGTTGACATAGCCACCGATGAAGATGGCGATGGCCGCCGGCGCGATGGCGTATTCCAACAGGATCGCCGTGCCGGTGATGTAGCCACCCCAAGGGCCGAAGGCACGCCGGGCGAAGCTGTAGCCACCCCCGGCGGTAGGCAGTGAGGAGGACAATTCGGCGATCGACAGCACCATGGCCGTGTACATGATCGCCATCAGGATGGTGGCGACCAGCATGCCGCCGAAGCCGCCGGCCGCGAGACCGAAGTTCCAGCCGGCATAGTCGCCGGAAATCACATAGGACACGCCGAGACTGGCCAGCAGAATCCAGCCCGCTGCGCCCTTCTTCAGCTTGCGCTTGTCGAGATACGCCTTGTCGACCGTTTCGTAGTCCACCGAGGCGGTGGACAGGCGGGAATGGCTCATCGAATACCCCCAACACTTGTATTTGTCATGGTTGAAGTCACGGAGGTGGCGTAGACGCCCTACCGCTGCCAATCATTGGTGCGCCCAGGCAGTGTGAGGGGGGTTCGAGACAAGGCGCAAACAGCATCGGTGGGGCTGACCGCGTTTCCATCGAAAAGCTCGATAATGCACTCGCAAGGGGCATCCGGAACTCCCTTCGGCGCCGGTACGGGGACTCCATCCGCCGCATCAGCGCGAGGTGACGATCTCGGGCAGCACCCATGGCAGGTGCCGTTCCAGTTCGGCACGATAGCGTCGCTCCAGCAGGCGGCGGCTATCACGTGCCAGTTGCGATGGCAGGTCACCCAGTTCGTCGCGTCGTGCCACCAGCGTCAACTCACGGCGCAACGGCTCGGTCGGCAGCGGCACGACTCGGACCTGCAAGCGATCGAGACCCGCCTGATAGAGGCACAATGGGGTGGTGATGGTCCAGCCGGCACCGCCACTGACCAGGCCCAGTACGGCGAAGGTATTGTCGAGATGCAGCCGGGCCGGCAGTTCCAACTGGCTGACCCGCAGATGCCGCTCGATGCTCTGACCGATCAGCGACTGCGGCGTGTAGCGCACGAAATCCAGTTGCCGCGCCAGCCAGCGCAGGTTGTCGACCGGTCCGGCCCAGTCGGCCGGCAGCACCAGAACGAAAGGCTCGCCGAGGATGGCGTGACGCTCCAGGCCGTCATAGTTCTCCAGGCGGTCGTCGGAGATGATGATATCCACATGACGGGTCAACAGGGCATGGCCATGCATGTGGGACAGTCCGGTGGTCAGGGTATAGTCGTTGGTATGGCGCTTGATGACGTCGATCAGTGGCTGTCCCACGGCCGAAGCCAGCGAATCGACCAGTGCCATGCGAACCTGATGCAGGCGGCCGAAAGCCCCCGAGACCAGCTCGCGCCGCGTGGTTCGGGCTTCGTTCAACAGACGCTTGGCACGATCATAGAAGAAGCGGCCGGCGCTGGTGGGTTCCAGCGGGCGCGAATGGCGGTCCAGCAGGGCCACGCCCAGGGCCTCTTCGAGGTTGGCCAGGCTCTGGGACACCGACGACTGCTTGAGGCCGAGACTCTCGGCCGCGGCGGTCTGGCTGCCGCGTTCGAGGGTCTCGACAAAGATTTCCATGCTGCGCAGGTCGAACCCGAAACCGCTACGCATGCCTGTCTCCTTAGCCCGGGAAGCTGATCGCTCCAAGCCTATCCCGTATCCGTCCCGGGACACAGCCTGATGAGGTGTGCCCGTGGACGCCCGGGCGCCGGATCCGCTTAGCTGTAACGGTACGGCGGCCCCGCCTGCTGCATGGTCTGGCGATAGTCCTTGAGGATTTGCACCAGCTTGGCGCTACGTTCGCTCTCCTGAGCGATCTCGTCCCAGAACGCCAGCGCCTCGTCCTCGATGGTCTGCCACTCCTCTTCGGGAATCGAGGTCAGCTCGAGCTTGCCGCCCTTGGTGCGGTAGTGCGCCTCGCCCCACCAGTACCAGTGCTGACGGTAATAGTGAGAGCTGTCCATACATAGCCTGTACAGGGTCTTGAGATGCTCGGGTAGCGCCTCCCAGCGCTCGGTATTGGCGAAATAGGAACCCGACCAGGCACCGGAGATGTTGTTGGTCAGGTAGTAGTTGCTGACATCGGCCCAGCCTACGGTATAGGCCTCGGTGATACCGGCCCAGGCGATGCCGTCCAGTTCGCCGGTCTGCATGGCGACCTCGATATCCTCCCAGGGCAGGGTCACCGGTACCACGCCGAAGCGCTGCAGGAAACGTCCCGCCGTGGGGAAGGTGAAGACACGCTGGCCCTTGAGGTCCTCGAGGCTGCGGATCGGATCGCGGGTGACGAAGTTGCAAGGATCCCAGGCGCCCGAGCCCAGCCAGGTGACGTTGTCGATTTCGCCGTAGGCCTCCTCCCAGATCTCCTTGAGACCGTAGTGGTGGAATAGCGTCGGCACATCGAGGCTGTAGCGCGAGGCGAAGGGGAAGTAGCCGCCGAACACCGACACATCCACCGGGGCATTGATCGAGTCGTCGTCACTCTGTACGGCGTCGATGGTGCCACGTTGCATGGCGCGGAACAGCTCGCTGGTAGGCACCAGTTGGTCGGAGAAGTACAGCTCGATTTCCATCTCCCCATTGGCCGCCCGGTTGAAGGCATCGATCGACGGCTTGATGACATGCTCGGCAAGCGCAGGGCCGGCATAGGTCTGGAGTCGCCAGCGAATCTTGGATTGCGCGTGCACATAGGGGGCCGGGAAGGTCGCAGCGCCCACGCCGGCTGCCGTGGCAACTCCCGCCTTCTTGAGAAACTCGCGTCTGTTCTTGTTGGTCATCTCATCGACTCCTGCTGGTGAAAGAGCTTGTTGTCATCACTCGTTGTCGAATCTTCGCTGTGTCCGGGTTCCGGTCGTTCACTCTCCCTGTCTGATGTGGGTGGACGGGATGCCTTTGCACGATCAGCGTCGCACCCCGTAGAAGGTGTCAGGCAGCCACATGGCGATCTGCGGGAAGGCCGTGACCAGGGCCAGGCCCAGCAACATGATCGTGACGAAGGGCCACACCGAACGGTAGATATCGCCGAGCGAGATCTCCGGCGGCGCCATGGCTCGCATCAGGAACAGGTTGTAGCCGAACGGCGGCGTCATATAGGCGATCTGCACGGTGATGGTATAGAGCACTCCGTACCACACCGGATCGAACCCCAGGCTCATCACCAGAGGCACATAGAGCGGCGCCACGATCACCAGCATGGCGGTGTCATCGAGGAACATCCCCATCACAATGTAGGAAAGCTGCATCATCAGCAGGATTTCCCACGGGCCCATGCCGATACGGTCGAGAAACAACGCCTCGATGGCGCGCACGGCACCAAGCCCGTCGAACACGGCCCCGAAGCACAACGCGGCGAGGATGATCCACATGAACATGCAGGTGATGCCGAGCGTCTTGTGGACGGTATTCTCGATCACCTGGCGGGTCAGGCGCCCCTTGATCCAGGCCGCCACCAGGGCCGATGTCGCCCCCACGGCCGCACTTTCCACCAGGCTGGTCACACCAAGCACGAACAGCCCGGTCATGGCGAAGAAGATCAGCAGCGGCAGGATGCCGGCTCGCAATAGCTTGAATTTTTCCCGAGCGGTGTGATGGCGCTCCTCCTCTGGCAGCGCCGGGGCCAGGTCAGGCTGCAGACGGCAACGGATCACGATGTAAAGGACGAACATCGCCGCTAGCATCAACCCCGGCACGGCGCCGGCCAGCCACAGCTTGCCTACCGGCTGGCGGGCGATCATGCCGTAGAGCACCAGTACCACACTGGGCGGCACCAGGATGCCCAACGAGCTTCCCGCCTGCACCACCCCGGTGACCATGATCTTGTCATAGCCGCGCCGTAGCAGCTCCGGCAATGCAATGCTGGCACCGATTGCCATACCAGCGACGCTCAGACCGTTCATGGCCGAAACCACCACCATCAGACCGATGGTGCCGACGGCCAGGCCGCCTTTCAGCGAGCCCATCCACACGTGGAACATGTCGTAGAGTTCACTCGCTATGCCGGACTCGGAGAGCATATAGCCCATGAAGATGAACAGCGGCAGGGTCAGCAAGGGGTACCAGTTGAGCAGCACGAAACTGGCGTTGAACGGCATCTCGATCCCGCCATCGCCCCACAGCAGGATGGCGGCCGCCGCCCCCACGAAACCGATGACGCCGAAGACGCGCTGACCGGTCAGCAGCAGCACCATCATGGACGAGAACATGGTGAGCGCGATCATCTGGTAACTCATGACCGCTCCTCGCTCAAGGCCGGGTGCTCAGCAAGCGGCTTGCCGATGGCGAATGCGATGTCCTTGAAGAGAGTCGATACCGCCTGCAACAGCATCAACAGGATGCCGAAGGTCATGATGATCTTGATCGGGGCCAACGGTGGCGCCCAGGCAGAATAGCTGCGCTCGCCGTATTGCAGCGCGTACTGGGTACTGGAGATGCCGCCCAGCAACAAGGCCACCAGGAACACCATCAAGAACAGGATCGTGACCACGTCGATCAGGGCGCGGCGTCGACGCGTCAGGCGGCCATAAATCAAATCCATCCGGACATGGGCGCCCATTTGCATGGAATAGGCACCACCCAGCAGGAAATAGGCGACCATCATGAACTGTGAGGATTCCACCACCCAATTGAATGGGCTGTTGAATACCGTGCGCGCGATGGAGGAGGCCAGCAGGACGGCGATCATCACGAAGATCAGGTACATGATGAAACGCCCTACCCCGCGATTGAAGGCATCGACGTAGCGCACGTAGAGTCTTATTGTTCTTGGCATCGCGTCTCGTTGTTCCTGTGATTGGTAACAATTCGATACGAGTCAGTCTGAGCAGAGTCGTGGGGAAATCGCAAAGATCATCGGTCACAGCGACGCCTCAGCTATCGATAAAATCGATAGTGCACTCACCAGGCGCCCTGCGCCATGATGGTTTCACCATAATGCAGCGAACCGGAACTTAGGGCGCGTTCAGGCACAGACACTTCTGAACGTCCCGGGAGGCCTTCGATGCAACATCTACTGTTCGTCTACGGCACCTTGAAGCGCGGGTTCATCAACCATGACGGCTATCTGGCAAAAGCCAGGTTCCTCGATACCGCGCGAACCTGCGAGCCTTTTCCCCTGGTCCTGCAAGGCGCGAGTTATACGCCGGTGCTGGTCGATACCGGGGGACGGGGGCACCGGGTCCAGGGCGAACTCTACCGAGTCGACAACCCTATCCTGGATGAACTCGACCGCCTCGAAGAGGTCAATGCCCGTGATGGTTATCGACGCCGTCGACTGGCCGTCACCGATAGCCAGGGTGGCATTCACCGCGCCTGGGGCTATCTCAAGCCGGCGACATGGGTCGAGGACATCAGGGGCGGCCCCATGTCGGTTTATCAGGACAGGCGTTATCGTCCCGGTTCCTGATGGTTTCCCGCTTCCGAGACAAGGCCGGGTGGATGTCGCACATCCCCTACCGCCATCGCTTACATGAGGAGGTAACGATGCCCGCACCGGCCATCGCCGTGACCGACATTTCCCGCCCGTCGTCGAGCTGGACCGGCTGGGGTCAGTGGCTGGCGCTCGCCACCATGACCATCGACCATCTGACACGCTATGTGCTGCCGGCGGACTGGGACCTGGCCTGGGCGGGGTCGTCCATCGGCCGCATCGCCTTTCCGCTGTTCGCCGCCATGGTCGCCTGGCACGGCCTGTTCAACACCCGTCACCCGCTGCGTTACGCCCGCCGTATTCTGGTCATCGGCCTGGTCGCCCAATTGCCTTACATGCTGATGCCCCGCGCCTCGGATGCCCTGATCCTCAACGTCTGCTTCACCCTGGCGGCAGGGCTCACCTGGGGCGCCTGGCTACGCGACCTGAGCGAGCGGCACCGACACGGCGAGCTGAATGCCCGCTGGTTGGCGCTGGGCACGGCCGCCTCGCTGGTGGCATGGGCCCTGCTCGGCGATTGGGTGGAATACGGCCACCGCGGCCTGCTGCTGATCCCGTTGTTCATGCTGGCGATGTATCACCTGCATCACGCGGGCGAGTCGCTGGCCGAGCGGTTACCGGCGGTCGGCATGGCCGTGCCGCTGCTGTTCCTCGCCGGGTTGATGAACAGCTCCGACATGGCCAAGTCCTTCACCGTAGCGACCACCCTGATGATTTTGTTGCTGGCGGCCGGCGCCGCTCGCCATGTGCCCGACGTCACGCTGAAGATGCCACGCCGGCTGTGGCTGTCCTGGTATCCCGGCCACTTCGCCTTGATCGCGCTGATTGTGCACTGGCCGGTATAGCCACGGCTCAGCCAGGCATTCAGATCCGTATCAGCTGCCTACTCCACCGACCAAAATGAAGGCCAGCACCACCAACAACAGGAAGAGCGTTTCAGCCGCCATCAGGATGACCGGCTTCCAGCCGACCACCGCCAGCTTCTGAAAGGATGTCTTGATCCCCAAGGCGGCAATCGCCGTGACCAGACACCAGCGCGACAGGTCGGTGAAGCCTTCCGTGACCAGGGGAGGAATCAGTCCCAGGCTGTTGACGACCACCAACAGCACGAAGGCCACCAGGAAGCCCGGCAGCATCGGCACCTTGCCACTACCCTCCTCGCGACGGGCGCGACGGAACAGAAACATGAAGCCCATGACGGCCGGCACCAGCATGGCGACACGCAGCAGCTTGACGAAGGTCGACACATCACCGGTACTCTCGGAAATCATGTAACCGGCGCCCACCACCTGAGCCACATCATGGATGGTGCCCCCCAGAAAGACACCGGACTGATTGTCGCTGAGACCGAGCACGCCAACGAGCAACGGATAAGTCACCATGGCCATCGTCGATAGCGTGGTCACACCCACCACGGTGAGGATGGTGTTGCGTTCGCTGGTCTCGTGACGCGGCATCACCGCCGACAGCGCCAATGCCGCGGATGCCCCGCAGATCGCCACCGAACCGCCGGTCAACAGCCCCATGTCGCGATGCAACCCCAGCAGCCTGGCCAACAGCACCCCCAACAGGATGGTCAGCGCAACACCAGCGACCACCGTCACCACCGGGCCGATGCCCAGTTCCGTGACCTGCTCGATGGTGATCCGTACGCCGAGTAGCGCCACCCCCAGGCGCAGGATGGAGCGAGCGGCGAAGTCGATACCGGCCATGCAACGCTCGTCTTCGGACAGGAAGTGCAGCGACATGCCGAACAGCAGGGCATACAGCAGCGTGGGTCCGCCATAGTGATCGGCGATGAAGGTGGTCGCCAGGGCGATGGTGATGCAAATCAGCACCCCCTGCCCCACCTTGGGCAACGTGGTCATCGCTCCCTTGGCAAAACCAAGGGGCCAGTGCAGGGCCTGTTTTCCGCGTTCGAGGATCATAGGTTCTTCCCCGGTGGCACGACGACGACGGGAATGGTTGTCCGTTTGATGACGCCCCGGGTGACCTTGCCCGCATAGGAGGCCGCGAAGCCGCGCTTGTTGGCCGCCATGACGATCAGGTCGCAGCCCCGCTTGGCGGCCAGGCGGGCAATCACCGAGGCGGGATAGCCCTCGACGACATCGAGCCGCGCCACTTGCACTCCCAATGCCTGGCGAACGTCGGGGTGCTGGCTCCAGAAAGTCTCCATCCGGGTTGCCAGCTGTTGCCGGGCCTGCTCGAGTCGCTGGCGCATCAGATTTTCCAGCATCTCCTTGCTGCGGATATTGACCTTGAGCGTATTCATCACATCGTCGGAGAGCGACTTGACCGCATGCAGTATCTGCAGTTCGGCCCCGGTGGCCAGTGCCAGGCTTACCGCCTGCTCGAGAACCACATCGCAGTCGTCACGCAAGCCGACGCAGCACAGTATCCTGCCGATCTGATGGTCCATGCTTCCTCCTCGGAGCCTCGGCAAGGGCGTCATCCCCTTGCCCGGCGGGCCCCTACCTTGTCGTTGAGACGCTTCATCAGTAACCGAGAACGCTCGGTAGCCACAGCGCTATGCCGGGAAGGTAGGCAATGATGAAGAGTGCGATGATGGAGGCCCCGGCGAAGGGCAGTGCCTTGAGCGAGATTTCTTCGATTGAGGCCCCGCCGATCCCCGAGGCAACGAACAAATTCTCTCCCAACGGGGGTGTCTGGAAGCCGATCGCCAGTGCACAGACCACCACGATTCCCACATGCACCGGATCCATGCCCAGCATGTACATGATCGGCAGCAGCACCGGTGTCAGGATCATGATCGCCGCCAGGGTTTCCATGAACATGCCCACGAACAGCAGGAAGAAAATGATCATGGCCCAGATCAAGTACAGGTTGTCGGTGACCCCCAACATGACCTCGGCGATATAGGCTGGTACCCGTTGTTCGACCAGCAGGCGCCCAAAGACCGTCGCGGTGAACAGGATCAGCAGGACCCGACCGGTGATCCAGGTGGTGGTTTCCAGAGTGCGCATGGCCGGAATCCACTTGAGCTCCTTGTGCAGGAAGATGCCCACGATGATGGTGTAGAAGATGGCCACAATGGCGGACTCCGTGGGAGTGAAGAGACCACTGTAGATGCCGCCGAGGATGATGATCGGAGCCAGTATCGACCACACGCCCTTGCGCAACGTGTCGCGAATCTGCGCGAAGGACCAGCGGTCGGTCAGCCCCCGATAACCACGCTTGCGTGAGATGAAGTAGTTGATGGTGAGCAGGCAGGCAGCGATGACCATCCCGGGGAAGATGCCGGCGATGAAAAGCTTGGGGATCGACAGGGTCTGAAACGTCCCGTGTGCAGCCACCGCCTCGGCTGGCGGTTGCAGGCCCATGCCGGAGATACCGAAGATGACCATGGGGATCGAAGGAGGGATGACGACCCCCAGCCCTCCGGAGGAGGCCGTAATGGCAGAACCATAGCCCTTGTCGTAGCCGCGGTTGGCCATGGCGGGAATCATCAGCATGCCCACCGCCGCTGTAGTGGCCGGCCCCGAGCCGGAGATCGCGCCGAAGAACATGCAGGCAAATACCGTGGCGGCAGCAAGGCCTCCGGTGACCGGGCCAGCGAAGGCCTCGGCAATATCCACCAGACGCTTGGAAATCCCCGCCGCTTCCATCAACGCTCCCGCCAGGATGAAGGCCGGCAACGCCATCAGTGGAAAGGAGCCCACCGAGGTGAACGCCATCTGCACGAAGGCCATGGGATTCTCGCCAAGCGACAGGTAAGTCGCCAGCGCCGCCACCCCCAGGGACACGGTAATCGGGGCCCCGAGAATCAGGAGCAGGAAAAACGTGCCGAACAGGATGTAAAGGATGGTCGAATCCATGGTTATACCTCCCGATGGCGGGGCGTCAGGCCACCCGAATCACTGGAGCGTTTCATCGCTTCGACGCCCTGGGTTTCGGGATCGACCAGATCCACCTTCTTCACATACTTCAGATAATTGTTTTGAATGATTCGCAGGGACATGACGACAAAGGCAAGGGGCAATATCATGTAGACGTATTTCATGGGAATGCCCAATGTCTGCGACTTCCAGAACAGATTCATCTTGTTGAAGACGAAGTCATAGCTGAGATAAACAAACACGGCGTTGAAGACAAGCCAGATCACATCGGTCAGGATACCGCATGCCTTCTCCACCACCCTGGGGAAGAACTTGAACTGAAACGTGACGCGGTTATGCGCCGACTTCTTCGCAGCATAAACGGCTCCCAGATAGGCGAACCAGACGAAGCAATAGATCGCCAGCTCATCGCCCCATGGCAATGAATAGCTGAACACATTACGCAATATGATCTGGAGAAAAAGAATGACCACAAACGATACCAGGAGAAACTGACAGAGATAGTTTTCCAGGTTGTCGATGAGCTTCAAGATGGGATCTTTGTTCATGGCTGGCCCCTCCAGCTAACAGGATCGATATGCTTGGCACCTGCACCGACTCCGTGAGCCGGTGCAGTGGTTGGAACAAGCCATATGACCTTGGTCATCATCACTCGGCGGGAGCTGGCGCACGCCCTAAGGCGGCCAGTGCCTCGTCGAGTTTTTCCTTGCCGCCGATGCTGTCGTAGAATTGCGGCCAGATCTGGGTAGCCATCTCGATCCATTGTTGCTCGTCGTTGGCAGGCGCAACGATC
Organism: Litchfieldella rifensis; assembly: GCF_042646605.1. NCBI lineage: Bacteria > Pseudomonadati > Pseudomonadota > Gammaproteobacteria > Oceanospirillales > Halomonadaceae > Litchfieldella > Litchfieldella rifensis. The sequence goes on along the minus strand of NZ_JBHRUG010000048.1, from coordinate 235,213 downwards.
TCCATGCCGTGTTCTTCGACGAGCTTCTCCTTGATGGAGGCTTCGGTATTCAGCAGGTAATCGTAGCTGCGTTGGGTCGCTTCCTTGCCTGCCTCCAGTACGATCTCCTGCATCTCTGGGCTGAGGCTCTGGAACTTCGATTCGCTGATGATCAGCGGTTCCATCGAGAACACATAGCAGCTGTCAGTGACGTAGTTCTGCACCTCGTAGAACTTCATGGCATCGATGGTGATGTAGGGATTGTCCTGACCGTCCACCACTCCCTGCTGCAATGCGGTGAAGGTTTCCGACCAGGCCAGCGGATTGGGGTTGACCCCCCAGGCCTGGTAGGCCGAGATCATGATCTCGTTCTTGGGTACCCGAATCACCAAGCCATCGAGGTCGGCCGGCTCGGCCACGGGTCGAGCGGAGTTGGTCAACCGACGACAGCCGGAATAGGCCCAGGCCAGGATCCGCACGCCGGCATCACGAATGGTGTTCTCGGTGAGTTCCTCGCCGATACTGCCCTGGGTCAGCGTCTTGGCGTCCTCGGGGCTCTGGATGACATAGGGGAGCGTCATGACCCCCACGGTGGGCGAGAACGGTGTGATATTGTTGATCGCCAGCACCGAGAGGTCGAGCAACCCCATGCTGGCATTATTGACGGTGTCCTGCTCACTGCCGAGCTGACCGTTGGGAAAGAGGTCCACCGTGACCTCGCCGCCGGTTCTCTCTTCCAGCAAATTCGCAAAGGTAGTACCGAGTTCGTATTGAGTTCCTCCCGCAGCGTCACCCAGTGCCATCTTCCATGTTTCTGCCATGGCATGGCCACTGAGAAAAAGACTTGCCGCAGACACTGCCAGGGGCATCACCAATTTATATAGTCGCATGTCATTCTCCACAGGTTGTTCTTGTCTGGACAGTGAGAAATTTCCCATCGTCATCACTGGAGTGTTCAATCGAAGGCTCTCGCCTGGACTATTTTTCTGGTATGAAGTCAGCCGTCTCCTTTATCCGTCATATCTCAATAGAGATATGTCAAAAAATGGGGCTTCCGTCTTTTCCATTCAGGTCTGATCCCCTACCGGGATTTCCTGAAATGCGGTAGCGCTTCGCCCTACCTCAGGACTCACTGTCACGCACAACCCGGATCATCAGTAGTACCAGTACGAACCCATCTATTGGTCCAGCGGGGCAAGAGCGGTCATGAGGCACGGGTGCTCGGAAGGGGACAACCCGAACCGGGAAGGCATAGACTGAAGAGGACAAAGCAGACCAAGGAAGGAGGCTCGGTAATGCCAAGCTTCCTGCCTCATTTTCGAGGCGGTGGGATAGCGATATAGTCTTGAGGCAATCACAAGGGTTTCATTTCATGAGCCAGCTTCTTTTTCATCTCGATGCCGACCTGCCTGCCAGCCTTCAGCAGCAGTTGCGAGAGCAGATCGCTCGCGCCATCCTCGATGGCCACATTCCGCTGGACGAAGCACTTCCTTCCAGCCGGAAGCTGGCGCGGGAGCTGCACATCGCTCGCAATACCGTGATGCTGGCCTATGAGCAATTGCTTGACGATGGCTATCTGATTGCCAGAAGCCGCAGTGGCTATTTTGTCAATCCGGAGATTCTGGAGGGGCGCGCCGAGAGGCCCGAGCGTCTCGACGATATCGATGCCGAGCGCTTGCCGTGGGAGGAACTGCTGACCATGCGCCCGTCACAGCAGCAAACCATCGACAAGCCCAGCGATTGGCATCGCTACGATTATCCCTTCCTGTATGGCCAGATCGATCCAGAGCTGTTTCCCACCCAGCATTGGCGGGAATGCAGTCGTGACTCCATGAGTGTCCCGGCCATTCGCAGTTGGTCGGTGGACCATCTCAACGATGACGACCCGCTATTGATCGAGCAGATCCATAAGCGCCTGCTTCCTCGCCGTGGCGTCTGGGCGTCCCCCGACGAGATCCTGGTCACGGTCGGGGCCCAGCAGGCATTGTGGATCGTCTCGATGCTCCTGCTGAAGCTTGGGAGACGCTTCGGGATGGAAAATCCCGGCTATGTCGACATGTACAATATCGCCAGAACCTTCACGCAGAATGTTCTGTTGCTTCCGGTCGATGAGCATGGCATGCGCCTGGAACCGGAGATCGGCAAGTGCCAGTTGGTCTATGTCACCCCCAGTCACCAGTCGCCCACTACCGTGACCATGCCGCTCGAGCGACGTCGGCAGCTACTCGACATGGCCGAGATCGACAATTTCCTGATCATCGAAGACGACTATGAGAGCGAAACCAACTATCTCGCCAATCCGACTCCGGCCCTGAAGAGCCTGGACAAGCACAACCGGGTCATTTACGTCGGCAGCCTGTCCAAGACCCTGGCACCGGGACTACGGTTGGGCTACATGGTCGGGCCACCGGCCCTGATCCGCGAGGCCAGGGCGTTGCGCCGTTTGATGCTGCGTCATCCGCCGACCAACAACCAGCGCGCCGTGGCCCTGTTTCTCGATCGTGGCTACCATGACGCTCTGCTCAGGCAGATCCACCAGGTATTCCATAGCCGCTGGCAGTGCATGGGCGATGCCCTGGCCAAGCATATGCCGCAATCCTCGGTCCCTTCGACCTACGGTGGCTCGTGCTTCTGGCTAAAAGGCCCGGCGGGTCTCGACTGTGCCAAGCTCAACCAACTGGCCCGAGAGCAGAGCATCCTTATCGAGTGTGGCGGCATCCATTTCTTCGATGCACCGCGTTCCGAGTACTTCCGACTGGGCTTTTCAGCGATCCCCGAAGCACGCATCGAGCCGGGCATCGAGCGCCTGGCGGGACTGATCCCCCAGGCGACCGAGCAGAATTAGTCGCCGCGTCGGGCTACCGCCCGAAACCACCATGGCCACCCGATGGGTGGCCATGGTGGACAGGCGATTCTAAGGGTGCCGTTGCTATCTCGAACCGGCCGAGGCGTCACAGCACCTCGTCTTTCAGATGGTACCAGCGATACAAGAACCGCTGCCCGATCCGGCGAAATGGCGCAAACGACTGTGACTCGACCATCTCCCGGACATTGGGAAACGGCAGCTTGGAGGTAAAGATCGGCAGGTCCAGCGCCTGGCCATGCCCGGCGATCCACTGCGCCAGTCGACGCCCGGCCTGCGCCGAGTACATGACGCCATTGCCGCCATAACCCAGCGCATAGTAGATCGTCTCACGAGCGTCGGGCTGACAGATACGCGGCATCATGTCGTGGCTCACATCGACCCAGCCCCACCAGGAGTAGTCGATCCCGATGCCTTCGAGTGCCGGGAACTTGCGCTGCAGGTCCCTGACAAGCAGATCTTCGTATTTCTTTTGCGGGGCATCGCGACCGGTCACTGCGCTGCGACTGCCGATTTGCACCCGGTTGTCGGGCAACAACCGATAGTAGTGACGGAGTATCCGGGTGTCGGTAATCACCTGTCGGGTCTTGAATTGACACGCCGCGAGCTCGGCATCGCTCAAGGGGCGCGTGACGATCGAATTGGAGAGTATCGGCAGCAGGCGATTCTTGAGTGTCGGATGCAGCAGTTGGGAGGTATAGCCCCCGGTGGCGATACCCACGGCACGCGTCTTGACCACGCCACCCGGCGTTTTCAGGTAGTGAACGCCATCGCGCGTTTCCCATCCCTGCACGGGGCTCGACGGATGAATCGTCGCCCCTAGCGCCCTGGCTTTCCTGTGATAGCCGAAGGCCAGCTTGCCGGCATGGATGCCGATGCCTTCCGGCTCGTGCATGGCACCGGCGGCTTCCTGGTCGCCCAGCCACTCGTGCTTGACGGTGTCCGCATCCAGGATCTGCGCGTCGTAGTGGAATGTCTCACGCAGCAGCTTGGCTTCCTTCTCCAGCGAAGGCATCAACTTGTCGCGATGGGCGACATAGAGGTGGCCGCCGGGCTGGGGGTCGCAATCGATGTCGGCGATCAGTTCCTTGAAGGTCGCCATGCCGGCGAGGCACTCCTCATGGAGCTTGAGCGCGGCATCCAGACCGTAGCGCTGGATCCACTGCGAGCGCTTGAGGCGCCCCGAGGCGCACTGGGCCTGGCCGCCATTGCGCGTGGAACACCCCCAACTGGCGCGATTCGCCTCGAGCACGGTGGCCTTGATGCCATGTTCCCGGGCCAGGAAGATCGCCGCGGTCAGTCCGGTGAAGCCGGAGCCGATGATGACCACATCGGCATCCATGTCCTGGGTGACCGGGCCGTCGTCGGCCGGCGGTTCTCCCGCCGTGCCGATCCAGTAGGTGGGCGCGTAGTCGCGTCCCTGCCCCGGGGTGGCGCTCTTCAGTGGATCGTAGGCCGGATCGTAAGGTTGGGAAGGCGCGGTGCTGCGTCCGGATTCCACCCCCTGTGCTGGCGTTGTTGTCTCCATGATCGGACTCCTCGCAGTCTGGATACCGTGAATCGGTCGTGACGCCCGTCAGACGTCGATCGGCGGCCGGTTCTTGCGGAAGGCGTTCTTCACGGCGATCTTGCCGTCACGGAAGGTGAACACGTCCACCATGCGGGCCTCGGACCGGGCCCCGTCGGCGGTGGTGCCCTGGTAGGTGGTTTCGGAGAAGCCGTGATCGCCAACGACGAAATGCTCGCCGTCGACCCAGGCCGCATCGGGCGCGGTCTTCCAGGCATTCTCGAGCGCCTGTCTGACCTCGCTCTGGCCGACGAAGCTCTTGCCCCTCAGTTCCGGACCGGCGATGGCATGGAACACGCAGTCCTCGGTCATCATGTCCATGACGGCATCGATATCATGGCGGTTGAGGGCATCGCTGAAGGCTTTCAGGAATTGCACGTCGGGTTGGCTCATCTCTGGCTCCTGGGCTTGTCGTTGTTGATACAAAGCATGGGAAAGGGGGGTGAGACACCCGGCCTCTTCTCATCCACGAGACTACCGACTGGAACGGGCCAGGATTAGCGCCAGATGCCACCCAGTCGTTGGACCAGTCGACATCCCAGGCCCCGGACCGGTCAGGCGAAGGCGACCTCGCGGGACGGGACGTCGACGGCGGCATCCGAAGTGCCCGGCGCCGACCGGGGAAGAAACGGCGAGGGATCGAGGATCGGCTCGCGTCCCAGCAGTTGGTCGACCAGCAGGCGCGTGGCGGCCGGCGCCAGCACCAGGCCGTTGCGATAGTGTCCGGCATTGACGAACAGGCCCTCGACATGAGGCACCTCGCCGATGAACGGCAGCCCCTTCGGGGCGCCCGGGCGAAGCCCTGCCCAGTGGTGCTCCACCTGGCAGTCGGCGAGCGCCGGCAGCATGGCCACGGCACTGGCATACAACGATGCCCGGGCCTGCTCGGTGGTGGTCTTGTCGAAGTCGGCCTCTTCCAGCGTCGAGCCGATCAGCACGCGACCATCGGCGCGTGGGATCAGGTAGCGGCCGTCCGCCAGCACCACCCGCTCGAGCAGCTGACGGCTGCCGGTGGCCACCGGCGTCCGGAACACCATCATCTGGCCCTTGACCGGGCGTACCGGCAGGCTGAGCCCCAGTGTCTCCAGCAGCCGCCCGGTCCAGGCCCCGCCACAGACGATCAGCCGGTCGGCAAGGACACGGCCGGCGTCGGTGTCCACGCCCGCGACCCGGCCGCGTTCGACCACCAGGCGCTCGACTCGACAGCCCTCGTGCAGCGAAACGCCCGGCAGGGTGGTGAGCCGCGCGCGCAGCGCTTGCCCCAGGCGTGGATTGCGGATGCTGCCCAGCGTCGGCATCCACAGCGCGCCGTCCAGGCCGTCGGCGAGATGGGGCTCCCGGGCGTAAAGGAAGTAGTCGTCGACCCGCGCCAACGGCTTGCCCTGACGCTGCGCCCAAGCCATGGCGTCGGCCGCGTCGTCCAGGTCGAGATAGAACAGGCCCTTCTGGCGAAACTCCGGGTCGATGCCGGTTTCCTCGGCCAGCCGCGCGGCCAGATGGGGGTAGCGTCCCTCCGACCAGCGCGACAGCCGCGAGATGGGCGCACTGTAGCGCCAGGGGTAAAGCGGCGAGACGATGCCGCCCCCGGCCCAGGACGCTTCCCGACCGCACTGCCCACGCTCGAGCAGGGTCACGGCATGGCCGGCCTCGGCGAGCTGCCAGGCGGTCATCATGCCGATGACGCCACCGCCGATGATCAGAAAATCCTTCATGGACATGCTTCCTCGGGTCGACAGAGCACAAGGGAACCTTTCACCCGCACTGACCTTCCCCGGGTGCGAAAATCAGATAACCGGTACGAGAAATTCCGCTTTATGGAATTTAAAGAAACCTTAGGCAGACTCCGACAGCCCGTCAATGGTATATTCCGAAAAACGGTACAATTTGCATCAATAAAAGAAACATGGGTAGCATGGCCAGATGGCGAGCCGGGCCGGACCGCCCCGCTGAATCGCCCAAGAGCCGCAACCCGGAGTCACAGCGGCCGACGACGACCCGAGGAGACTGGCGTGACGGAACTCATAAGTGACAAACCCGACCGCATGGTGCCCGTGCGTACCCTGTTCGGCATCGACAGCGACCTGCAGGTGCCCGCCTTCCGCGAGCGCGACGACTACGTGCCGGAGGTCGACCCGGCCTACCGTTTCCATCCGGACGTGACCCTGGCGATTCTCGCCGGCTTCACCCGCAACCGGCGCGTGATGGTCCAGGGGCTCCACGGCACCGGTAAGTCGACCCATATCGAGCAGGTCGCAGCACGTCTCAACTGGCCCTGCCTGCGCGTCAATCTGGACGGCCATATCAGCCGCCTGGACCTGGTGGGCAAGGACACCATCGTGGTGCGCGATGGTCTGCAGATCACCGAGTTCCAGGAGGGCATCGTGCCCTGGTCGCTGCAACGGCCCATGGCGCTGATCTTCGACGAGTACGACGCCGGCCGCCCCGACGTGATGTTCGTCATCCAGCGCATCCTCGAGCGCGATGGCAACTTCACCCTGCTCGACCAGAACCGGGTGATCCACCCCCACTCCCACTTCCGCCTGTTCGCCACGGCCAACACCCTGGGGCTGGGCAACCTCGATGGCATGTACCACGGCACCCAGGTGCTCAACCATGCCCAGATCGATCGCTGGAACATCGTCGCCAAGCTCGACTACCTGCCACGCGACGAGGAGATCGAGATCGTCCTGGCCCGGGTGCCTCACAAGGCCACCGCGCGCGGTCGCGAACTGATCGATGCCATGGTGGCAGTGGCCGAACTGACACGGAAGGGATTCGCCGCCGGCGACCTGTCCACCCTGATGTCACCGCGCACGGTGATCACCTGGGCCGAGAACTGCGAGATCTTCCGAGACCCGGCCCTGGCGTTCCGGTTGTCCTACCTCAATAAGTGCGACGAGACCGAACGCCCCCTGGTCGCCGAGTATTACCAACGCTGTTTCGGCCAGGAACTCGATGAGTCCCTGGCCCGAGCGACGGGAGCGCGCTGATGGACAGTCCCCGGCAACGCCTGCGTCGTCAGCAGCGCCTCGAGGACCTCGAGGCGGCGGCGCTGCGCGCCCTGACCGGCGACGCCGCGCTGCACTATCGCGGGCGGCGGCTGCATCGCGGCCAGCGGGCGCTGGGCATTCACGCGCCACATCTGCGCCTGACCGAGGATTGCACGGACCTCGCGGCCTACCGCGGGGTCACGGATGGCATGGCACTGCGCCTGCTTCACTCCGATGCCGACCTGCACCGCCGCCAGTGTCCCGAGGCGCCGGTGGAGCGGTTGATCTTCGAGCTGCTCGAGCAGTTGCGCGTGGAGAGCCTCGTCGCCGCCATGCCAGGCATGGCGGCCAACCTGCAACAGCGCTTCACGGCCTGGTCATCTGCCTTCCATCACTCGGGGCTCACCGAAGGCGCGCTGGGCATCCTGCTCTACAGCGTGGCGCAGATCTGCTGGTCGCGGCTGATGGCGAAACCGGTGCTGGCAGAGACCGAGGACCTGATCGAGGCTACCCGCGCCGCCATCGTGCCCCATCTGGGCACTGCCCTGGCCGGCCTGCGCCGGCATCGCCATGACCAGGCGGCCTTCGCGCCCTGTGCGCTGGCCATCGCCCGCTGGGTGGGCGACGCCGTACGCCAAGCGACACCACCGAACGACGGCGACGACCAGGACGAGACCGTCCAGCAAGGCTTCGCGCTGCTGCTCGACGTCGATGACGACGAGCAGGATAATGGCGTAGCGCTTGCCAGCAGCGGCCACAGCAAGGCGTTCAGCGACACCGCACGGCGCTATCGCGTGTTCACCACCGCCTTCGACAGCGAAGTGGCTGCCGGCACACTGGTCCGCTCTGCCCTGCTCGAGGAGTACCGCGAGCGGCTGGACGCACGGATCGCCGCCCAAGGTATCAATCTCCGCCGCCTGGCCCGCCAGTTCACCGCCCGCCTTAGTCTGCCCCAACGGGACGGCTGGCGGTTCGGCGAGGAAGAGGGACAGCTCGACGGGCGCCGCCTGGCGCAACTGATCACCTCGCCGGCGGAACGCCGCCTGTTCCGGCGCGAGCAGTACAAGCCCCGCGCCGATTGCCTGGTGAGTTTTCTGATCGATTGCTCGGGATCGATGAAGGCCCACAGCGAAGCGCTCGCCATGCTCATCGACCAGTTGGCCCGCGCTCTGGACATGGCTGGTGTCACTACCGAGATCCTCGGCTTCACCACCGGCGCCTGGGGCGGCGGCCGCGCCCAGCAGGAGTGGCTGCGACGCGGACGCCCCCGGCACCCGGGGCGGCTCAACGAGGTCCGTTACCTGGTATTCAAGGATGCCGAGCGGCCCTGGCGTCGAGCACGCCGCGACATCGGCGCACTGCTCAAGCGCGACCTTTATCGCGAAGGCATCGATGGCGAGGCTGTGGAATGGGCCTGCGCGCGGATGCGGGGTCGCGAGGAGCAGCGCCGCATCCTCGTCGTACTGTCCGACGGCAGCCCTTCGGACAGCGCGACGAACCTGGCCAACGACAGGTTCTATCTGGACAACCACCTCAAGGAGGTGGTGAGCCACCATGAGTGCCAAGGCGATATCGAGATCCTGGGCCTGGGTGTCGGCCTGGACCTGAGTCCTTTCTATCGCCACCACCTGGTGATCGATCTGGCGCAGTCCCTCGATAATGCGCTGTGCGATGAAGTCGCTGGCCTGCTCACCGCCCGCCGACGCTAATCCGAGGTACGGCTTCGTTTGCCATGTCGATCACCCGCCGACGATCCCGCCGAGTTCCGCCACGATCAACCACCCACCGATCAACACCAGCATGGCGAACACGCCCCGCCGCATCAGCCGTGGCGAAAGCGGTGGTGGAAAGCGACGCCCCGCATAGGTTGCCAGGGCGATGACCGGAATCGACCAGGCCGTGAGCAGCAGGATCTCGCTGCTCATCCGTCCTTGGGAAACGAGGAACAGGGTGCGCACCCCGGACGTGACGGCAAACAGCAGAATCAGCATGTTGCGGATTCCGATCAACTCGGTGGGTTGACGGTAGCAGTGGTAGATCAAGGGTGGACCGGCAATGCCGAACAAGCCTCCCAGCAGGCCGGACAGGCCGCCATACACCGTAAAACTGCGCGGGGAGGAAACCTCCGTCTGCCGATCGGGCCGCAGCAGCAGGCTGAACCCACCGTAGATGATGACCAGGCCCAGCAAGATGCCAAGCAAGGTGGACGCACGGCCACTGAGATACTCGAGCAGCAGCACGCCACAGACGATCATCGGCACGATGCCGATGCTGGCTGCTTTCACCGAGGGCCAGTCGATATGCTGCAGCCGGCCGGGAAGGGCCACCAGGCAGTTGACCAGCATCATCAGACTGACCACGGCAGCCACCGACGCTACCGGGGCGATCTCGAGCCCGCCGGTCGCCCCCATCACGATCATGCCCAGACCGAATCCCGTCACCGTCTGGAAATAACCGGCACAGGCCGCAATCAGCACGAATGGCAGCAGCACCCCGAGACTCATGGCGTCTTCATCGGCATGGCGCCGCCCCGCCCCTGGCTGCGGCCGCCTGGGCCTGGACCGTGGTCACGGCGATGACGTTGACGATGTCACCGGCGCTGCAGCCGCGCGAGAGATCGTTGGCAGGCCTGGTGAGCCCCTGCAGCAAGGGGCCGATCGCCTCGGCGCCGCCGATACGTTCGGCCAGCTTGTAGCCGATGTTGCCGGCCTCGAGATCGGGAAAGATCAGCACATTGGCGTTGCCCTTGACCCGCGAGTCGGGGAGTTTGCGCTCGGCGATCTCGGCGACGATGGCCGCATCGAGCTGCACGTCTTCGTCGATGGCCAGGCCAGGGCGTTGTGCCTTCACCCGATGCGCCGCCTCGACCACCTTGTCGACCGCCGCGTGCCGCGCACTACCGTGGGTGGAAAACGACAGCATGGCCACGCGCGGCGCTTCGTCCAGCAAGGCACGCGCACTATCCGCCGCGGCCATGGCGATATGCGACAGCTGCTCGGCATCGGGATCGATCACCAGGCCACAGTCCGAGAAGATCAGCCCTCCCTTGAGGCTGTGAAACGGCTGGCACAGCATCATCAGGAAAAAGCTCGACACCAGCTTGCAACCGGGTTCCAGCCCCAGCAGTTGGATGGCGCTGCGCACCACCTCCGCGGTGGTGTGCACCGCGCCGGCCACCGAACCGTCGGCATGCCCCTGGCGTACCAGCAGGTTGGCGAAGCACAGTGGCTTGCCTACCTCCTGCTCGGCCTGCTCCCGGGTCATGCCCTTCTTTTCGCGCAAGCCATGCAGTACCCGGGTCAGTTCAGGCGTCAGCGGCGAGTCGGCCGGGTCGACCAGCTCGATACCGGCGAGATCGACACCATGCTCAGCCGCGGCGGTCTCGATACGGGCGCGCGCTCCCACCAGCAGGATCGCAGCGATACCTTGCCGGGTGGCGCGCTCGGCGGCCTGCAACACTCGCCCATCCTCGCCTTCGCATAGCACGATGCGCTTGGGCGCCTGGTGAGCGCGATCCAGGATACGGTTGAGGGCCTTCATGATCATTACCTCCACGGACACCCGCGTCCGTCGCGACGCTAAAAGCCCCCGGCATGCAGGACATCGTGCCGCCGGGGGAAAGTTGCCACGTCAGGGATTCGGAAATGCGCCGATGGACGAGCGGGCGTAACATCGCCATCCATCGGCCTGTCCTCATACGTAGTCCTGGTACTTCTCCAGCAGCCGCACCGGCTTCTTCAGGGCATCGCGGCGGAACGGGTCGCCCAGCTCGCGGGTGCACATGATCTCGAGGATGCAGGTCTTGCCCTCGTTCATCTGCATGTCCACGGCCTTCTTCAATGCTGGACCGACGTCCTCCAGGCGGTCCACGGTGATGCCCTCGGCCCCCATCGCCCGGCCGATCTCGGCGAAGCTCTGGTTGTCCAACTCGCCGGCCACGAAGCGCCGGTTGTAGAAGTCCACCTGGTTCTTCTTCTCTGCACCCCACTGGCGGTTGTGGAACACCACCGCGGTCACCGGAATGTTGTGGCGCACGCAGGTCATGGTTTCCATCAGGCTCATGCCCCAGGCACCGTCACCGGCGTAGGAGATCGCCGGGCGGTGTGGCGCCGCCACCTTGGCGCCGATGATGGTCGGGAAGGCATAGCCGCAGTTGCCGAAGCTCATCGCGGCGAAGAAGCTGCGCGGCTTCTCGAAGCGCAGGTAGCTGTTGGCCACCGAGTTGATGTTGCCGATGTCGGTGGAGACCATCACGTCCTCGGGCAGGGCCTTCTCCAGCTCGCGCAACACCTGGCGCGGGTGCAGGTATTCGCCCCCCGAGAACGGCTTCTCACCCTTGGCCTCCTCGATGGCATCCAGGCTGAACGGGTCGCGCTCGTGGGTCCACTCGTCGAGCTCACGCTCCCAGGCGGCCTTCTCTTCCTGGACCTTGCCGAAGCGCGCCTCCTTGCTGGCATCGCAGGCCAGCTCGCGGCTTTCCAGACGCTCGCTCAGCGCCACCGCGGCGGCCTTGGCGTCGCCGCAGATGCCCACCGAGATCTTCTTCACCAGACCCAGCATCTTGTGGTCGGCATCGATCTGGATGACCTTGGCCTTGGTCGGCCAGTAGTCCAGGCCGTGCTGCGGCAGGGTGCCGAACGGCCCCAGCCGCGAGCCCAGTGCCACCACCACGTCGGCCTGCGACAGCAGTTTCATCGCCGCCTTGGAGCCCTGGTAGCCCAGCGGGCCGCACCACAGCGGATGGCTGGCGGGGAAGGAGTCGTTGTGCAGGTAGCTGTTGACCACCGGCGCGCCCAGGCGCTCGGCCAGCGCCTTGCACTCCTCCACCGCATCGGCCATCACCACCCCGCCACCGGAGATGATCACCGGGAACTCGGCCTGGGCCAGCAGCTCGGCGGCCTCATCGAGACTCTTGGCGCCGCCGGGACCGCGGTCCAGCCGCGACGGCTGGGGAATCTCGGCCTCGATCTCGCCGTAGAAGTAGTCGCGCGGGATGTTGAGCTGGGTCGGCCCCATCTCGTCCATGGCCCGTGAGAAGCAGCGCCCGGTGAACTCCGCCATGCGTGCCGGGTGGGTCACGTGCCCCTGGTACTTGGTGAACTCCTGGAACATCGGCAGTTGGTGGCACTCCTGGAAGCCTCCCAGCCCCATGCCGGTGGTGCCGGCCTCGGGAGTGACGATGACCACCGGGCTGTGCGCCCAGTAGGCGGCAGCGATCGAGGTCACGCAGTTCGAGATGCCCGGGCCGTTTTGACCGATCACCAGGCCATGGCGGCCCGACACGCGGGCATAGCCGTCGGCCATGTGGCCGGCGCCCTGCTCGTGGACCACCGGGATCAGGCGAATGCCGGCCGGGGCGAAGATGTCCATGGCGTCCATGAACGCCGAGCCCATGATGCCGAACATGTCGGTGACGCCATTGGCGACCATGGTTTCGACGAAGGCTTCCGAGGGGGTCATCTTCTGCTTGCCCTGAACGACCGGGCGGGTGTCAGCGGTATCGTGGGTGCTCATGGGGAGTCCTCCGGAGCGACGATTCATTATATTCGGTACAAAACATTCCGTTTTATGGAACTGAAAGTGACTTTAGGCAAGCCCCGCCGACTCGTCAACACAAATTTCAAAAAACGGTACGATTTGCATCGATTACAGAGATTGCTATATTGGCTGCACATCCATGACGAGACAGCCGCGATGCAATCCGACGTCCCCAAGATCGATGGCGACACCCCGACAATGCGCCTGCTTGCCCTGCTGGAAGTCATCGCCGAGAAGGACCAGTTCTTCACGCTGCAGGGGCTGGTGGAGGAAACCGGTCTGCCCAAGCCGACGTTGCATCGCATGCTGCAACAGCTCGAGGCTTCGGGAATGCTGCAGCGTGACGGTGACAGCCGACAATACGGGACAGGCGTCCGTCTGCGCCGCCTGGCAGAGAACCTGTTGTTGAACAACACCGTCCATGGCGCCCGTCACGCCGTACTGAGCCGACTCGTGGAAGAGGTCGGCGAGAGCTGCAATATCACGGCACTATCGGGCAACGAGGTCCTGTATCTCGACCGTGTCGAAACCTCCGCCCCGCTGCGTTTCTATCTGCATCCCGGTTCGCGCGTCCCGGTCCACTGCTCGGCCAGCGGCAAGTTGTTCCTGGCGCAGATGAGCCCCTCGCAGCGCAAGCGACTGCTGGCTCATGTCCCTCTCGAACGTTTCACGCCGAACACACTTACCGACCTGCCGATGCTGGAAACCGAGATCGAGCGAGTCCAGCGCGATGGCTACGCCTTCGACGACGAGGAATTCCTGCCCGGCCTGCTGTGTATCGCCGTCCTGGTACCTGCAACCAAGGGGCGTTCGAACCTGGGGATCGCCATCCAGGCCCCTATCATGCGCCTGACACCGGACAAGGCTCTGGAATATCTGCCGGCACTGCGGCAGGCCGCCGAGGCGATCGCCGCCATCGACGCCGAAGCCACGCCCGGCACTCGCGATGCATCGGCCTGAGGTGTTGCCTGGGGAGCCTCGGGTCCTCAGGCCCCATCAGCGACCCTTGACTGGCCCCATCGGTGCAAGGCCCCTCCTGCTAGGGTGGTAACAAGAACACGACCTTTTCCCGGCAGAGCCATACCAGAGGCCACGCCTGGCGTTGACAGACAGGAATACCGGAAGCTGCCAGCGATCGGCCCGGTCATTGCTCTCCGAATAACAATCACAATGCGAAGAGAGGTAGTCATCATGTCCACCAGCACCTCCCCGGCACCGGTATTGCGCCACCTGTCCTGGCCGCTGGCACTCCCGCTGATGGTGTTGGCTTCCTCCGTAGAGGCGGCAGGACTCGACCAGGCCATGGAAGACCTCGTCGCCCCCCTCTCGCAACTGGTATCTACCGCGATCTTCTTTTCCCTGCCGCTCTTTGGCGCCGAGCTGCCGCTGGTGGTGCTGTGGCTGGTAGCCGGCGGGATCTTCTCGACGATCTACTTCCGGCTCATCAACCTGCGTGGCCTCGGCCATGCCTTCAAGCTGGTGCGTGGCGACTATGCCAACCCCAGGGACCAGGGCGAGGTCTCTCACTTCCAGGCCCTGGCCACGGCGGTTTCCGGCACCGTGGGTATCGGCAACATCGGCGGGGTCGCCATCGCCGTCTCGCTGGGCGGCCCAGGCGTGCTGTTCTGGATGATCCTGGCCGGATTCCTGGGCATGTCGACCAAGTTCGTGGAATGTGCTCTGGCCACCCACTACCGCCGCTACAATGCCGATGGCAGCGTCTCGGGCGGGCCGATGTTCTACCTCTCTCGCGGCCTGGCCGAACGTGGGATGCCACGGTTGGGGCGTTTCATGGGGGCCTTCTACGCCATCGGGATCGTGATCGGCTGCCTGGGTATCGGCAACATGTTCCAGTCCAACCAGGCCTTCATGCAGTTCGTCGGCGTCACCGGCGGGACCGAGGCCAGCTGGTTCGCCGACAAGGGGTGGCTATTCGGCCTGATCATGGCTTCGCTGATCGGCGTCGTCATCATCGGTGGCATCAAGTCGATCGCCCGCGTCACCGAGAAGGTGGTGCCTTTCATGGCCATTCTCTACTGCTCCATGGCCTTGCTGATCATCGGCATGAATGCCGAGGCCCTGCCCTTTGCCATCGGTGCCATCTTCCAGGGAGCCTTCACGCCGGAAGGCGTCGCCGGCGGTACCCTGGGTGCCATCATCATCGGTTTCCAGCGTGCCGTGTTCTCCAACGAAGCCGGTATCGGCTCGGCATCCATCGCTCACGCCGCAGTGCGAACCAAGCATCCCGTTACCGAAGGCTATGTCGCGCTGCTCGAACCCTTCATCGATACCATCGTCATCTGTAGCCTGACCGGCCTGGTGATAGTCACTACCCTCTACTACGACCCGGCTCTCACCCAAGGCGTGGGCGGAATCGAGATGACCTCCAGCGCCTTCGCACGCAACGTGGCCTGGTTCCCGGTGCCGCTGTCGGTCGCCGCCCTGCTGTTCGCCTTTTCCACGGCCATTTCCTGGTCCTACTATGGCCTCAAGGGCTGGACCTACCTGTTCGGTGAAGGACGCTTGGGACGCAACCTGTTCAAGCTGCTGTTCTGCGCCTTCATCGTCATTGGCTCGATGATTCAGCTGAAGTCCATGCTCGATCTTTCCGATGCGTTGGTTTTCGTGATCTGCGTGCCCAATATTCTTGGCATCTACCTGCTGGCGCCGGTGGTCAAGCGGGAACTGACGTCCTATCACCGCAAGTTGCGCAATGGCGAGATCCTGAATTACCGCAAACATGAGTCGCTGTCTCCCAGCATCCGCAAGGAGATCCGTCGCATCCATGGCGACTACTGATTTTTCCCTTCATGGCGGCACGCCAGTCACCCCACCGCTCACGCGTACCGCTGCACTGGCCACTCGGCTGAGGACAAGGCAAACGGCGACATGAAAAGACCCGCGTCGAAAGGCGCGGGTCGTCATGGCTTGAGATGGCAGGGCTATCCTGGCCAGGTAGGCGATGGACCGGACACGCTTATAAGTGCCATTCGAGGTTGAAGGTGACGGCATCGGTATCGACGCCTGGCTTGTCATGATTGCCGAACTTGTTGCGCCAGTATTCGTAACCCACTCCGGCCCACAACTGGTCGCTCTGGCTCCAGGCCAGTTGTCCTACATCCAGCATCAGCGAGCTGCGCATCAGTTGCTCGGGTTTGGTCTCGACATTGAAATAGTCGTCCCCCTTCTCGCTGTTATAGTTGTAAAAACCCTGGAATTTCAGTGCTGCAGCGCCCACCTCGAAAGGAACCCCCCAGGCGACGCTGAGCTGATAATAGGGATCGAAAGCGATACTGTTGTGGTTGCCGGGTGCACCGCAAGCGTCGAGTCCACAGTGATTCCATTCGCGGGCGTAGAGCAGACTGACATCCAGAAAGCCTTCGGGCAGTTCGAACTTGAGAGTCGGCCCCAGCAGCAGCAGACGCTTGCGCGGGGCGAACGCGCTGTTCTTGGTATTGAGATCGACGCCGCCGGTCAGTGCGATGTCGCCGACCGGGCCGAAGTCGAGCGGCTCACCGGTGAGCTTGCCGTAGTGCCACTGGTGGCGATAGGTCAGATAGGCCTCGGTAGCACCGCGGTCGCTGCCTTGGGCCGGATCGTTGCTGTCCGACTGCAGCATGTCCAGACTGAAGAAGTTCTGCCCCAGCGAGTAACCGCTGACGTGGGTGAGATTGAGAATGTGCTTCTCTACCTCGTCGGGATTAGCGGGTTCGGTGAAGTCGCTGCCATAGCGATAGCCGATCGAGGTGTCGCTCCAGGTCGCGGCCTGTGCCAGCGAGGTGGCGGCCATGGTTAAGCCGGCCATAACCAAGGCCTTGGTTCCATGCATCATGAATGTCTCCAGCTATTGTCGTTATTATGCATCGCATCCTGTATACAATTACGGTGCACAAAGCCAGTCTAGAGACATCAGAACAAATTGAAACTGATATACTACAATAGCCTTTATAAAAAAATTGATATATAACTTCCGTATGTGGTGGCGCCCCACCGGCCCATCAGCGTTTACGCTGCGCACTCACTGACGAGGCGACGAGAGGCTGCATGGTTCATCGACGCAAGGATCCGCTGGATACCTACCTACTGCGGGTACTCTGCATGCTGCTTGCCGAGCGCAGCGTGTCGCGTACCGCGGTACGCATGCATCAGTCGCAACCAGCGATCAGCGCCGCGCTGAAGAAGTTGCGCGACATCTTCGGCGATGCGCTGCTGGTGCGCGAGAAGGGCGGCATGGTGCCCACCGAGCGTGCGCTGCAGCTGTTGCCGCATGCCCGCCGAGCCCTGGCGGAGATCGACAAGCTCACCCATGAACCGGTGGCGTTCGACCCGTTCGCCAGCCGTCAAGAGTTCCGCATCGGCGCGCCGGACTACCTGGCGCCGGTGTTCATGGCGCGCGTGGTCGAACGCTTTCGCCAGGAAGCCCCCCAGGCCCGGCTGTCGCTGCATGCGCTGGGCCCGGACTACGACTTCGAGGCCGCCCTGGCGGAAGGGGAACTGGACGTGGTGATCGGCAACTGGCCCGAGCCGCCGGAGCGCATGCACCTGTCGATGCTGCTGGAAGACGAGATCGTGTGTCTGGTGTCCTCGCGCCATCCACTGGCGCGCAAGGGGCTCAACTATGACGACTACCTGGCCGCCAGCCATGTGGTTCCCATGCCCTACTCGCGCAGCCAGCGCGGGGTGATCGACAGTCGCCTGGCCAGCCTGCGCGTCGAGCGTCGCGAAGTGGTGGAAGTCCAGTCCTTCACTCTGGCGCCCTATCTACTGCAGGACAGCGACCTGGTGTTCACCACCAGCCGTCACTTTGCCCGCTTTTACGCCCACCTGCTGCCCTTGACCATTCTGCCCTCGCCCATCGACTTCCCGCCGATGCGCTTCTACCAGCTCTGGCACGACCGCACCCATCATTCGCCGGCGCACCGCTGGCTGCATCGCCTGCTTGGCGAGTTCGGCAGCCAGGTTCAGTAGCCGGATTCGGTCACCCAAGACAAGCGACGCCGCGGCTGTCAGCGACAGCCGCGGCGTCGTAAATGCCGTTACCGGCGGGTGGTTCAGGCGTCTTCGAAACTGAAGCGTGGCTCCGGCGCATCGGGCAGCAAGCGCGCGCAAGCACGAACCTTCTCCAGCAGTTCGGCATGGGTCGGTGCCACCAGATTGACGTGCGCCAGCTTGCGGCCGGCACGTTCATGCTTGCCATAGCGGTGCAGATGGGCATCTTCGATGGCGAGAAGCGCGGCGGGATCGCCTTCGCGGCCGATCACATTGACCATGCAGGTCGGCATGCGGGCGTGAGTGTCGCCCAGCGGTAGCCCCTGGATGGCACGCAGGTGGTTCTCGAACTGGCTGGTGACGGCGCCATCCATGCTCCAGTGGCCGGAGTTGTGCACCCGGGGCGCCATCTCGTTGGCCAACAGCTTGCCATCGCGAGTCTGAAACAGCTCCAGGGTCAGCACGCCGACATAGTCGAGTTCGTCGAGCAGCGCGCGGATATAGTCATCGGCGAGTAACTGTACGCTGTCGTCGAGATCCGGCATCGGCGCCAACGAATAGCGCAGAATGCCATCGACATGCACGTTCTCGGCCATCGGATAGAAGGCCACCTCGCCGTTGCGACCGCGTACCGCGATGATCGATACCTCGCGCACGAAATCGACGAAGGCTTCGACGACCAGGCGTGGATGGCCGATCCGACGCCAAGCGTCATGTGCCTCGGCCGGATCGCGCAGCACCGCCTGGCCCTTGCCGTCGTAACCCTCGGTGACCGACTTGGCCACCACCGGGCAGCCCAGTTCGCGCGCCGCGGCTTCGAGTTCGTCGGCATGCTCCACCAGGCGATAGGCTGGCGTGGGAATGCCCATACGGTCGAACAGGGCCTTCTCCTCGGCACGGTTCTGACAGATACGAATGGCCTCGCTCGAGGGATATACCGGCTTGTGTTCCTCGATGTCCTGCACCAGGGCCACCGGCAGGTGTTCGAATTCGTAGGTCACCAGGTCGACCTTTGACAGGAATTCCTCCAGGTGACGCTGGTCGGTATCGATCATCACCTCGCCGATGCCGGCACTGGGATGCCCGGTGGTATCGAGGAAGACGAAGCGGTTGGCCAGCGGATAGCCCGCCAGGGCCAGCATGCGGCCCAACTGGCCGGCACCGAGAACACCGATGTTCATGACAGTCACCTCACTCGGCACGTGGGTCGGGATTGTCCAGCACGGCCTGGGTCTGCTCGGCACGGAAGGTATCGACGGCAGCCCGAACCTTGGCGTCGTGCAGGGCCAGGATCTGCGCCGCCAGCAAGCCGGCATTGGTGGCACCGGCCTTGCCGATGGCCAGCGTGCCCACGGCGATTCCGCCCGGCATCTGGGCGATCGACAGCAACGAGTCGAGGCCCTTGAGCGCCTTGGATTCCACCGGCACGCCCAGCACGGGCAATAATGTCTGCGAGGCGACCATGCCCGGCAGGTGGGCCGCGCCTCCCGCGCCGGCGATGATCACTTGCAAGCCTCGTTCGGCGGCCCCCTTGGCGTAGTCGAACAACAGGTCGGGCGTGCGGTGGGCGGAAACGACACGCGTCTCGTAGGCCACGCCCAGACGCTCGAGCATATTGACGGCATGCTCCATGACCGGCCAATCCGACCTGGACCCCATGATCACGCCAACGCGTGGTTGCTCGTTCGACGGCTGCATGCCTGTATCCCCCGATGCGATGACACCGCTCCCCGGCCCCTGGCCGGTACTCGGCCATGGCGGCGGTCGTCTGAAAACCGCGCAGCATACCGCTATACGCGGCTCGAAGAAAGGCCTGACGGCAAAACGCCCCCTGGCGGAACCCGACAGGGGGCGCAGCGACAATCGCCGTCCTCCTAGCCGGGTTTCGGCGCCGCTCTCGACTCGCGACGATAGGCCAGCCAGTTGCCACCGAGGGTCAACACCATGACCGCGACGCCCCCGATCTCGGCCAGCATGTCGGGATAGAATACTGCGACGATGGCCGGCACGGTGACCACACGCGGCAGCCACGACATGCGCGTGAACAGATACCCTTCCAGGGTCGCGGCAAAGGCGCCCAACGCCAAGAGCGCGATGATGGCGTTCCAGATCACCAGCGGAACCGGGCCGCCGAGGATGATCTCCGGGTTGAAGACCATGAACAGCGGGATCAGGTACAGCCCCTTGGCGAACTTCCAGGCCTGGAAGCCGGTTTCCATGGGCTTGCTACCGGCGACCGCCGCCCCGGCGAAGCCGGCCAGGGCAATGGGCGGCGTCACATTGGAGTCCTGGGAGTACCAGAACACCACCAGGTGAGCGATCAACAGCGGCACGCCGAACTCATTGGTCAGCGCCGGGCCGACCAGCACGATCAACACGATATAGCTCGCCGTGACCGGCAACCCCATACCCAGGATCAGGCTGGCCAGCAGCACCATCACCAGCGCCAGTACCAGATTGCCGCCGGAGAAGGCCAACATCATCGCCGAGAACTTGAGGCCCAGGCCGGTCAACCCCACCACGCCGACGATGATGCCGGCCACGGCACAGGCCATCGACACCGCCACGGCATTGCGCGCGCCGAGTTCGAGGCCTTCGATCAGCTTGTGGAAGCCGGCCCACACCACTTCCCGGATGCTGGCGAAGGTCACCCGTTGACCTTGCTGGGGCGCAATGAACAAGAACCAGACCGTATAGCGCAGCACCGCCACGGCGACCATGGTGACCACCGCATAGAAGCCGACCCGCATCGGCGACATGTTCATCACCAGCAGCCATACCAGTACCGCCAGCGGTAGCAGGAAATGCCAGCCCTCGCGCATCACTTCGCGCATCTGGGGCAGCTCCGAGCGCGCCATGCCCTGCATGCCCTGTTTCAGGGCGATGATGTGCACGAACAGGTACACCGTGGAGAAGTACATGATCGCCGGCAGCACGCTGACCTTGACCACATCCAGGTACGGCGTGCTGGTGTACTCGGCGATCAGGAAGGCCCCGGCCCCCATCAGCGGTGGCATGATCTGCCCACCCGTGGAGGCCGCCGCCTCGATGCCGCCGGCCTGCTTCGGCTTGTAGCCCAGGCGCTTCATCAGCGGGATGGTGAAGGCGCCGGTGGTCACCACATTGGCGATGGCGCTGCCGGAAATCGAGCCCATGCCCGCCGAGGCGAGGACCGCCGCCTTGGCGGGGCCGCCACGCTGGCGCCCGGTAGCGGCATAGGCCAGGTCGATGAAGAACTTGCCGGCCCCGGTGCTTTCCAGGAAGGCCCCGAACAGCACGAAGACGAAGATGTAGGTGGCGGCCACACCCAGCGGCAGGCCGAAGATGCCTTCCTGGCCCAGGTACAACTGGCCCACCAGGCGATCGAGATTGTAACCGCGGTGCCCCATGATGCCGGGCAGGAAATCGCTCAGCCAGGGAAGCTCGCCGCGTGGCCCGGCAAAGGCATAGAGGATCGCCAGGGCACCGATGATGGTCATCCCCAGACCCACGGCACGCCGGCTGGCTTCCAGCACGGTGACCGTGGCGATACAGCCGATGAAGATATCGGTCTGGCTCCAGAACCCGGCACGAGCAAAGATCTCGTCGAGGTTCAGGACCAGGTACCCGCCGGTAATGACCGCCCCCGCAAAGAAGGCGACATCGATGATCCCGCCGATCACGCCACGCTTGCGGTGGGGGCCGAACACCGGAAACATCAGGAAGGCCAGCATCATGACCAGCGCCAGGTGGATACTGCGCTGATAGAACAGCCCCAGCGGTTGAATGCCGGCGGAATAGAGTTGGAACAGCGACAACCCCACCGCGACCAGTGTGATCAACCACAGGATCGGTCGCGGATGTTTAGCCTGGCTCCCGGGGATGACAGGCGATGCTCCTGGCTCGATCATACTGGCCTCATTGAGAACTTCCGTGATCGACACGCAAGCTGATCAGCACTCGCTCTCCGGTGGCCAGCTCGCTCAAGCTGACCCGCGTGTCACCACTCACTAGACGATGGTTGACCTCGGGGGAGCCGACCCGAAGCAGATAGCGATTGCCCGGCACAGGCTCATCGATATCCTCGATCCAATACCCTCCGGCACCATCGGAGACCGGCTGGCCACGCCCCAGGACATGTCCAAGCCCCGCCGCGAAGTCCGGCTGATGACTGCGCTCGAGCACCATGCGGCCATTGCGGTTGCGGTAACAGTCATGGACGGGAAATCCCTCTACCGAATGATTCCATACCAGGCACCAAGTCTGCCCGGCCACCAGGGGAAGGGACACGATCCGTCGCTGATCGGCCATGCGCACGTCCAGCCAGTACCTCGTTTCCCCGCCAGCAGGCTCGGTGGGGACGGCATCGGCAACCGCCACCGGCCCCCACAGGCCTGCAAGCAGCAGGTACAGCGACAGGGCGGGCAAACAGGCCCGCCCCGTTAGCGAGTGAAGGGACGGCATTCCGGCATCACGGGCGCTGGTTATCGGATACCTCGGCACCCACCTCCTCATAGTAGCGCAGCGCGCCCGGATGGAACGGCACCGGCGTGGACTCGACGCTGAATTCCACGGTGGTGTCATTGGCTGCCGGGTGGATGGCGATCAGTTCATCGGTCTGTTCGAAGAGGACCTTGGTAACCTGGTAGGCCAATTCCTCATCCATGCTGGCATCGACCACCAGGACATTGGGGATGCTGATAGTCTTCACCGGTTCGTCCATACCCTCGTAGAGGCCGGCACGCAGTGTATAGGCGGCAAACACCGGTTCCGCTTCGCGCGCATTGGCAATCTCCTCATCGGAGAGCCCAATCATGCGGATGTCACGCGTGGTGGCCAGGTTGAGGATCGAGCTGGTGGGAGGGCCCACGCTCCAGAAACCGGCATCGATGTCGCCATCGCGGATCGCATCGGCGGTCTCGTTGAAATTCAAGCGCTGGGGCGTGAAGTCATCGTAGCTGATGCCATTGGACTCCAGCACCGCACGCGCATTGAGCTCGGTGCCGCTACCCGGCGCTCCGACCGAAACGCGCTTGCCCTTGAGGTCCTGCAGCGAATGAATGTCGGAGTCGGCCAGGGTGACCAGTTGCACCGCATTCGGATAGATGGAAGCCAAAGCACGGGTATCGGGAAGCTGGCGCCCCTCGAAATCGCCAGTGCCGGAATAAGCCTGGTGAACGGTGTCAGCCAGCGCCAGTGCAATATCGGAATCGCCGCGGTAGATCAGCCCCATGTTCTCCACCGAGGCGCCGGTGACCTCGGCCACGGCACTGTGGCCCTCGATGTGGTTGTTGATCAGCTCGGCCAGACCGCCGCCATAGGGATAATAGGTACCACCGGTACCGCCGGTGGCAATGGAGAGCTGTTGCTGGGCCATGGTGGCAGGAGCCACGGCGATCAGGGATGCCGCAATCGCGTACTTGAACAATCGCATCTGCGTTCCTCCAGTCAGTCGATCTGACATTATTGTTGCGTTTTCGAAAGCACGGCATCGCCGCGATACATGCACCTTGCCGCATGCGGGCCGTTGAAAGAAAGCTAGCACGCAAGCTCGGACACGGGAAATCGGACGTTATTTCTACATTCTTGAAAAACATCTTCAATGAAGACTTTCGTCTTAAGAACAGCTCTTACCGATCGCCTTTCAGCCACTCCAGGGTCAATTCATGCTGGCCTTCGGCATCGGTCACGAACACCGTGTCCTCGCTGATCATCAGCGTCCAGTCGATGCTGCGCGGCAGGTCTTGCGCCAACTCGGCCAATTCCTGCTGCGGCAAGGCGGCCACGTTCAGGTTGTCGAGTGTAGTGGCCACGGCGGGCCACACCTTGGTTTCCCACCCGCGACGATTGCCATACACCAGTAACGATAGCCGCTCGGTTCGGCGCGAACACCACACCAGTCGCTCGGCATCGGGCTGACCGACTTCGATCCAATGCAGCACGCGGCCATCGAGACTCTTCTGCGACAATGCCGGCTCGTCGACATCGGAAAGCCCCCGTCCAAACGTCAACGATTCGTCATACCACAGGGCATACGCCAGCAGGCGGGCCGCCAGGCGCTCCTCGGTTTCCGAAGGATGGCGCGCCATGGTAAAGCGCAGGGTTTCATAGACACCGCGGTCCAGGTCGGTGAGATTGAGTTCGACCTTGTAAGGGGTAGCGCTGAGTGCCATGGGGGGCTCCCTGAATCCGAGTTGGGTTTCGCAGTCTACTCCCATCAGCGTAGCGACACGATATCCGGCACCATCAAGCCCCCTGGCGCCGCCATCTTGTCAGCGATGCCCATCGTTACCATGCTATTGATGACATTTCCCCGTGGAGAACCGCCGATGAACGATCGCGTCATGCTGATCACCGGGGCTTCCAGCGGTATCGGCGCGGCCACAGCCCGCGCCGCTGCCAGGGAAGGCTTCAAGCTGGTATTGGCCGCGCGCTCCCGGAACAAGCTGGAGGCCCTTGCCCAGGAACTCGGACCCGAGAACGTACTGACCGTTCGCTGCGACGTCACCTCGATGGACGACCAGCAGGCCATGGTCGAGGAGACCATGGAACGCTTCGGGCGCCTGGACGTGGTATTCGCCAATGCCGGACGAGGCGGCTCGCCCGGCGGCTTCAGTGGCGCCGATGTCGAGGCTTGGCGCGACATGATCCTGACCAATGTCTATGGCGTAGGCCTTACCTTGCAGGCGACGTTACCGGCCCTGCGTGCCAGCCGCGGCCATGTACTGCTTACCGGTTCCGCTGCCGGTCGTGCCACCATCCCCGGCTCCATGTACAGCGCCACCAAATGGGCGGTCAGCGGTATCGGCTACAATCTGCGCGAGGAACTGCGTGGCAGTGGCATTCGCGTGACCCTGATCGAGCCGGGCATGGTCGCTACGCCCTTCTTCGACGAACCACCGTCCCATGCCCTGCAGGACAGGGACATCGCCAATGCCGTGATCTATGCCATCAGCCAGCCGCCACATGTGGATGTCAACGAGATCCTGGTGCGACCCACTCCCCCGCCGGAGTGAACGCCCAATGCCCCATGAAAGCCATCGATCGATCGTCATGAAAATTTCCTCGATCCGGTACTGGCGGAACGTGCAAAAACCTTGCATGCTGTCTCTATCGCAAGCCAAGCCAACGGAGCCTCATGAGCACGGCACGATTAACGACCGGTTGGGATGCCCAAGAACCTCCCCGAATGGCACCCGACCTGGACGTCAGGGAACTGGAAAAGCGCAGCCGCCTGATGCGCATCGTGACCCGGCGCATTGCCCTATCGGAACTGGGCAATCGCGAAATCGCCCAACGCGCCGGCATCCCCCCACAACGGCTCAGCGACCTGCTGGCCGGCAAGATCGAACACTTCTCGGTCGAGGAATTGCAATCCTTGCGTGATACCGTCGAGGATGACGCCTCTTCGCCGCCCTGAGGCCAAGTCAAGGCGAAAGGGAGTCGCGTCGGAAAGTCAGGCACTGGACAGATAATGGACGCTGAACATCCTCCGCGTATCCGTCCACACCGCCGTGGGCACATAGCCGGCCTGCCTGGCTAGTGCCTGGAAGCCTTCCACGCTGTATTTACAGGAATTCTCGGTATGCAGCATTTCCCCCGATGCCAGCGGGAATTGCTGCTCTCCCAGGCGAATGACCTGCTCACGCTGACTGACCAGGTGCATTTCGATGCGCGACGCCGCCTCGTGGTAGAAGGCCAGATGGCGAAAGCCCGCCACGTCGACCTCGGCCCCCAACTCATGGCGAAGCCGTTCCAACAGATTGAGATTGAACTCCGCCGTGACCCCGGCGGCATCGTTGTAGGCAGCCTCGAGCACGGCCCGATCCTTGATCAGATCGACACCGATCAATACCCCACTGCCCCCCGGCAAGACCCGACGCAAGTCGGCCAGAAAAGCCCTGGCCGCTGGTGGTTCGAAATTGCCGATGCTGGAGCCGGGAAAAAAGGCAACGGCCCGCCGGCTCTCGACACCTTCGGGCAGGGACAGGCGCTGCGAAAAGTCGGCCCACACGGCGTGCACCTCGAGCCAAGGGTAGTCGGCGGCCAGTCGGCGCGTGCTCTCGAGCAGAAAGTCACGCGAAATGTCGACCCCCAGGTAGCGGCTGGGGCGCACTGCCTCGAGCAACAGCCTGACCTTGCGGCTGGCCCCACTGCCGAGTTCGACCAGTAGCGACTCCGGCCCGACGATGGCAGCGATCTCGGCAGCAGCCTCGGCCAGGATATGTTCCTCCGTGCGCGTCAGGTAATACTCCGGCTGACGACAGATACGCTCGAACAGCTGGGAACCGCGGCGGTCGTAGAAGAACTTCGGCGACAACGACTTGGGTTCGGCACTCAGGCCGGCGATAACGGCATCGCGAAACGACGCGCGCGTCTCGGCTTCATGCTGGTCGTGAAAGCGTACCGCAAGGGTCATGGTTTATCCTCGTAGGCGACAGCATGCATTTCCATTCAATCTAGAGGGAGCCCAGGCATGCAGCAACCGGACTCACCGGTACTCCGTGATATCGTGCTGATTGGAGGTGGCCATAGCCATGTCGGGGTACTCAAGCGCTTCGCCATGCATCCCGAACCCGGTGTTCGGCTGACCCTGATCTGTCGCGATACCCATACGCCCTATTCCGGCATGTTGCCAGGCTATATCGCCGGGCATTACACCTTCGACGAAGTGCATATCGACCTGCGCCGGCTGGCGGAATACGCCGGCGCGCGCTTCCTGAGCGACGAGGCCGTGGGAATCGATCATTCCGCGCAACAGGTCCTGTGCCGCTCGCGCCCCCCGGTTCCCTATGACCTGTTGTCGATCAACATCGGCTCGACGCCCCGGGTCGACCAGGTCGCCGGGGCGGGCGAGCATGCCGTGCCGGTCAAGCCGATCCACCGCTTCAACGACCGCTGGCTGACGCTGCTCGAGCGTATCAAGCGTCATCCCGGAACCACCCGCATCGCCGTGGTCGGCGGCGGTGCCGGCGGCGTCGAACTGCTGCTGGCCATGCAGTACCGGCTGCGCAAGGAGCTCGTGGCACAGGGGCGCAATCCCGAGGAACTGGTCTTTCAGCTGTTCACGCGCAGCGCGCAGATCCTGCCCACCCACAATGCCCGCGTGCGTGCGCATTTCGAGCGCACGCTGGCCGCACGAGGCGTCGCCGTGCATACCGCCAGCGAGGTGGTAAGCGTCGCCGAGGACCGGCTCCGCTGTGCCCAGGGCCACTGGCACGCCGCCGACGAAATCGTCTGGGTGACCAATGCCGGCGGTGCCGCCTGGCTGCAGGACACCCGGCTGGCCCTCGACGAGGAAGGCTTCATCCAGGTCGACGAGACACTTCGGTCATTGACCGACCCCGCCGTCTTCGCCGCCGGCGATATCGCCACCCAGGTCGACCACCCACGCGAGAAGGCCGGGGTCTTCGCCGTCCGCCAAGGCCGGCCCCTGGCCGACAATCTGCGCGCCAGCATCACCGGCCGCCCGCTCAAGCCGTACCACCCGCAGGCACGCTGGCTGGCGTTGATCAGCACCGGCGACCGCCATGCCGTGGCTTCGCGGGGCGCCCTGTTCCTGGCCGGCGACTGGGTATGGCGCTGGAAGGACTGGATCGACCACCGCTTCATGTCCAAATTCAACGACCTGCCACCGATGGAAGAAGGCGCGGCCAAGGCACCGGCCCCGAGTCGGGTGGTGCTGGACGAGGAGGAGAGCGCGCAGGCGATCTCGGCCATCGCCATGCGCTGCGGCGGCTGTGGCGCCAAGGTCGGTGCCTCGGTGCTGTCGCGTGCACTGGCGACGCTGACACCCGCTCCCCGCGACGAGGTGCTGATCGGCCTGCACGCCCCCGACGATGCCGCCGTGGTGCGGGTACCGCCGGGCAAGGCCATGGTGCATACCGTGGATTTCTTCCGCGCCTTCATCGACGACCCTTATGTGTTCGGCAAGATAGCCGCCAATCACGCCCTCGGCGACATCTTCGCCATGGGGGCCGAGGCCCAGACCGCCACGGCGGTGGCCACGGTGCCCCAAGGGCTCGAGGCCAAGGTCGAGGACACCGTGTTCCAGATGATGTCCGGTGCCCTGGAGGTGCTCAACGAGGCCGACTGCGCCCTGGTCGGCGGTCATACCGGCGAAGGCCGGGAACTGGCGCTGGGCTTTGCCGTCAATGGCCTCATCGATGCCGATGGCAATTCGGCGCTGCGCAAGGGCGGCATGCGGCCCGGCAACGTGCTCATCCTCACCAAACCCATCGGCACCGGCACCCTGTTTGCCGCTCACGCCCGGCTGGCGGCGCGGGGACGCTGGATCGACGCCGCCCTCGCTTCCATGTGCCAGTCCAACCGCCTGGGTGCCCGGTGTCTGCGGAAGCACGGCGCCACCGCCTGTACCGACCTCACCGGCTTCGGTCTGCTCGGCCACCTGGTCGAGATGACCCGCCCCTCGAACGTGGACGCCGAACTCGACCTCGCGGCGCTACCGCTGCTCGACGGCGCCGAGGAGACCGTCGCCGCCGGTATCCTGAGTTCCCTGCAGCCGGCCAACGTGCGCCTGCGCCGGGCCCTGCGCGACCAGTCGGCATGGCTCGACCATCCACGCTATCCCTTGCTGTTCGACCCCCAGACCGCGGGCGGCCTGCTGGCCAGCGTGCCGGCTGAGCGCGCCATGGACTGCCTGAGCGACCTGCGTGAGCTGGGCTATGCGAAAGCGGCGATCATCGGCCATGTGTGCGAGCCGGGCGAGGCGCTGGAACCCATTGCTCTCAAGGATCCAGCGCTCACGGATCCGGCTCTCACGGAAGCGATTCCCGAACAGCCGGTTCTCGACAAGCAGGCTCACAAGGCGTAAGCCCGCAGGCGGCGATGACCCGCGCCAGGGCCTCACGCTCGGCCTCGGGGCGAAACCGCGGTGCTTGCGCCACCACCCGCTCGCGCAGGGTGGCGACGAAGGCCGGATCGCGTTCGGCACGCAACAGGCACTCGCGAAGGGCGCCGGTATCGGCCACCGGGAAATAGCCCGGATAGTCGCTACCCAGCAGGCCGCGGTTGCCGGGAATGTCCGAGGCAATGACGGGCAGGCCGGCCACGCAAGCCTCGCTGACCACATTGGCTCCGCCCTCCATCCGCGAACTGATCACCATCAGCCGCGCCCGCGCCATCCACTGCCGCACCCGCCAATGGGGCACATCGCCATACCACTGGTAGCGGGGGTTGGATGCCATCTCCTTTCGGGCTGCATCTGCCCACTCGTCGCTGTAGGCGCGGCCCAGTTGCACGACGCGCAACCGCGAGGTCGACGGCAGGTCGCGCACGGCCAATGCCGTGCGCAGCGAATCCTTCTCCTCGCGTAGGTGGCCGGCGACTAGAATATGGAAATGCCGCCTCCCGGGTTCCGGCGCCCCCGGAGGCAAGGTCGGCGCCGATTGCAGCACCGTATGCAGGCGTGAGCGAAAGCGTGCCGGAATGTCGTCGGCGACGCAGGCATGCAGGCCGATCAATGCCGTGGCGTGCTCCAGACTGTCGTGGACTACCTCGGGATGGCTATGCTGGAAGCGATAGACATCCGTACCGGCCAGTACCACGATCAGCGGGCATTCGGGGAAGGACTGCCGACAAGCCCGGATCGCCGCATGGCTGCGCCAGGCATGCAGGGCAATCACCAGATCCGGCGGCGACGTCGACAGGCGCAGTTGATGGAGGTCATCGCCTGGCCCGGCAAGCTGCACCCGACAACCCAACTCACGCAACAAGCCGGCCCAGCGCGTCGCCGTGGCCCGGTTGCCGGCCCGCGACCCTCGACCGGCTGGAGTAATCAGCGCTATCTTCAACACATCCGACCCTCCGCATGAGGTCAGCATGATCACGACACCCCCGACACCATCGCAACCTGCCGATACCTTGGCGTCGATGCTCATCGATGCCCGCACGCGCAGCCTGGCGCTGATGCAGGACGTCATCGAATCGCGCTGTCTCGGTCCCCGCTTGGCGATCGTCAATCCGCCGCTGTGGGAGCTCGGCCACCTGGGCTATTTCCACGATCATTTCGCCCTGCGCGGCCTTTACGGCTTGCCCGACTACCGCCTGCCCGGCGCTGAACGGCTGTATGACTCCAGCAGCATCGCTCATGATGCGCGTTGGACGCTACCCCTGCCATCTCCCGAGGAGACCCTGGACTATCTCGATCGCGTGCAGCAGGCCATGCTCGAACGCCTCCCCGACGGCACGGCGAGCCCTGCACAGAGCTATGTCTACCAGCTCACCAGCCTGCATGAAGACATGCACGGCGAAGCCTTCGTCTACACTCGCCAGACGCTGGGCGATCCCGCACCGGCACTGGGCCCCATGCCACCGGAGGCCGAGCCCACCGGCCCCCTGCCCGGCGATGTCGCCATTCCCGGCGGCCGGCATCGACTCGGTTCGGCAGAGCATGTCCCGTTTCGCTTCGACAACGAGAAGCCCCCGCTGGAGGTCGAGGTGGCGCCGTTCGCCATCGCTCGCGCCCCGGTGACCAATGCCGAATTCGCCGCCTTCGTCGACGACGGCGGCTATGAACGACGCTCGCTGTGGAGCGATATCGGCTGGCAGTGGCGTGAAGGCCAGGGACTGCAGTCCCCCGTCTACTGGCGCCAGGACAGCGACGGGCGCTGGCAGGAACGCCACTTCGATCGCTGGCGACCGCTGCCACCCCACCACCCGGTGGGGCATGTCAGTTGGTATGAGGCCGATGCCTGGTGCCGCTGGGCGGGGCGCCGCCTGCCCACCGAAGCCGAGTGGGAGATCGCCGCCAGCCGAGCGCCTAGCGCCGATGGCCATTCCCTCGCACCTGACAAGCGGCGTTACCCTTGGGGCGAGACGCCACCCAGCGCCACCGTGGCCAACCTGGATGGCTTGCGCCTGGACCGGGTCGATGTGGCGGCATTTCCCCTGGGCGACAGTGCCTTCGGTTGCCGACAGATGTTGGGGAACGTCTGGGAATGGACGGCCTCGCCCTTCGCCCCCTTCCCGGGGTTTCAGCCCGACCTCTACCGTGACTATTCGGCCCCCTGGTTCCGCGAGGGGCGTTACGTGCTGCGCGGCGGCGCCTGGGCCAGCCGAGCACGGCTGATCCATAACGGCTATCGCAACTTCTTTACCCCCGAGCGCCACGATATCTTCGCCGGCTTTCGCACCTGTGCGCCGTGAAGGCAGCAAGGAGACGTGGTTTTCAGTACTCTAGGCGCCTGTCGGACTCGATGCCTTCAACCCGGAAAGGACCCCAGCATGTTCAAACGCCTGACGACGCTCGCCCTCTCTGTGTTGCTTGCTGCCCCCCTGGCCAGCGCCGACACCTTCGTCTTCACCGCCATTCCCGACGAGGACGAGACTCGCCTGCAGGAGCGCTTCCAGAAGGTCGCCGACTACCTCGCCGAGGAACTCGAGGTGGAGGTGCGCTTCGTGCCGGTGAAGTCCTATGCCGCAGCGGTCACCGCCTTCCGCAACGATCAGGTGCAACTGGCCTGGTTCGGGGGGCTTTCCGGCGTGCAGGCCCGCGATCGCGTACCCGATTCCCAGGCCCTGGCCCAGGGTGTCGAGGATGCCAAATTCGTGACCTACTTCATCGCCCATGAGAGCACCGGCCTGCAAGCCGGCGAGGGGCTCAGCGAGGCCATGCGCGGCATGACCTTCACCTTCGGTTCCAAGGGCTCCACCTCCGGACGCCTGATGCCCGAACACTACCTGCGCGAGCACTTCGGCGAGCCGCCGGAAGCGGTCTTCTCGCGGGTCGGTTTCAGCGGCAACCACAGCCGTACCGCCTCGCTGGTCGCCTCCGGCTCCTACCAGCTCGGCGCCCTGAACTATGCCGTGTGGGAAAACGAGATCGCCGCCGGCAATATCGATACCGACCAGGTGAACGTGGTCTGGGAGACCCCCCAGTATCCGGATTACCAGTGGACCATCCGCGGCGACGTCGACGAGCGCTTCGGCGAGGGCTTCACCGAGCGGGTGCGCGAGGCGCTGCTGGGCATGGACGACCCGGAGCTGCTGGAAAGCTTCCCGCGCGAAGGCTTCATCCCGGCCAGCAACGACGACTACACCATCATCCGGGAGATCGGTCAGGAACTGGGCCTGCTCGACTGATGAGAAACCTGGCGCTGTGCGATGCCACCGCCGATTACGGCGGCCAACCGGTACTGGGGCCCTTGAGCCTGACGCTGGCTCCCGGAGAACGGGTCGCGCTGGTGGGCAAGAGCGGTGCCGGCAAGTCGACACTGCTCGGCGTGATGTTCCAACGCTGGCAGCGCGACGGCGCGGCCCTGATGCCCCAGGAGCTGGGGCTGGTGCCGACATTGTCGGTCTTTCACAACGTCTACATGGCGCGCCTGGCCACTCGGCCCACCTGGTACAACCTGCTCACCCTGGCCCGCCCCTTCCGGCGCGACGTGGCGACAATCGAGCCCTTGCTGGAACGGCTCGGAATCGCCGACAAGTGCTGGTCGCCCGCCGGCGAGCTGTCCGGTGGAGAGCGCCAGCGAGTGGCCGCGGCCCGGGCGATCCATCAGGGCGGCGAACTGCTGCTGGCCGACGAACCGGTCTCGGCGCTCGACGGCCCACTGTCCGAACTGGTCATGACAGCCCTGACCGGGGCCTACCCCACCGCCGTGCTGGCCATGCATGATGTGGAGCTGGCCCTGCGCTTCACCGACCGGGTGGTCGGCATCGCCAATGGCAGCATCGCCCTGGACGAGCCCAGTCACCGGCTCAGGGTCCAGGACCTGCTGCCGTTGTATTGAACAAGGCGTTTTCCATGTGGCACTCCGCGACGATTCGTACCAGCCTGGGCTTCGTGGTCCTGGCCATCGCTTGCCTGTTCTTCGCCGATCTTTCGATCAGCACCGTGAACCCCTGGCAGGAGCTGGGGCGCCTGTTGCTGGGCCTGGTCACGCCGAACTTCGCCGCCGTCGACTTCGTCGGCCTGGCGATCCTGCACACCCTGGCCTTCGCCTTCCTCGGCGTCGGCCTGGGCGTGGCGGTGGGCTTCCTGCTGGCGCTGGCCTTTCGCAGCGTCTGGATCCGCACCGCCTGCGCCTTCGTGCGCGCCATCCATGAGCTGTTCTGGGCACTGATCTTCCTGCAGTTCTTCGGCCTGCACCCACTCACTGGCGTGCTGGCCATCGCCATCCCCTATGCCGGCGTGTTCGCCAAGGTGTATGCCGAGATCCTCGATGAGGCCGACCCGCGGCCAGCACAGGTGCTGCCCTACGGCAGCGGCTGGGTTTCGGGACTGGCGTTCACGCGCCTCAACCAGGCCTGGCCACACCTGGTCAGTTACACCGCCTATCGTCTGGAGTGCGGCCTGCGCTCCAGCGCGGTGCTGGGTTTCGTCGGCCTGCCGACGCTCGGCTACTACCTGGAATCGTCCTTCGCCCAGGGGCAGTACAGCTCGGTGGGCGCCCTGCTGCTGCTGTTCTACCTGATAATCGCCACCCTCAAGTGGTGGGTGCGACCGCGGCTGTTGCCACTGTACCTGGTTGCCGCGCCCTTCTTCCTGGGCAGCGGGCTGCCGATCGTGTGGCACAATGTGTCGCGTTTCTTCACCGAGGACATCGTGCCCGCTCCGCTGCGCAGCGGCGACGGCTGGAGCGGTCTCGCCCCCTGGCTGGCGGATCTGCTGGTCGACCAGGCGCTGCCCGGCATCTGGAATACCCTGCTGCTGACCCAGATCGCCCTGGTCCTGACCGGGGTCCTGTCCCTGGCCCTGTTCCCGTTGGTCTCGCGGCACTTCACCGGCCGGGTCGGCGGCACCTTCGGTCATATACTGCTGGTGGTCATGCGCTCGACCCCCGAGTATCTGCTCGCCTTTATCCTGCTGCAGCTCTGGGGACCCTCGATGCTGCCGGCCGTGGTCGCCCTGGCCCTGCACAATGGCGGCATCATCGGCCACCTGATCGGCCGTCGCAGCAACGAGGTAACGCTGCGCCCCGATGCCCCTCGCGGCTTCGGTCGCTACGCCTATGAGCTCACCCCGCGTCTGTATGGCCCCTTCCTGGCCTTCCTGTTCTACCGCTGGGAGATCATCATGCGCGAGACCGCGATTCTCGGCATCCTGGGAATCGCCACCCTGGGCTTCTACGTCGACAGCGCCATCCAGGAGATCCGCTTCGACCGCGCCATGGTGCTGATCCTGATCACCGCCCTGCTCAATATCGGCGTCGATATCCTCGCCCGCCGCCTGCGCACCGGGCTGAGACTGCGCCATACCGCCAACTGCGAGCCGTGATCAGGGGGCTGCCGGCTCCTCACGCTCGAAGGCCTGCTGGAACAGATAGGGATCATCGAAATGACGCTTGCCGACGAAGGCGGTGGCATGGGTGCCCCACTGGCGCATGGCTCCCGGGCTCTCGATCCCCGCCGGCCACAGCAGAAAACGCTCGCGGCGCTCGGAGTGCGGGACGATGCCGGAAGGACCGAACAGGCTGCGCCGCCCGCCGTCGGGCAGTGCCAGGGAGCGAGCCCCGTATTCAGGGGGCTGGGTGACCAGGCGCAGCGCATAGGGTCGGGACTCGGGCACCTCGTTCCCGTCGACCCCCAGATTCGTCACATAGTGGCTGACATCGTCCAACTGCACGTGCAAACGCTGCCCCGGCGCCGGCCGCGGTGCCTCGGCCGGCACCAGCGGGGCCTCGCGAATGTCATCGTCCTCCGGCACGGCGACCCGCCGGACCGGCGGCACCGGAAAGAACATGTGATAGCAGCCACAGGCATGAATGCTGTCGTGGATCAGCGGCTCGCCGTCTTCCCCGAGAGTGATCCGCCAGATGACACCATCGAGACGCCCACCGAGCAGATCGAAGGCGTGCTGCCGAGGCCGGGCAGGGAACCAGATCGTGTAGACGATCTGCGGCAGCACCGCCTCATCGAAACGGGTATACGCGAGACGCACATGAGCGAGGGGATGCTCGACATCGACCGCCGGTATCACGTCGCGTGCCCCCTGGCGCCAATAGGGCGTTCCCGGTCGGTCATCACGGCTACGGGTCTCGATGTCGAAGACCGGTGCGAAGTGCGCGGCAAGCCGCAGCAGCGACTCGTCGTCCAGGGCGGGGATACCGAGTGGACTGCGCGGTACCGAACGCACGATGTCCGCCACCGCCTCGGCATCGGGCACGTCGTCCAGGGCCGGCTCATAGCGCCGCAGGGGTGCGTCCGCATGGTTCAGGCTGTCAGAATAGTCCAGGGTGAAGGAGTCCAGATGCTCGCCTTGCCAGTGCGCATAGCCGATCGCCATGCCGATGCCGGTCACCGGGTACAGCCCCATGGCGCGGGCCACGGTGCGATAATGGCTGGGCGCCTCGGCGGCGCTCAGTAGCGCCTGGCGCGGTTGCTCCCGGCCGCTCAGCAATTCGCTGCGCACCAGTCGGTCGCCGCAGGCATTCGCGGCGTCGGCCAGGTGGGGTTCGGTGAAACGCCTGACGAGTGCTGAGCGCTCCTCGGACGGCAGGTTGGCGATCTCGACCTGGCGGGCCTCGGCATCGAGATCGCGAAGGCGCCAGACCCAATCCTCGAACGCATCCGCCTCGCTCAACTCACCAGTGAAGCTCGCCAGGAAACGGTCGATGCGCAGGTAGGGGAAGTCAGCGACGGGAGCGGCAGCGGCGTCGGTCACCCCCGCCTCCGCTACCGTCTCGTCGACCGCTGTCAGCAGCGCCAAGCAGGTGCGATGCTCGGCGACAGACGGGACCAGGCTGTCACGCCACTCGGGCCCGGCCGCACAGCCACCCAGCAACAGCCCGGCAAGCACCAGGCCCAAAGCCCTGCTTCGCCCGACAGCGGTAACCATGCTGGCCACTCCTCTCTACTCGGGCAGATCCGTCACCGCACCGGTGGAGGCCGAACTCACCGCCCGTGCGTACTTGGCCAGTACGCCGCGGGTATAGCGCGGTGCGGGCTGTCGCCAGGCGGCGCGGCGACGCATCAGTTCCTCGTCGCTGACCCGCACGTCGATGGTATCGGCCACGGCATCGATGGTGATCTCGTCGCCGTCCTGCACCAGCGCGATGGGGCCGCCATCGAAGGCTTCGGGGGTGATATGGCCCACCACGAAGCCGTGGCTGCCCCCGGAGAAGCGGCCGTCGGTGATCAACGCCACCTCGCTGCCCAGGCCGCGGCCCATGATCGCCGAGGTGGGCGTCAGCATCTCGCGCATGCCGGGGCCGCCCTTCGGGCCTTCATAGCGGATCACGATGACATCGCCGGCGACCACGGTGCCGTCGTTGATGCGCGCCTGGGCCTCCTCCTCGGAGCCGAACACCCGCGCACTGCCGCTGAAGCGCGTGCCCTCCTTGCCAGTGATCTTGGCCACCGCCCCTTCCGGGGCCAGGTTGCCGTAGAGGATGCGCAGGTGGCTCTCGGCCTTGTGCGGGGCATCCAGCGGCGCGATGATCTGCTGCCCCTCGGGATAGGGCGCCACCCCAGCCAGGTTCTCGGCCAGCGTCTTGCCGGTCACCGTCAGGCAGTCGCCGTGCAGCAGGCCGGCGTCGAGCAGGGTCTTCATCAGCGGCTGGATGCCGCCGATCTCGACCAGCTCGCTCATCATGTAATGGCCGCTGGGGCGCAGGTCGGCCACCACCGGCACCCGCTTGCCGAGCCGCGTGAAGTCCTCCAGCGACAGCGGCACGCCCACGGTATTGGCCATCGCGATCAGGTGCAGCACGGCGTTGGTGGAGCCGCCGAGGGCAATGACCACGGTGATGGCGTTCTCGAAGGCTTCCCGGGTCATGATGTCGGAAGGCTTGATGTCGCCCTCGAGCAGCTCGAGTACCGCCGCCCCGGCGGCGCGGCAGTCGTCGCGCTTGTCTTGCGAGACGGCGTTCTGCGCCGAGCTGCCCGGCAGGCTCATGCCCAGCGCCTCGATGGCCGAGGCCATGGAATTGGCGGTATACATGCCGCCACAGGACCCCGGGCCGGGAATCGCCGTCTCCTCGATACGCTTGACCTCGATGAGATCCAGGTCGCCCTTGGCATGGGCGCCCACCGCCTCGAACACCGAGACGATATCGGTATGGTTCTCGCCGGGCAGGATGGTGCCGCCGTAGACGAACACGCTGGGGCGATCGAGGCGCGCCAGCCCCATCAGGCAACCGGGCATGTTCTTGTCGCAACCGCCGATCGCCACCAGGCCGTCGAACCCCTCGCAACCGGCCACGGTCTCGATCGAGTCGGCGATCACTTCCCGCGATACCAGCGAGTACTTCATGCCCTCGGTACCGTTGGCGATGCCGTCGGAAATGGTGATGGTATTGAAGATCACCCCCTTGCCGCCGGCGGCATCGGCACCGGCACGGGCCTCCTCGGCCAGGCCATCGATATGGCTGTTGCAGGGCGTGACCTGGCTCCAGGTCGAAGCGATCCCCACCTGCGGCTTGGCAAAGTCGGAATCCGTGAACCCCACCGCACGCAGCATGGCGCGGCTGGCCGACTTGCCCACACCGTCCACCACCGGGCTGGAATAGCGGCGACGTGGGTCCTGTGGTTTCTCGCTCATGAGACGGCCCTCTCTTTTGTCATTCGCTTTGTCATTCGGCTTAGTCATTCGGATGGCTCGGCCATTCCGATGGCAATCCCCTGAAATAGTGGGCGCCGCGGGCGGGCCTTGCAAACCGCATGGGCGAGCGGCGTCAGGCCGACCCTGTCATCGCCGGGGCCACCCGGCCACCAGCAGACTGACCAGGGTCGATGCGAGCAGTGCGCCAAGGAAGGGCCCCAGGGTCGGCACGCCGCCGGGAAAGCTGGCGGCCAGAATCCCGGCGCTCAGGCTGCCCTGGGTCACCCATCCCGGCAGCACGGCACCGACCAGGCCAGCCAGGCCACCGCACACCGCCGCACGCGTGGTCATGCGCGGCCACAATCCCATCAGCACCGGCACGACCGCCGTGGCACACAGCAGGTCGGCGATCAGGAACAGCCGCAACACCGACAGGTTCTGCAACGCCACGATCACCACCGGCACCATCAGCGCCACGGTGATCCAGCGCGCTGCCGCCAGCGAGATCCGGCGGATGCTCTCTTCGCCCTCGCTGACCGCCAGTGACGCGATGCCGTTCTGCAGGGTGTCCACGCTGGAAGCCACCAGCGTGACCGCCAGCACCAGGGCCAGCAGCATCAGCCAGCGCGGGGCGTCGCTGAGCAACGCAAAGAACGGTATCGGCGGTTCGCCCAGGCTCACGCCGCTCATCGCCGCGACAATGCCCAGGCCGCCGACCACGGCCACCACCAGCACCGTGACCAGCCCACCCAGGGCCGCACCGCGTCCCAATGCCTGGCCGCTCTTGGCCGCCCACACCCGCTGCCAGTAGCCTTGATGAAACAGGTTTGCCGCGGTGACCGCGATCACCAGGGTCAGCGCCACACCCAGGGCGCTACCGGTGGGCGCCGACGGCAGCGCGGCATCGGCCGGCAGCGCCGGCAAGCGCTGCCAGCCCACCCAGCCGACCACCCCCAGCAGCGCAATCAGCAACCACGCCTGCCAGCGATCGGTGGCCAGGCTCGCGCGCAGCCCACCCCAGGCGGTGTACAGCAGTGTGGTCACCGCCACGCCGACCACCGCCACGCTGCCCGGCATCTCGGACAGCAGACCGGTAATGGAACCGATGGCGGTCAGTTCGGCGGCCAGGAACACCGCCATGTACAGCACCGAGATCAGCGATACGTAACGGCGCACCCCCACGCCATAGCGACGCTGGGCGAACTCGCCGATGCTGCGCCCCTCGGGCAGGTAGCGGCGAATCGCCGGCCCACAGGCGGCGAAGACGACAAACGGCAGGGCGGCGCCGATCGCATAGCCGGCCAACGCCACCGGGCCCACGAAGGCGCCGACTTCCGGCGGCGCGAACAGGATCCAGGCCCCCATGCCCGAGGCCAGGAACGACAGCCCCAGGGTCGAGGCGGTCTGGGAATTGCGAGCGGTGATATAGTCGTCGAGCTGGCCACCCACGCGCCGTGCACGCACGCCGAGCACGGCAAACAGCAGCAATGCCGCGCCCAGCACGGCAGGGGTCAGGTAAGGC
Source organism: Litchfieldella rifensis (assembly GCF_042646605.1). Lineage (NCBI taxonomy): Bacteria > Pseudomonadati > Pseudomonadota > Gammaproteobacteria > Oceanospirillales > Halomonadaceae > Litchfieldella > Litchfieldella rifensis. The sequence goes on along the minus strand of NZ_JBHRUG010000048.1, from coordinate 196,279 downwards.
ATGTCGCACTTCCTCCGCCGGTATCAACCGGATCAGGTTCCAGGGTTAGCGCGTTGGCGCACTCTCAGTCCCGGCCCGCAGGCAAGGGACTCCCCTGGCGACAATGAGTGTTGGGATTCGGGAGTTGTCATGCCGGCCCTGAGGCCGCCATGTATTCATCATCGAGTGTACAGCGTTGACTGTAAAGGCTGCGTAACCTTTCATTGACGACCGGGCATGCCATACTAAAGCATGCTAATAATCATCATTCGAGGCGGCCATGCCTTATACCGAAGCCAAAGAGCACGCCAGGGGTCGGCTGCATGTCATCTTCGCCGAGCCGTACACCGCGTTCGACAATGAGGTGTTGGAGCGTCAGCTCCACCTCGATATCGCCCTCAAGGCCTTGCTACAACAACCGCTGGCCACTGGGCGCCTCAGGCTCCAGGTGATTCATGGCTGGGAAAACGGCAGCTCCGAACCGGACGACCTGCAGCACAGCGATCACATCATCGCCAGCCTCGACGACCTTCATGAAGTGGCCAATCGTTACCAGCAGGCCATCACCGGGCTCGTGCCGCTGCCGAAAGACGCCACCTCGCTACTGGCCAAACCCCGCGACATCGCCATCGCCAAGGCCCGTGACCAGGGGCTCGACATCGATGACGAAACCCGGGACAACCCGGCACGCTGGCCGGTCTTCGAACACGGGCTCTACCTCTACACCTTCTTCAAGGTCTACCACCGCCTGACCTACGGCGAAGACGACAGCTACCGCTCGGTCCGCTGCGAAACCCCCGATGGCCTCCGCGAGATCCACGAATTCCACCTGGAAGAAGGCGAATTCGCCATCGTCACCCCCGTCGAGACGCAAGACCCCGGCCAGACGCTACTGATCGTGCATGAGGGCGAACTGGAACCGCTGCTGGAGTGCCTGAAGACGCACCTGGCGTAGACCGGTCCATAGGCCACTATTCCTTCGGCACTCGCGTCCCACTAAGCAGAACTCGGCGTTGGGGGCGTGCTGTATAGCTCACCACGCGATTGGACATGCCGCAGAAGCCGGCCACCGCGCCGATATCCCGGATGTCGTCGAGGCTATCAATTAACGTCAATATTCTTGTCCAGCCCCCAGCGATCAACCTCCCGCGGGGATTGCCCCACGAGGCCAGGTCGGCCACTATCGCTGCATGGGGGCGGCAAGGCTCGCGAAGCGGTGCCCGACGAGCCCCTCGTCAAGCCCCGACACGACGCAGCAGGCATGGACTACCGGTATGCCCGATCGAGCTGGTCCCGAGTTTTCGGCGTGGAACCCCGGCCTGGAGGCCGACCTGCCCAGGCGTTACCAGGCCCTGGAGACGATTCATCACACCGCCAACGTCTATTCCCGCCTTGACGACATCCCCGAGCTGAGAGCCCTCACCGGGCTCGCGGAAGAGGAGTTGGTCGCGTTCCGGGCGGAGCGCCTGGTGCTGCACGAGTTGATCGTGCAGGTGACGGCCGATGTCGTGGTCCTCGAGGGTGAAGAAGAAGAGCTCCTGGGGCAGCACTTTCGCAGCATCGCCCTCAAGATCCTGTCCGACTACCTGGCCCCCCACCTGCCGGCGCTTCGGCAGGAGTATGCCCGGCTGTATGACGAGATACACGGCCGGGTGGGCGACATCCTCGCCGCGGCCTTCGCTCCCGAACCGACGGAGGTCGATCCCGAGCCAGGCTCCTTCCTGTCCCGGTGGTTTGGCAAACGCCGTACCCCGCGACAGCAGACGGACCACCGGTCCATCGAGGAACGGCATCATGACGTGATCCGGGGTATCAAGGACACGGGGCTGGCCGCCCGAGCCGAACTGGAGCGGGCCATCTACAAGAGCACTTACCGTGTCCTGAATTCGATCGGCAGCAGCCAGGGCCATATCGGGGTGGACCGGGAACTGTTGGCGAGGTTGATCACCCAGCATGTATGCAACGATTTCGGCAGCCGCCACCTCGGCCAGAAGATCGCGCCCCATGTCGCGCGGGCCATGCAAGTCGAGGGCTACGGCCGGCTCCCCTGTGCCAGCGAGCCGGTCCTGATCAGCCTCAAGGGGGCCTCGGCGGCTGGCAAGAGTTCCCTGCGCCCCTTCCTGAAGGACACCCTGCGGGACCTGGGCATCCAAGCGGACCAGTACGGCACCATCTCTCCCGACATCTGGCGCCGCCTCCTGCTCGACTATGATGCCCTGGGCGACGCCTACAAGTATGCCGGCCGCCTGGCCGGCAAGGAGGTCAAGCTCATCGATGCCAAGCTCGACCGCCACATCCGCGACAAGGCCCAGCGGGACCGCTCCATTCCGCACCTGCTGATCGACCGGTTCCGTTTCGACAGCTTCTCCCTGGACAGGGTACCGCAGCTCCTGGATGCCACCTATGCGAAACATGTCGCCACCATGTACTTCTATTTCATCGTCACCCCGCCTGAGGCGACGGTGGAGCGCGGCTGGGAGCGTGGCCTGACGCGGGGACGGTACAAGGCGGTGGAGGACTTCCTGGGGCACTGCGTGGAGGCCTATGACGGCATGCCCAAGCTGCTCTTCAAGTGGCTGGACAGCCGGCACCCCCGGCTCGAGTACCGCTTCCTGGACAATGGCGTCCCCAAGCACACTCCGCCGACGACCATCGCCTATGGCACCCGCGAAGTCCTCCACATCCTGGCTCCCCTGGGCCTGGTCAACATCGACCGCTACAAGAAGATCAACACCCTGGCGACATGCCCGGCGGAGGTCTATCCCGACGATGACAGCCTGGCAATCGGCAGGAACTGCGCCTTCCTCAAGCAATGCATCGCCAAGGTGCCGGAGGTCCGCTTTGTCGACGAGGCGACCGGAAAGGTGTACCTGCGAGCCTGTGCAGGCCGCTTCTCGGTGATGGACCCCACCATCCTGGGGGCCCAGCGGGAAGCCCCGGAACTCGCGGAGCTGTTCGCCACTCTCGGGGTGCCAGAGCGTTAGTGCCGTCCCTTGAGACAAAGCGGCCCCGCCTCGGATGAGACGGGGCCACGTGCCGTGCTGCGCGTCGGGATCAATGCAAGGAAATGGTGCTATTGATGCCGCTGGAGATGTTCTCCGGTTCGAACCAGCGCTCGGTCACGGTCTTGGTCTGAGTCCAGAACTGGATGGCCTGCTTGCCGTTGGGGCCCAGGTCGCCGAGCTTGGAGCCGCGCGAACCGGTGAAGCTGAAGTAGGCCACCGGCACCGGGATCGGCACGTTGATCCCCACCTGGCCGACGTCGATATCGGCCTCGAAGCGCCGCGCCACCCAGCCGGAATTGGTGAAGATCGCGGTACCGTTACCATTGGGGTTGGCGTTGATGAAGGCGATGGCGTCATCCAGGGTCTCGACGCTCACCACGCACAGCACCGGGCCGAAGACCTCCTCGCGGTAGATGGTCATCTCCGCGGTCACGTCGCTGAACACGGTGGGGCCGACGAAGTTACCGTCCGGATAACCTTCGACGCTGATGCCACGGCCGTCGAGCGCCAGGGTGGCGCCTTCCTGTTCGCCGACGCCGATCAGACGCAGCACCCGCTCACGCGCCGCCTTGGAGACCAGCGGGCCGAGATCGGCATCGCGCTGGGTACCGGGGCCGACCTTCATCGCCCGCGCGCCTTCGACGATATCGTCCAGCCACTGGTGTGCCTCGCCCACCAATACCACCACCGAGTTGGCCATGCAGCGCTGCCCGGCGGCACCGAAAGCAGAACCCAGCACGTTGTTGATGGCCTGGCTGCGGTTGGCATCGGGCATGATCACGCAGTGGTTCTTGGCGCCCATCATCGACTGCACGCGCTTGCCGGCGGCACCCGCCCGGTTATAGATGTGCGTGCCCACCGGGGTCGACCCGATGAACGACAGCGCCTTGATGTCGGGGTGATCGCAGATCTGGTTGACCACGTCCGGGCCGCCGTGGACGACGTTGAGCACCCCGGCGGGAACGCCCGCTTCATGGGCCAGTTCGACCAGGCGCATGGTCGAGCTTGGATCCTGCTCGGAGGGCTTCAACACGAAGGTGTTGCCGGTGGCGATGGCCAGCGGGAACATGAAGCACGGCAGCATGACCGGGAAGTTGAAGGCCGTGATCCCGGCCCCCGCCCCCAAGGGCTGGTGCAAGGAGTAGACGTTGACGTCGCTGGCAGCGTTCTCGGCGATCTCCCCGAGCTGCAGCGAAGTGATCGAGCAGGCATGTTCGACCACTTCCAGGCCGCGGCCCACCTCACCCTCGGCATCGGGCAGGGTCTTGCCGTGCTCCTCGGTGATCAGGGCGGCAAGCTCTCCGGTATGCTCGCGAATCAGCGCCTGGAACTTGAGCATGATGCGCATGCGCTTGCCCAGTGGCGTCTTGCGCCAGGTCGCGAAGGCTTCCTTGGCGCTGGCCACGGCGCGGTCGACCTCTTCCGCGGTGGCAAACGGCACCCGGGAGACCACTTCCTGGGTGGCCGGGTTGACCACGTCGCGCCACTCACCGCTCTGGGAAGGCACGGCCTGGCCGTCGATATACAGTGGGATTTCTCTGACTGACATGATGGCGACTCCTCTGGCGGGTCTGTCCAGGAGCGGACGCATCCCGCCGCCCTGTAAATAATGACCCGAACATTGTGCTTATTATCCCAACGTGAACGTCATGTGCACGCCGGCAAGGCCGACATGAAGAATATGGACATTTCGAGTGTAGTCAGGGGGCCGATTGACATACAACGGGCAGCGCAGCACATTGCTTGTGCAAAACCGCACAAAGACAAGCCCCGCCAAGACGAGACAGCGATGACACTGGACTGGCAGGATATTCAGGTCTTTCTCGAGGTGGCGCGAAGCGAACGCCTCACCGACGCCGCCCGGCGCCTGGGACTGGACCATTCCACCCTGTCGCGGCGCACCCGGCGCTTCGAACAGAAACTCAACACCCAGCTCTTCGAGCGTAGCACCCATGGCTATCGGCTCACCGAGGCCGGTCAGCAACTGCTGGCCCATGCCGAGGAAATGGCCCGCCACGCCTTCGAGGCCGGCGAGAGCCTGAGCGACCAGAACCACCAGATCAGCGGCCAAGTGCGCCTCGGCGTCACCGAAGGCTTCGGTACCTGGGTGATCGCCCCGCTGCTGGCCGCCTTCTGCGAACGCGACCCGGGCATCACCATCGACCTGCTGGCCTTGCCGCGCGTGGTCAACCTGAGCCGTCACGAGGCCGACCTGGCCATCACCGTGGAGCGCCCGAGCAGTGGCGGGCTGGTGATCTCCAAGCTAAGCGACTATCGCCTACGGCTGTACGGCAGCCACGCCTACCTGGCCCGACACGGCCTTCCTCGCACACTCGCCGACCTGAGCCGCCATAGCTTGATCGGCTATGTCGATGACCTGATCTTCAGCGACCAGCTCAATTACCTGGACCCCTTGCTCGACCCCCGAGTGATCGGCGAGAGCCCCCATTTCAGCATCCGCAGCACCAGCGTCACCACCCAATACAGCGCCGCGCTGCATGGTGCCGGCCTGGCAGTGCTGCCCTGTTTCCTGGCCGAGCGGTCCCCGGAATTGCAGTTGGTACTCGAGGATGACGTAACGATCACCCGCCAGTTCTGGATCACCGCACGACAGGAGCAGCGCCGGCTGTCCCGGGTCCGCCTGTTATGGGAGTTCCTGCGCGAGGCCATCGATGCCCGTCGCGACTCGCTACTGGGCGAGGCGTCACCGGACCCGAGCTCGATCAGGCCATCGATGTCGACCTGACGTCGTCGAGCCGCTTCACGCTCGAGACAAAATCACTGAACCGCTCGCCCTGGATCAGCACGTGCTGGCGCAGCGAATTTTCGGCGGCCTGGGCGTCGCCGGCCTTGATCGCCGCCACGATGTCACGATGCTCGGCCAGTGAGGTGTCCATACGATGGCGCACCTGCAGTTGCAGACGCCGATAGGGTTTCAGGCGCTGCTTCAGCTGGCGGGCTTCATCGGCCAGGAAGCCGTTGTGGCTGGCGGCATAGATGCAATGGTGGAAGCCTTCGTTTTCGTAGTAATACTCGTCAGGGTCGCCGGCCTCGGCGGCTATCTCACAGCGCGCCAAGGCCTCGTCAAGCTCGACCAGTTCGCCCGCCGTGATGCGCCTGGCCGCCAGGCGCCCGCACATGCCTTCGAGTTCGGCCATGACCTCGAACATCTCGATCAGCTGATTGATGCCCACCCGGGCGACGAACGTGCCTTTCTTCGGTGACACCGTGACCAGGCCACTGGCCACCAGTTGCTGAATGGCTTCGCGGACCGGTGTGCGCGAGACATTGTACGCGCGTCCCAGCACCTCGAGGTCGAGACGCTCCCCAGGGGCTAGCCGCCCGTTGATGATGTCGTCCTCCAGCGAATCCTTGAGTCGCTGGGCATTGGATCGTTTCACACCGCTCACAAACTACCTCCCATGCGTCGTATCGCTGCCATGGGACGACCACTTTGGCACCTCGGTCTAGCCCCGCGTATTTGACACTAGTATATCCCAAGCCTATAAGAAGAATACATCATCCATGATGATATATACCACACAACAACAAGTTGTTCGGAGACACCATGAAACGCTCACTCATATCCGCCATCACGGCCCTCAGCGTGGCCATCGCCTTCAGCAGCGCCGTTTCGGCACAGACCGTACTGCGCGCCTCGCACCAGTTTCCCGGTGGCAAGGGGGACGTACGTGACGAGATGGTCCAATTGATGGCCCGGCAAGTGGCCGAGGCCGATGTCGATCTGGAGATCCAGGTCCACCCCGGCGAATCGCTATTTGGCGCAAAAGAACAGTGGGGCGCGCTGGTGCGCGGCCGCCTGGACATGACCGCCCTGCCGCTCGACTACGCCAGCGGCCGCCACCCGGAATTCTCGGCCACCCTGATGCCAGGCCTTGTGCGCAACCATGAACGCGCCCAGCGCCTCAACGATTCCGAGTTCATGGACATGATCAAGGAAGTGATCCGGGAGGGCGGCGCCCGGGTGCTGGCCGATGCCTGGCTGGCCGGCGGTTTCGCCTCCAGCGTGCGCTGCATCACCTCGCCGGACACCGTCGAGGGTCAGACCATGCGCGCCGCCGGCCCGGCCTTCGACGAGATGCTCGAGACCGCCGGCGCCTCGATCGCCTCCATGCCCTCCTCGGAGATCTATACCGCCATGCAGACCGGCGTGCTGGACGGCGCCAACACTTCTTCCGGCTCTTTCGTTTCCTATCGGATCTACGAGCAGGTGACCTGCCTGACCGCGCCCGGCGAGAACGCGCTGTGGTTCATGTACGAGCCGATCCTGATTTCCGAGCAGAGCTGGAACAAACTCAATGAGGAGCAGCAGCAGGCGCTGATCGAGGCTGGCGAGGCCGCCGAGGAATACTTCACCGCCGAGGCCGCGAATCTCGACACGAAAATGGTCGAGGTATTCAAGGAGAACGGCGTCGAGGTGGTCACCATGTCACCGGAGAACTACGACGCCTGGCTCGAGATCGCCAAGCAGAGTTCCTACAAGACCTTCGCCGAGAACGTCCCCAATGGTCAGGCCCTGATCGACGCCGCCCTCGCGGTGGAATGATGCCGTGCCGATAGCCTCGGTCGCAACGAGCCGCCCCCGCGGGGGCGGCCATCATGCATTTTCGGAGGGCCCATGGAACACTCGCATACTCGCGTAGCTGCCGCGCCCAAGGGGCTCATCGGCGGCTATATCCGCCTGATGGACAGGCTCTCGAGTGCCACCGCCTACTTGGCGGCAGTGCTGTTCATTGCTGGTGTGGCGGCGGTCTGCCATATGGTCATCGTGCGCTACGTGCTGGGCATGAGCACCAGTTGGCAGACCGAGTTCACGGTCTTCTCGGTGACCGGCGCCATGCTGCTCGGCGCCCCCTATGTACTGCTGACCGGCGGCCACGTCGCCGTCACCGTGCTGCCCGACTACCTCACCGGGCTGCCCAGGCGCCTCATGCACCTGGCAGCCTCGCTGGTCGGCCTGGCGTTCTGCGCCGCCCTGACCTATGCCTCCTGGCTGTATGTGCACGAGGCCTGGAGCAATGGCTGGACCACCGGTTCGGTGTGGAACCCACCGCTGTGGCCGGCGCTGCTACCCATGGCACTGGGGGCCACCCTGCTGACGCTGCAGTACATCGCCGAAATCCTGCGCGGGGGGAATTGAACATGGATCCCGTCACCGCCGGCATTCTCGTCGCCATCGGCCTGGTCGTGCTGATGGCCATCGGCACGCCCATCGCCTTCGCCCTGGGTAGCATCTCGCTGATCGCGCTGGTCGCCGACCGCGGCATCGTCGAGCTGACCTACTTCGGCGAGACCTTCTTCGACCGCATTGCCGAATTCGGTTTCGTCGCCATCCCCATGTTCATCCTGATGGGCGCCGCCGTGGCCTCCTCGCCCACCGGCCGCGATCTCTACCGCTCACTGGACCTGTGGCTCGGCAGGCTGCCTGCGGGGCTGGCAATCTCCAATATCGGCGCCTGCTCGATCTTCGCCGCCCTGTCCGGCTCGTCGCCAGCCACCTGTGCAGCGATCGGCAAGATGGGCATTCCCGAGATGCGCACCCGCGGCTATCCCGACGGTGTCGCCGCGGGCTGCATCGCTGCCGGTGGCACCCTGGGCATCCTGATCCCGCCCTCGGTGACCATGATCATCTACGGCATCTCCACCGAAACCTCGATCGGACGCCTGTTCATCGCCGGCGTGATCCCCGGCTTCATGCTGGCCGGGCTGTTCATGATCTGGACGATGATCGCCTGCCGATTGGCTGGCGGGTATCACAACCCCCTCGCGACGGCCGCCTCCAGCGTCAAGCGCAGCATACGCGAGAACATCGACGCCAATCTCAAGGCGATGGTGCGGGTACTGCCCTTCCTGGCCGTGGTGCTCGGCATCCTCTTCGCCCTCTACGGCGGGGTCGCCACGCCCTCCGAGGCGGCCGGCGTGGGGGCGTTCCTGTGCCTGGCGCTGGCCATCGTCATCTACCGCATGTGGCAGGTGGCACCGATCAAGCTGATCATGCGCGACTCCCTGCGCGAAAGCGTGATGATCATGCTGATCATCGCCGCCGCGGAGGTCTTCGCCTATGCCCTGTCGTCGCTGTTCATCACCCAGACCGTGGCCTCCGCCATCGCCGACCTGGAGGTCAACCGCTGGGTATTGATGGGCGTGATCAACGTCTTCCTGCTGGTCGCCGGGTTCTTTCTGCCGCCGGTCGCGGTGATCGTGATGACCGCGCCGATCCTGCTGCCGATCATTCTTGCCGCCGACTTCGATCCCTACTGGTTTGCGGTGGTCCTGACCATCAATCTGGAGATCGGGCTGATCACACCGCCGGTAGGCCTGAACCTGTTCATCATCAATAGCATTGCCCCGGATATTTCACTGCGCGACGTCCTCATGGGCAGCCTGCCGTATGCCCTGTGCATGGTCCTGGGCATCGTCCTGCTATGTCTATTTCCGGGGTTGGCGACCTGGCTACCCACGGTGCTCATGGGCTGAATTCACGGAACACACCACACGACGAGGGGCAAGCGATCATGAACATGAGCTTCCTGCAGGAACTGTTCAACAACATCACCCAGCGTGATGCGCTGCTGCGGCGCCGCAACAGCGAGGATGTCACCCCCGATCACGCCCATATGGCCAACGCCTGCCAGGCGCTCCTGGAGAGCGATGGCGAGGCCTCCAGCATTGCCCTCGCCAGCCGCGCCCTGTCGCTCTATGCGCGGCTCGACGACGAGCAGAAGCGGCGCTTCTTCGAGCGACTGGCCCAGGAGTTCACCGCCGACCCGGAACAGATCGATACCGCCTATGCCGCCTATCACGAGACCCGCGACATCCGTCACCTGCAGACGCTGTTCAATGTCTGCGAGCCACGCCGTCAGGAACTGCTGCGACGGCTCAACCTGGCCAGTGGCGGTACCTACGAACTGGTGCGGATGCGCGAGGATCTGCTGCGCATGATGGATGATAGCGGCGACCTCGATGCCATCAACGCCGACTTCATCCACCTGTTCGGTTCCTGGTTCAACCGTGGCTTCCTGGTCCTCAAGCGTATCGACTGGAATACCCCGGCCTCGATCCTGGAAAAGATCATCCGCTACGAGGCGGTTCACGAGATCCATGACTGGAACGACCTGCGCCGCCGCCTGGATGCCCGTGACCGCCGCTGCTTCGCCTTCTTCCACCCGGCGATCGGCGACGAGCCGCTGATCTTCGTCGAGGTTGCCCTGCACAAGGGGCTGCCGAAGCAGATCCAGCCGATCCTCGAAGGCCACCGCCATGACCTCGACGACCCCTTGTCGGCCGACACCGCGGCCTTCTTCGGCATCAGCAACTGCCAGACCGGCCTGCGCGGGATTTCCTTCGGCAACTTCCTGATCAAGCAGGTCGTGCAGGAACTCAAGCAGGAACTGCCCCAGCTGCGCCACTTCGTCACCCTGTCGCCGGTCCCCGGGTTTCGCCAATGGCTCGAGCAGCATTATGTCGAGGAGACCGGCAAGCTACCGGATGACGCACAGCAAGCCCTGTCCCTGCTCGACACCCCGGACTGGCACGAGACCCCGGAGCAGGAGGAAAGACTCAAGGCCGTGGTCAAGCCACTCGCCGCTCACTATCTGCTCCACGAGAAGAACCGTCGCGGGTTACCGCTCAACCCGGTGGCGAGATTTCACCTCGGCAACGGCGCCTCGCTGCATCGTGTCAACTGGCTGGGGGATGTCTCCCGCAAGGGCCTCAAGCAGTCCGCCGGGCTGATGGTCAACTACCTCTATGCGCTCGACGATATCGAACGCAATCACGAGAACTACATCGCCAATGCCACCGTTGCCTGCTCCAGCGAGGTTCGCGACCTCGGACGGCGAGCCAGGAAGATGACCAAGGGGGAGACCGTCAAATGAATCACAACCTCTTCGCGACCCTTGCCGAACGCATGCGGAGTCGCGGCAACGCCGACTTCATCACCACTCGCGATGGGCGTGGCTACCGCTATGCCCAGGCGCTGGAAACCAGCGCGCGGCTGGCCGGAGCCCTGGTGGCATTGGGCGTCACGCCGGGCGACCGCATCGCCGTGCAGGTCGACAAGAGCCCCGAAGCCATCCTGCTGTATCTCGCCTGCCTGCGCATGGGCGGCGTGTACCTCCCGCTCAATACCGGCTACACGAGCGAGGAGATCCGCTACTTTCTCGGCGATGCCGAGCCAGCACTGTTCGTCTGCCAGCCCGACAACCTGGACGATGCCCGCCGGGTCGCCGCCGACAGCGGCTGTCCGCAGGTCGCGTCGCTAGGCACCCGGGGCGATGGCACCTTGATGGAAGAGGCGGCACGCGCCACTCCTTTCGAGACCATCGAGTCACGCGATACCGACGACCTGGCGGCGATCCTGTATACCTCGGGTACCACCGGACGCTCCAAGGGGGCGATGCTGACCCACCGCAACCTCGGCTCCAACGCCGAGGCGCTGATGGAAGCCTGGCACTTCAGCGACACCGACCGACTCATCCACGCCCTGCCGATCTTCCACACCCACGGCCTGTTCGTGGCCTGCAACGTGGTGATGATGGCCGGCGCCAGCATGCTGTTCCTGCCGAAGTTCGACGTCGACGTGATCATCGAGGAATTGCCGCGGGGCACCACCATGATGGGCGTGCCGACGTTCTATACGCGCCTGTTGCAGGACGAACGACTGACACCCGAGTTGACCGCCAACATGCGTCTGTTCACTTCCGGCTCGGCACCGCTGACCGCCGAGACGCATCAGGCCTTCGAGCAGCGTACCGGGCATGCCATTCTCGAGCGCTACGGCATGACCGAAACCAACATGAACACCTCCAACCCCTACCATGGCGAGCGGATCGCCGGCACCGTGGGCATGCCGCTACCGGGGGTCGAGATCCGCATCACCGAACGCGAGACCCACCGCCCCTTGCCGCAGGGGGAGATCGGCATGCTCGAGGTGCGCGGCCCCAATGTCTTCATCGGCTACTGGCGCATGCCCGAGAAGACTCGCGAGGAACTGCTCGAGGACGGGTTCTTCGTCACCGGCGACCTGGCGATGATCGACGAGCGGGGTTACGTTCATATCGTCGGCCGCGACAAGGACCTGGTGATCTCGGGGGGCTACAATGTCTACCCGAAGGAGGTCGAGCAGATCATCGACGAGCTGGATGAGGTGGTGGAATCCGCCGTCATCGGCGTCCCCCACCCCGATTTCGGCGAAGGCGTCACCGCCGTGGTCGTGCCCCGCCCCGAGGCGCGGCTCGATGAGGCCCGGGTGCTCGATGCCCTGGCCGGGCGGCTGGCCAAGTACAAGCAACCCAAGCGTGTGTTCTTCGTCGACCACCTGCCGCGCAACACCATGGGCAAGGTGCAGAAGAATCAGTTGCGCCAGCAGTACCAGGACACCTATCGCTGATCCGTCGCCGATGGCACGGAAATCCGGGGCCGACACGGCGCGACGCTGCGGCGGATGCCCGACGCCCCATGGTGTCGTGTCACTACGCAGCGGCATTGAACCACCCGGCAGGAGACATCGTCATGGCGAAGGTCATCACCTACTACTACACCCACGTCTCGCCCTGGAGCTATCTGGGTCACTCGCGACTCGGCGAGCTTGCCGCGCGCCACGGCGCCACCATCGACTACGTGCCGATCACGCTCAGCGAGATCTTCCCCAAGACCGGCGGACTGCCCCTGGCCAAACGCGCCCCGGAGCGGCAGGCCTATCGCATGGCTGAACTGAAGCGCTGGCCGCAGATGCTCGGCATCCCTCTCAACAGGGAACCGAAGCACTTCCCGACGGATGACCGCCCGGCGGCTCGCCTGGCGCTGACGGCGAAGGCACAAGGGCACGACATCGCCAGCCTGTCGCTGGCCCTGATGCGGGCCTGCTGGGTCGAGGAGCGCAACATCGCCGAGCCGGACACCCTGCGCACGGTCGCCGACGCCTGCGGGCTGGACGGCCAGCGGCTGCTGAGCGAGTCGGAAAGCGCCCAAGGACAGCAGCGCCTCGACGAGGCTTGCGAGAAGGCCGTGGCGGCGGGCTGCTTCGGCGCGCCCTGGTATATCGTCGACGGCGAGTCATTCTGGGGCCAGGACCGCCTCGAACTGGTCGAGAAGGCCCTGACCGGCAAGCTCTGAGCCAGCGGGTCGGCTCAGGTGCCACAGAAGGTGCGGAACACCTGTTCCTGTAGCGAAGCCGGCTGCGTGTAAGCCTCACGGCCGGGCTGTTCTTCGAAGGGGCGGGCGAGCACCTCGCGCAGTTCCTCGAAGGGCGCGAAATCGTCTTCGTCGATGGCCGCGGCGAGCGCCTGCTCGACCCGGTGATTGCGGGGGATATAGACCGGGTTCACGGCGCGCATGCGCGCGGCGATGACACCAGGGCCGGCCGTCTCCCGGGTCAACCGCTCGCGCCAGCGGGTCAGCCAGGCCTCGATGGCGTCCGGTTGCTCGAACAACTCGACCAGTTGCGGATCGGCGGCAGGGGATTCGGCGGCGTCGCACAGATGGCGGAAGCTCAGGGTGAAGTCGGCGCGGTCCGCCCGCATCGCCTCCAGCAGCGCCTCGACCAGGGCCCGGTCGTTCTCCTCTTCGCGCTCCAACCCCAACTTGGCGCGCATCACCGCCAGCCACTCGGCCTCGTACCGCGCCGGGTAGGCCTCGATCACCGCAGTGGCCCGCTCGATGGCCCGCTCCTGCTCGTCATCGATCAGCGGCAGCAGGGTCTCGGCGAAGCGCGCCACATTCCACTGGGCAATCCACGGCTGGTTGGCGTAAGCGTAGCGGCCGCCCTCGTCGACGGAGCTGAACACCGTACGCGGGTCATAGGCCTCCATGAAGGCGCAGGGACCATAGTCGATGGTCTCGCCGGAGAGGGCCATGTTGTCGGTGTTCATCACGCCATGGACGAAGCCCACGCCCATCCACTGCGCCACCAGCGCCGCCTGACGCTCCTGCACCGCCTCGACCAGCGCCACATAGCGCTCGCCCTCGGGCAGCTCGCCAAGCGCTGGATAGTGGCGTTCGATCACATGCCCGGCCAGCTCGCGCAACGCATCGACGTCGCCGCGGGCGGCGAAGTACTGGCAGGTGCCGGTGCGGATATGACTGGCGGCTACCCGGGTCAGGATGGCACCAGGCCGGGGTACCTCGCGAAACACCCGTTCGCCAGTGGTCACCGCCGCCAGCGACCGGGTAGTGGGAATTCCCATCGCATGCATCGCCTCGCTGACCAGGTACTCGCGCAGCACCGGCCCCAGCGGAGACCGCCCGTCGCCGCCCCGGGAGAAGGGCGTACGCCCGGCTCCCTTCAACTGGATATCGCGCAGCCGCCCCTGCCGGTCGACCACCTCACCGAGCAGAACAGCGCGGCCGTCGCCCAGCCGTGGCACGAAGACGCCGAACTGGTGCCCGGCATAGGCCATCGCCAGCGGCTCGGCGCCTGGCGGCAGAGCATTGCCGGAGAACCAGGCAGTGGCCTGCTGCTCGTCGAAGGCGGCCAGATCGAAGCCCAGCGCCTCCGCCAGTGGGCGGTTGAAGGCCACCAGGCGCGGCGTGGAGACCGGCACCGGCTCGAAGCGCTCGTAGAAGCGAGCCGGCAGGCGGGCATAGCGCAAGGAAAAAGTCGGAAACATCATGACTCCAGTGGCATTGGGCCGAAGGCAGCGAATCATGCCTACCCTACTCATGACAGTTAGTACTGACCAGCATTCCTGCACGGCGTCGTTCGCTTTCCGCCTTCGGTTCCGATTCTGGCTAGTTTTCCCCATTGACGAGCATACACTGTGAAGCATGGAGTTAGACTCGAACAGAGGACGCCGCCGTGCTGGACCCCGAACTCTGCCGCCAGGCCCGCCTGTCGCGGGATGCCCGCTTCGATGGCCATCTCTTCATCGCCGTGAAGACCACCGGCATCTATTGTCGGCCGATCTGCCCGGCCGTGCCGCCGCGGGAGCGTAACGTCGTCTATTTCCCCAGCGCCGTGGCCGCCGCGCAAGCGGGCTATCGTCCCTGCCTGCGCTGCCGTCCGGACAGCGCCCCGGACTCTCCGGCGTGGCGCGGCAACCAGACCACGCTCGAGCGGGCGCTGCGCCTGATCGACGAAGGCGCGCTGCAGGAAGGCAGCCTGGCCGACCTCTGCGAACGCCTGGGCATCGGCGAGCGCTACCTGCGCCGGCTGTTCCAGCAGCGTTTCGGCGTTGCGCCGAAGACCTATGCTCTCTATCGCCAGTGCCTGTTCGCCAAGCAGTTGCTGCATCAGACGACCCTGCCCGTCACCGACGTCGCCTATGCCAGCGGCTTTCGCAGCCTGCGCCGCTTCAACGACGCCTTCCGGACCCATATCGGACTCTCTCCGCGCGAGTTGCGCCGCGATCATGCCGATCGCACGCCGGGGCTGACGCTGCGGCTTGCCTATCGCCCGCCCTACGCCTGGGAGACGCTGCGCGACTTCCATGCCAGCCGCCACATCGACGGGCTGGAATGGGTCGGCGAGCGTCACTACGGCCGCTGCCTCACCTGGCGCGAGGCCCGCGGCCACTTCACTGCCGAGCATGACCCCGACCACCACCGCTTCGATGTGACGCTGGAGCTCGACGACCTGCGCGCCCTCTCGCCGGTGGTACGCCAGATTCGCCGCCTGCTCGACCTGGACGCCGACACCCGCACCATCGAGGCCCATCTGGCCCACGCCTTGCCCGGGCTGCCGCTGGTCGAAGGACTACGCCTGCCGGGGGTGTGGAGCCTGTTCGAGGCCGGCATACGCGCCATCCTCGGCCAGCAGGTGTCGATCGCCGCCGCCCGCCGGCTGGTCACCACGCTGGTGGAGACGCTCGGCGAGCCGGTCGTCGATGCGACCGACCGGGCCCGCTACCACTTCCCCACCCCCGCACAGGTCGCTGCCAGCGACCTGGCCTTCCTGGGAATGCCCGAGTCGCGCAAGGCCACGCTGCGACGCTTTGCCGCCTGGTTCCAGGAAGCCGAAACGAGCAGGGATCCGTCGACCTGGACGACATTGAAAGGCATCGGCCAGTGGACGGCGGACTACGCGACCATGCGCGGTGCCAGCCATCCCGATATCTGGCTGGGCGGCGATCTCGGTGTCAAGAAGGCGCTGCCGGCGCTGGAGGGTCTCGATCCCGGCGCCGCCGCGCCCTGGCGCAGCTATCTCACCCTGCAACTGTGGACTCATTCCCCCTGAGGAGCCGCTGACATGACGCTCAACGACGATTTCAACGACTGTCTCAACGACTATCTCGACTACTACCAGCCACCGGGCGAGACGCCCCTCGGCCTGCTGCGCCTTCGCGCCAGCGAGGCGGGCCTGACCGAGGTCGCCTTCGTCGAAACCCGGGACGAGACACCCCGGCCACACCCGCACACTGAGCGCTGTCGCGAGCAGTTGGCGGAATACTTCGCGGGCCGGCGTCTCGACTTCGACTTGCCCCTGGCGCCACACGGCACGCCATTCCAGCAAAGCGTGTGGGCACAACTGCGCAGGATCCCGTTCGGCGAGACCTGCAGCTACGCGGAGGTCGCCGAACGCATCGGCCGCCTCAAGGCCATGCGCGCCGTGGGCGCCGCCAACGGCCGCAACCCGCTGGCGATCGTGGTGCCCTGCCACCGGGTGATCGGCAGAAACGGCCAGCTCACCGGCTATGCCGGGGGACTCGATCGCAAGCGGTGGCTGCTGCTCCACGAGCAGGCCCATCTCGGCTATGCACTCAGTTCCTGACGGCGATGGGTTCGGCCCAGGCCGAGCCGTTGGGCCGCTGCCGCGATGGCGACCATACTCAGCATATGACGCATGATGATGTAACCCGATCAATGGGATGGACACGAGATGGCCAATCGCGATTCGGAAAAGGCGACTCGGCACACGGTGGAGCTGGACGACACCGTGCACTGGGATCAAGAGATGAGCTATGGCCAGTACCTGGACCTGGAACGGTTACTGGCGTGTCAGCACCCGAACTCCGGACAGCACGATGAGATGCTGTTCATCGTGCTCCATCAGGTGTCTGAATTGTGGCTCAAGCAGTGCCTGCACGAGGCGCATGCCGCCGCCGAGCATATCCGAGAGAACAAGCTCAAACCCGCCTTCAAGATGCTGTCACGCATTGCCCGCATCCAGGAGCAGATGATCCATGTCTGGGAAGTGCTGGTCACCATGACCCCGGCCGATTACGCCTGCTTCCGCGACAGCCTGGGCCAAAGCTCGGGATTCCAGTCCTATCAGTATCGGGAGCTGGAATTCCTGCTCGGCAACAAGAACCCCAGGATGGTCGAGGTCCACCGCAACCACCGCCAGCACTACGAGCGCCTGACCCAGGTACTGCACGAACCCAGCCTCTACGACATCAGCCTGCAACTGCTCAAGGAGCGCGGGTTCGACATTCCCGATAGCTGTGTGAAACGCGACTGGTCCCAGCCCTACCAGCCCTGCGCCGAGGTCGAGCGGGCCTGGGCCGAGATCTATCGCCACACGGACGAGCACTGGGACCTGTACGAACTGGCGGAAAAGCTGGTCGACACGGAATACAACTTCCAGAAATGGCGCTACAGCCATATGAAGACCGTGGAGCGCATCATCGGCTACAAGCGGGGCACCGGCGGCACCGCTGGCGTCTCCTATCTCGCCAAGGCACTGGATCTGCAGTTTTTCCCCGAGCTTTGGTCAGTGAGAACGGCCATGTAAGGGAAACACTGAATAAATGTCTGCGCTACTCAATCGCTGCGTTACGCGGTGCTGGTGCGCCAGCCCGGTCGAAGCCTCACCTATACCCCATAGGCTCCGGTTGCTGCGCTCCGGGCGCCTTGCGCTTGAGCATGCTCGTCGATTTATTCAGCGCTTCCTAAGGAGCCTCCTATGAGCGACACCCCACTCAGCCGTGAAGCATTGGCCCGCATGGATCGGGAAGATCCCCTGGCCCACTACCGTGACCAATTCGAGCTCGAAGAGGGCCTGATTTACCTCGACGGCAACTCCCTCGGGGCCCTGCCCAAGGCCGCCAAGGCCAGAGCGGCCGAGCTGATGGAGCGCGAATGGGGCCAAGGCCTGATCCGCAGCTGGAACACCCACGACTGGATTTCGCTGCCCGAGCGGGTCGGCGACAAGATCGCGAGCCTTATCGGTGCCGCACCGGGGGAAGTGGTGGTGGCCGACTCGACCTCGGTCAACCTGTTCAAGCTGGCGGCGGCGGCGGTGCGCATGCGCCCCGGGCGTCGCAAGATCGTCTCCGAGCCGGGCAACTTCCCCACCGATCTGTATATCCTGCAGGGACTGGAAGCCTTCCTGCCAGGCGAGATCCAACTGGAAACGGCGCCCCGCGAGCGGCTGGAAACGCTGATCGACGACGACACCGCCCTGGTGGTGCTGACCCACGTGCACTACAAGTCAGGGGAATTGTTCGACATGGCGGCCATCACCGCCAGGGCCCACGAAGTGGGCGCGCTCATGTTGTGGGATCTCAGCCACAGTGCCGGCGCGCTACCGGTAGACCTGAACGGGGTCGAGGCCGACTTCGCCGTGGGCTGTGGCTACAAGTACCTCAATGGCGGCCCGGGCGCGCCCGGCTACCTGTTCGTCGCCCAGCGCCACCAGGCCGAATTCCACCAGCCCCTGAGCGGCTGGTTCGGTCATGCCGAGCCCTTCGCCATGCGCGACGAGTACCAGCCCGCACCCTCTATCAAGCGGGGCTTGTGCGGTACCACCGGCGTGCTCGCCACCGGCGTGCTGGAAGTGGGAGTGGAGCTCATGGCGTCGGCCGACATGGCGCTGGTCCGTGCCAAGTCCCAGCGTCTGGGCGAACTGTTCATCTCGCTGGTCGAACGACACTGTGCCGGCCAGGGCTTCGCACTGGCCTCCCCCAGGGACGCCACCAAACGCGGCAGCCAGGTCTCGCTCACCCATGAGCAGGGCTTTGCCATCGTCCAGGCCTTGATTGCCCGCAACATCATCGGCGACTTCCGGGCACCGAACATCCTGCGCTTCGGCTTCGCGCCGCTCTACACCCGCTATGTGGATATCTGGGACATGGTCCAGGCCTTGGCCGACATCATGGCCCAGGGCGAGTGGGACCAGCCGCGCTTCAAGAAAGTCACTGCCGTGACCTGAGCCCCGGCGGCGGTCGTCTCTCGATGACACACCGAGTGCCTCGGCACAAAGGCGGTTTTTCAACTTACACCTTGGCCGATACGATAGGCTTCGCTAGTGTAGGCACTGTAACGGTGTGTTTCGCTTCCTTGAACCCGTGCCGGAACGCGCTCGCCACAGATGCCAACCAGGAGTCACACAATGAAATATCTCGTCGCAGGGATGATGTTCGCCGCTGCCTTGCCCGCTTTCGCCGATGGCAAGGCCACCATCGCGACCACCGACACGCAGAACGCCATGCAGATGGTCATTCACTGGGCCGATGACAGCATGCGCATGGACTTTCCCGAGCAGCAGCAAGGCTACATGCTGATGCGCGACGGCAAGGGCTACATGGTGACCGAGCAGGGCGGCCAGAGCATCATCATCGACATGGCGATGTTGAAAGGGATGACCGATTCCATGGGCGGCGAGGCCAATCCGGCCAATGCCAACCAGGCGAAATCCGTCGATAGCCTGGAAGGCACCGGGGAGAAGGAAACCGTCGCCGGGATCGAGGGCGAGGTCTACCGGATCCAGTGGACCGACCACGGCGGCACAACCCATGATGACGAGATGGTACTCAGCGACGACCCGCTCGGGCGGGAGATGCTGCAGGCCTTCCAGAACTACGTCGAGATCGTGATGGACGAACCCGACCCCATCGGCGCCGCCCTGCTCGAGCGGGAACTGGGCATGCTCAAGTTCGGCGACAAGTTCAGGGTCGTCGAGATCGCCGATGCCTCTCCCGCCGCCGACGCGTTCGAGTTGCCGGAAAACGCCATGACCATGGAGGACATGATGAAACAGCAAATGGGCGAGGCTGCCGGAGCGCAATAGCAGGATTCGCCCAGGGCCGGGACACCGGCGCGACGACAGCGCGCCGGATCATTCGTCCATGAGATCGGCAAATCAACTCGGCACCCCGCTTCTCGATGGGGCGCCCCCTCTTCCTTTTGCGGTACCATTGGCCTCGAAACCAAGGGAGCCGTTATGCGTAACAAAGGATTTGTGGGAGTGCTGCTGGCCCTGTCGATAGCGGGTTGCAGTGATGGACGTCCCGAATGGATGCAGGTGGCGCTGGACGACGATGTGGATCAGGCGCGTTGGGAGGCGTCGTCACTGGAAGTGAAGGTGGCGACGGCAGGCCTCTGGTTGCAGCGCTTGGACGATGACGACTACCTCTCCCTCGATAAACCGGCAGCCGAGATGGAACCAGAAGCCAGTTCACTGGCCACCTGCATCGACGCGTCGCTGGAAGAGGCAACGGCCGAACCGGCAACCGGCGTGCGCCTGGCCGCGGCGGATTGTGTCCATGAGCTGGGATATGCGAAGAAAGTGGATGAGCTCGTGGAGTGACACGATAGCTTAGATTGGCAAATGAAGAATCGCGCCGCGCAAGCCCCGCTCCTCGGCCCATAGCTTGCCGAGCGTGATCGGCAGCTTGAAGCGGCGCTTGCCGGCACTGCCGGGGTTGAACAACAGGCGTCCGTCTTGCCAGTCGTTGCGCGGCTTGTGGGAATGGCCGTGGAGCACGGCGTCGCAAGGCGTGTCGGGCGCGAAATCGGCGATATTGTGCACCAGGTGCAACCGCCAGCCGTTGACGATCAGATCCTGGGTCATCGGCAGCCGCTCGGCCCACGGCGGGGTATCGATATTGCCACGCACGCTGTACAGCGGCGCCAGCTCGGCAAGGCGTTCGAGAATCGTCTGGTCTTCCTCCTTGCCGCCCACATCACCCAGGTGCAGGAGCAGTGCGCAGCCTTCCAGCATCATGAGCGCCTCGTCGCGTAGCTTGCCGTGAGTGTCGGAAATCACCCCAACCGGGGTATCGATATCGAAAATCGGTACGCTCATTGCGCCATCCCGTCAGTCCCGCCCAGTGTCTGCCCTCAGAACTCTAGCACCGTTGATGATGGGACCGACCAATCGCCCTCAACTGCGTTTATCCCCCCATCGATTTACGGCACCATGTAAGTCTGCTTACCCCGTCAAGGATGTGCCATGCCCCCGTTCGCCGCTGCCGCCCCGGATGACGCCCTGCCCCCGGGCTTCATGGTCATTCATGGCAATCGCCTGGAGGACCTGCGCGGTGTGGCGGTGGAATGGATGAAGCGCCACCCGCTGGCGCCGCTCGAGAACGAGACGATCCTGGTGCAGAGCAACGGCATCGGCCAGTGGATGAAGCTGGCCCTGGCTGCGGACGAAGCCGCCGGCGGTAGCGGCATCGCCGCCGCGCTGGACGTCACCCTGCCGGCGCGCTTTTTGTGGCAGGCCTACCGCGCGGTGCTCAGCCATGTCGAACACGACCCCAATGCCGTGCCGGTCACCTCACCGTTCGACAAGTCGCACTTGGTGTGGCGCCTGCTGCGCCTACTGCCGGAACTCATGCCACGCGAGGAGTTCGCCCCACTGCGCCGCTTCCTCGAGGAAGACGGCGACCTGCGCAAGCACCACCAACTCGCCGAACGCCTCGCCGACCTGTTCGACCAGTACCAGGTCTACCGTGCCGACTGGCTCGATTGCTGGGGCCGTGGCGAGGATATGCTGATCACCGCCCGTGGCGAGGCGCGCCCGCTGGACGACACCCAGCGCTGGCAGCCGGCCCTGTGGCGGGCTGTCTGTGAGAGTGTCGCCAAAGACGTCGGCGACAGCGGCATCGACTCCAGCCGTGCCATGGTGCATCGACGCTTTCTCGACGCGGCGCGCCAGCTCGACGGCGACAACCGCCCCGCCGGCCTGCCGCGCCGGGTGATGGTGTTCGGCATCTCGTCGCTGCCGCAGCAGGCGCTCGAGGCACTGGCGGCCATCGCCCGCTGCTGCCAGGTGGTGCTGTGCGTGCACAATCCCTGCCAGCACTACTGGGCCGACATCATCGAGCACAAGGACCTGCTGCGGGCCGCGCGCCACCGCCAGCGGCGCAAGGACGGCATGCCGGCCCGGCTCGACGTGCTCGGCGATGGCGACGGCGAGGAGAGCCTTCACCTGCACGCCCAGCCGCTGCTCGCCGCCTGGGGCAAGCAGGGCCGCGACTACCTGCGCCTGCTCGACGAGCACGACGACGCTCGCCAGTACCAGGGACTGTTCGCCGCCGATTCGCTGCGCATCGACCTGTTCGAAAGCCATGGCGAGCACTGCCTGCTGAACCAGCTACAGGACGACATCCGCGAACTGCGCCCGGTGCACGAAACCCGCGAACAGTGGCCGGCGGTGGATACCCACCGCGACGACTCGATCGTCTTCCATGTAGCGCACAGCCCGCAGCGCGAGGTGGAGATCTTGCACGACCAGTTGCTGGCCGCCTTCAGCGCCGACCCGGACCTCAAGCCCCGCGACGTGATCGTGATGGTGCCGGACATCGATCACTACGCGCCGCACATCCAGGCGGTGTTCGGTCAACTCGCCTCCGACGACCCACGCTTCATCCCCTTCACGCTTTCCGATCAGGGCAACCGTCACCGTCTGCCGCTGCTGATCGCACTGGAAAAACTGCTGCGGCTGCCGGAGTTGCGCCTCTCCGTCAGCGACCTGCTCGACCTGATCGACGTGCCCGCCCTACGCGCGCGCTTCGGCATCGACGAGGCCGACCTGCCGACCCTGCGCCGCTGGATCGAGGGCGCCGGCATCCGCTGGGGGCTCAACGCCACCCAGCGCGGCAGCCTCGACCTGCCCGACGGCCTGGAGCAGAACACCTGGGCCTTCGGCCTGCGCCGGCTGCTGCTCGGCTATACCGTGGGCGAGGCCGCCAGTGGCCCATGGCAGGGCATCGAGCCATTCGACGACATCGGCGGGCTGGAAGCGCAGCTCGCCGGACCGCTCGCCACCCTGCTCGAGACCCTGGAACGACAGTGGCGCACCCTGCGCGAGCCCACCGACGTGAACGGCTGGGTGCAACGCCTGCGAGCGCTACTGGAGGCGAGCTTCCAGGCCGACGCCGCCGAGGACAGCCTGATGCTGGCCCAGCTCGAGCAGACACTGCAGGAGTGGCAGGAAAGCGCCGAGGAAGCCGGGCTGACCCGCGAGCTGCCGCTATCGGTGGTGCGCGAGCACTGGCTGTCGCAGATCGACGAACCCAGCCTGTCGCAGCGCTTCATGGCCGGTGCGGTCAACTTCGCCACCCTGATGCCGATGCGCGCGATTCCCTTCAAGCGCGTCTGCCTGCTGGGCATGAACGACGGCGACTACCCGCGCAGCCACCCACCGATGGACTTCGACCTGATGAACGGCGACTACCGTCCCGGCGACCGCTCGCGGCGCGAGGACGACCGCTACCTGTTCCTCGAAGCCCTGCTCTCGGCCCGCGAGCAGCTCTACGTCAGCTGGGTGGGCCGCAGCATCGTCGACAACAGCGAAAAGCCGCCCTCGGTGCTGGTCGGCCAACTGCGCGACCACCTCCAGGCCGGCTGGCGAACGCAAGACGACAGCGATCTGCTAAAAACGCTGACCACCGCGCACCCGCTGCAACCGTTCAGCCGCCGCTACTTTCCCACCGAAGCGGCGCTGGCCGAGCGCAGCATCGCGGAGCGACGCCTGATCACCTATGCCCACGAGTGGCATGAGGTGCATAGCGAAGCGGCCCCGGAAGCGGAAGCCGGTGAGCTCGATGAATTCAAGCAGGAGAGCCCGTTAACGCTGGCGCAGTTGGGTAACTTTCTGCGCGACCCCGCCAAGGCCTTTTTCACTACCCGGCTCAAGGTCTTCCTCGAGCGCGAGGACATCGTCAGCCTCGACCATGAACCCTTCGCCCTCGACGGCCTCGCCAACTGGCAACTGCAGGACCTGCTGATCCAGGTGCAGCGCCGCGCCCTCGACGAGGACCGACCGCGCGAACCGGCCATGCTCGAAGCGCTCGATCGACTGCAGGGGCAAGGCGTATTGGCGATGGGCGCGTTCAGCGAACGCATGCGCGAGCAGCTCGTCGAGCCGATGGCGCCACTGTTCGAGGCCTACGAAGAGGCGCTTGAAGAGTGGCCGCACCGCATTGACGATCCCGAGCCGGTACTGCTCAGCGTGCCCGGCGCGCCGCCACTGGAAGACTGGCTGGACGAACTGCGCGAGAACGCAGCGGGCGAGCGCTGCCGCCTGGTGTTGACCAGCAGCAGCCTGATCAAGAAGAACCAGTACCACTGGCACCACATCCTGCGCCCCTGGGTCGCGCACCTGGCCGGACACCTTTGCGGCGAACCCATGACCACGCGACTGCTCTCCAAGGCCGGCCACGTGACATTGCCGCCGCTCGACCCGGAAGTCGCCCGCCAGCACCTGAGCGAACTCATCGCCACCTGGCAAGCCGGCATGCGCGAGCCATTGCCGCTCGCCATCGGCGCCGCCTTCGTGTGGTTGAGCAAGCTGGGAACCCCTGACACCGAGCGCGATAGCGACGCCTGGCGCGCCGCCGCCAGAGCCTTCGAGGGCGACGATTTCAACGCCGGCGAGGTGGGTCGCAACCCATACCTCGCCCACCGCTGGCCGAGCTTCGCCGCGCTGTTCGAGGCCCGCCGCGACGCCCTCGGCTTCGCCGAATTGACCGAGCGCCTGCTCTCCCCCGTGCATCGGGCCGTCAAGGGGGACAAAGAGAAGGGTCAAGAGGGAAGAGGGAAGAAGAAATGAGCGATGTCACGCAACTCAATCCGCTCACTTTTCCCCTGCATGGCAGTCGCCTGATCGAAGCCAGCGCGGGAACGGGCAAGACCTTCACCATCGCCCTGCTCTATGTGCGCCTGGTGCTCGGCGCACGGCACGAAGGCGACGAAGCGGCCTTCGCCCGTCCGCTGACCCCGCCGGAGATCCTGGTGGTGACCTTCACCAACGCCGCCACCCAGGAGCTGCGCGAGCGCATCCGCTCACGGCTGGTCGAGGCCGCCGACGTCTTCCTTCAGCCGAGAGAAGGCGCGGAAGGTGATGCACTGCTCCTGCAACTGCGCGACAATTACGACGACGCCACCTGGCCCGCCTGCGCACGACGCCTGCAACTGGCCGCCGAATGGATGGACGAGGCGGCCGTCTCGACCATCCACAGCTGGTGCTACCGCATGCTGCGCGAGCACGCCTTCGACAGCGGCAGCCTATTCTCGCTCGACCTGGAGACCGACCAGACCGAGCTCGAACTCGAGGTGGTGCGCGACTACTGGCGCAGCTTCTACTACCCCCTGAGCGCCGTGGAACTGGCCACCGTCGTGCACCACTGGGCATCGCCCGACGCCCTGCATGCCGCCGTGCGCGGCTTGATGCCCGAATGCGAGGCGCTCGACAAGAACGCCCCGCCCCCCGCCGAGACCGTGGCGCGCACCCAGCGCGAGACCGTCGAACGCCTGGCCCAACTCAAGGCGCCCTGGCTCGCGTGGATCGACGAGTGCGAAGCGCTATTCGAGGACGCCGCCAAGCAAAAAGCCTTCAAGGGCCAGAGCTTCAATGCCCGCAGCCGCACCAACTGGCTCGGCGCGCTACGCGAGTGGTGCCAGGGTGATGCCGTGTGGCCCGGCCTGACCGACGCCGCCTGGAAACGCCTGACCCCCCAGGGCATGGCCGAGATCTGGCTCAAGGGCGCTCCCCCGGATCACCCGTCGCTGGCCGCGCTGGAAGCGCTTCCGGATGAACTCCGCGCCCTGCCCGCCCCATATGCCGACCTGCTCACCCACGCCGTGCACTGGTGCCGGGCGCGTCTCGACCGCGAGCAGGAACGCCGCGCCGAAATGGGCCCCAACGAACTGCTGACCCACCTCGACCGCGCCTTGGCCGGCCCCAACGGCGAGGCGCTGGGCGCGCAGATCCGCCGCCAGTTCCCGGTCGCCCTGGTCGACGAGTTCCAGGACACCGACCCGGTGCAGTATCGTATCTTCGACTGTGTCTACCGCATCCGCGAGAACCGTCGCGAATGTGGCGTGTTCCTGATCGGCGATCCCAAGCAGGCGATCTACGCCTTCCGCGGCGCCGACATCTACACCTACCTGCGCGCGCGACGCGACACCGACGGCCGCCACGTCACCCTGGGCACCAACTACCGCTCCAGCCAGGCCATGGTCGAAGCCGTCAACCGCTGCTTCGATGTCGCCGAGGCACACCCGCCCGGGGCCTTCCTGTTCAAGGCGGCGGATGGTGCCAATCCCGTTCCCTTCGTCGGCGTGAGTGCCAAGGGACGCCAGGATTCACTCATCGCCAATGGCCAGCCGCTAGCGGCCATGACCCTATGGCAACTCGACGCCAACGAACCACTTTCCAAGACCGCCTACCACGGCGAGATGGCCGAGCGTTGCGCCTCCACCATGGTCGAGCTGCTGGAACAGGGCCAGCACGGCCATGCCGGCTTCCGGGGCGAAAGCGAGTTCACCCCGCTCAAGCCCTCCGATATGGCGGTACTGGTCAACGGCCTGGGCGAAGCGCGGGCAATCCGCCAGGCACTGGCCCGGCGTGGGGTGAAAAGCGTCTATCTCTCCGACAAGGACAAGGTGTTCGCCTCACCGGTCGCCCCCCAGCTCGACGCCTGGCTGCGCGCCTGCGCCGAGCCCGACGACGAGCGCCTGCTGCGGACAACATTGGCCACCCCGGTGCTGGGGCTGGATATCGCCACCCTCGACCGTCTCAACGAAGATGAACTGGCCTGGGAAGCACGGGTGATGCAATTCCGTGATTACCACCGCCTGTGGCAGAACCAGGGTGTGCTGCCACTGGTACGCCGCCTGATCAACGACTTCGGCGTGGCCACGCGCCTGCTGGCGGCCGGGCCTGCCAGTGAAGGGGAACGCTGGCTAACCGATCTTCTCCATCTAGGGGAATTGCTGCAGCAGGCCAGCCAGGAGCTCGACGGCGAGCACGCGCTGATCCGCTTCCTGGCCGAGTCCATCGCCCACCCCGAGGGCCAGGGCGATACCCACAAGCTGCGCCTGGAGAGCGACGCCGACCTGGTGCAGGTGATCACCATCCACAAGTCCAAGGGCTTGGAATACCCCCTGGTGTTCCTGCCGTTCATCTGCAGCCACCGCCCCACCAAGGCGGACGATTCGCCGCTGCGCTGGCACGACACCGAAGGCCAACTGCGCATCAGCCTGGAGGCCGACGACGAAACGCTGGCCATCGTCGACCGTGAACGCCTGGGCGAAGACCTGCGCAAGCTCTACGTCGCCCTGACCCGCGCCCGCCACGCCACCTGGCTCGGGATGGCGCCGCTCAAGGGCGGAGAAGGCAGCGCCATCGGCCAACTGCTCGCCAATGGCGACGCCCTAGGCCCGGCCGGCTTCAGCGCAGCGCTCGAGCGATTGAAAGGCGACTGCCGAACCATCGAGATCGCCCCGGCACCACAGGCCCACGCTCGGATCGTCGACCTGACCGAAAACGACGCAGGCCTCGGTGAGGCACGTACGCCCACCCGGCCCGCGCGCGAGCACTGGTGGATCGCCAGCTACTCGGCACTGCGCCTGTCGGGCGAAACGCTGACCGCCCCAGTAAGTGCTGACACACTTCACAGCGCCGCTTTTCACAGTGCCCCGACCATGGCACACACTGCGCCTGAGAGCAGCCCGGCCGACGCGGCCCACCTGCCCGAACCGGCCACCGCACTCGAAGCCACCGCCTTGGAAGTGATCGAGGAGCCACGCGATAGCGGCATCAGCGAACCACTTCCCACGCTACATCGGTTTCCACGTGGGCCCGGCCCCGGCACGTTCTTACACGGCATTCTCGAATGGGCCGGCGAGCACGGCTTTGGCCGCGTGGCGGCTGACCCCGCCCTACGCGAAGACACCCTGTCCCGGCGCTGCCAGGTGCGCGGCTGGACGCCGTGGCAGCCTACCCTGCACGAATGGTTCGGCACGCTGTTGATCACCCCGCTACCCCTGCCCCCCCAGGGCAAGGCATCGACGACTTTGCGCCTCGACGAACTCGCCAGCTACCAGGTCGAGATGGAATTCTGGTTCGCCGCCAGTGGCGTCAGCACCCGTCGGCTGGACGCCCTCGTAAGTGCTTACACACTCCCCAACACCCCACGCCCCGCACTCGACGCCGAAACGCTCAACGGCATGCTCAAGGGCTTCATCGACCTGGTGTTCGAACACGAGGGGCGCTATTACGTCGCCGACTGGAAATCCAACCACCTGGGACCGGACGACAGCGCCTACAACGGTGAAGCCATGCGACAGGCCGTGGCCGAGAAGCGCTACGACCTGCAATACGCGCTCTACCTGCTGGCGCTGCACCGACTGCTCAAGGCGCGCCTGCCGGGTTATGACTACGACCGCCACATTGGCGGTTCGCTGACCGTGTTCCTGCGTGGCACCAATGCCGAGAGCCGCGGCGTGCATGCCGAACGCCCACCACGCGAACTGATCGAGGCCCTGGATGCGCTGTTCCGGGGCGACACCCAGGCAGCCAACGCTGCCACCACCGATACGGAGGCCCCGGCATGAGCGACGGCACGCTGGACCTGTTCGACGGCCTCGACGACCCGAACGAGCCACAGCCCACCGACCACGCGGCACTGCACGACATCGACGCCCTGTTCGCCCTGCTCGACCGCTGGGTGGAACGCGGCTGGCTGCGGGCGCTGGATCGCGCCCTGGCGGCATTCCTGCACCGCGAAGTGAGCGACGCCCCGCCGCTGTTGCTGCTCGCCGCCGCGCTGGCCAGCCATCAGCTCGGCCGCGGCCATGTGTGCCTCGACCTGGCCCAGACGCTCGCCGCCCCCGACCTGGCCCTCTCGCTGCCCCCGGAAGGCGACGACCTCAGCGACCCACCGCCGCTGCCCAGCCAGATACTCGACGGGCTCGATCTCGCCACCTGGCAAGCCGCCCTCGACCACCCCGAACTGGTCACCAACGGCCCCGGCAACACCCCGCTGGTGAAAACAGAGAGCGACAGCAATGTGCGCCTCTACCTACGCCGCTACTGGCAATACGAACAAGACATCCGAGAACAGATCGCCGCCAGACTCACGGATGCCACGGACGTCACTTGTAGGAGCGACCGTGGTCGCGATGGCGCCGACAGGCGCCCCGATGACACCACCGCACCACCCTCCGGCAACGCCCCCAAAGAAACCACCATCCCCCGTAGGAGTGGCTTTAGCCGCGATGGCGCCGACAGGCGCCCGGATGAGGCCATCGACACCACCACCCTCTCCGCCGCCCTCGACGCCCTGTTCCCCACGCCCACCGGCCCCGAACCCGACTGGCAAAAAATCGCCTGCGCCCTCGCCGCCCACTCACATTTCGCGGTAATCACCGGCGGCCCCGGCACCGGCAAGACCACCACCGTGGTCAAACTGCTTGCCCTGCTGCAGTCCCTGCAACTCGGCCGAGAAGGCAACCGATCCCTGCGCATCCGCCTCGCCGCCCCCACCGGCAAGGCCGCCGCACGCCTTAACGAATCGATTGCCGGGCAGGTTGGCGGGTTGAAGCTCGAAGGGCTGAGCGAATCCCCCGAGGCACTGAAGCAGGAAATTCCTACCGAGGTCACCACGCTACACAGGCTGCTCGGCTCGCGCCCCGACACCCGCCACTTCCGCCACCATGCCGGCAACCCGCTGCCGCTCGACGTGCTGGTGATCGACGAAGCCTCGATGGTCGATATCGAGATGATGGCCGCCGTACTCAGCGCCCTACCCCCCAAGGCGCGGCTCATCCTGCTCGGCGACAAGGACCAGCTTGCCTCGGTGGAAGCCGGCGCCGTGCTCGGCGACCTGTGCCAGCGCGCCGAAGGCGCCCACTACACCCCGGCGACCTGCCAATGGCTGGAACAGGCCACCAGAACGCCGATTCCCACCGACTACCAGGACGCAGACGGCCAGCCGCTCGATCAAGCTATCGCCATGCTGCGCGTCAGCCACCGCTTCGATGCCAGCAGCGGCATCGGTCAGCTCGCCCAGGCGGTGAACCGGCCGCTGGCCCGCGAGCACTCCCCCAAGGAGAAGAAGCGCGCCGTACGAAAAGTGTTCGCGCACAGCTACGCCGATATCGCCCACCTCAACCTGGCGGACGCCGACGATCCGGCCCTCGATCGGCTAGTGGTGGAAGGCAACCCGGCGGGCTTTCTCAACCAGGGCAAGGGCCGACAGCACCGTGGCAATGAACTCGCCCCGCCCACCGGCTACCGCCACTACCTGGAGGTACTGAAACAACAACGCCCGACAGCCGGCAGCGACCTGGAACAGCATCGTGAAGAATACGACCGGTGGGCCATGACCGTACTCGACGCCCACAACTGTTTCCAACTGCTGTGCGCGCTACGTCGCGGCCCATGGGGAGTGGAAGGCCTGAATCTGCGCATCGCCAAGGCGCTGCGCCGCCAGGGCCTGATAACTGCAAGCGATCACGAACTCGAACGCAGTTGGTACCTCGGCCGCCCGGTACTGGTGACCCGCAATGACTACGGCCTTGGCCTGATGAACGGCGATATCGGCATCACTCTCGCCCAGCCGCATCCACAAGACCCAAACAGGAGCGTGCTACGCGTCGCCTTCCCCACAGCCAATGCCGAAAAGCCCATCAAGTGGGTACTGCCCAGCCGCCTGCAAGCGGTGGAAACCGTATTCGCCATGACCGTGCACAAATCCCAAGGCTCGGAATTCATCCACACCGCCCTGCTGCTCCCCGATGCACCCAACCCCATCCTCACACGGGAACTGGTCTACACCGGGATTACCCGTGCTCGACACTGGTTTACGTTGGTGGAGAGTGGACGCGGGATGCTGGATGAGGCGGTGACGAGGGAGGTGGTAAGGGTGAGTGGGTTGGGGAGGTTGGAGTAACAATCCGATCAGCGTGCAGCCTCGGGATGCTTGGGCAGGTCATCGGCGAGTACCAACCACACCACCTTGGATGACCCCCATGCGTGATAGCGCCTGCTTGGCGACACCGGCGTATCCAAGGAGCCCTCGCCACAGCCGCTGTACCTCGGAAAGCTCGTCGCGGGCGTTGTACAGCGGGCTTCCACTCCGAGCAGAACATCCGCGCCTTGTCCGGCGTGCACTATACGCCTTCAGACTCCGTACCTTGGGTAATGCGAAAAGCGGCCGAACGTACGGGAGCCACGGCGACGAAAGCAGTACCCTACGCTTTCTGACACTGCTTGCGATCCAGGCCGGGTAACAGGCACACTTCACAGCAGATAAGATGAGAATGCTTCGCTGGGCAGATGCCTATTAGCGGTCTGGCAGCTGCTGTAGGAGCACGAACCCAATGCTGGGTTGTTATCTGGTTGAGGACCGCCCACTGTAACGCTTTGTTTCTTGGATTCGTGCCTCCGGTGGGGACGGTTTTCTTTATTGCCATTGCTGCCATGGATACGGTATCTCGTTCGCGTCGCTCACAGATAATGGCTCGGGTACGTGCGAAGGACACGAAGCCCGAGATGCACGTCCGGCGTCTTATTCATGGGATGGGCTACCGGTACAGGTTGCATGCGCGGGATCTTCCGGGACGCCCTGACTTGGTCTTTCGCTCCCGCCGAAGGGTAATTTTCGTGCACGGGTGCTTCTGGCATCGGCATCCTGGGTGCTCGCACGCGAGAATTCCCAAAAGCAGAACTGAGTTCTGGCGCACGAAGCTTGAGGGGAATCGGCGACGCGATGTAATGAATAGGATTGAACTCAGGCGCCTAGGGTGGCGATCCCTAGTGATTTGGGAATGCCAACTTAAAGACGAAGATGATCTACGAAGAAAAATACGGAGCTTTCTTGATGCATAGCGTGGAGCTATTCGCAGGAGCCGGGGGGCTGGCAATCGGCATGTCCAACGCAGGTTTCAGACATGCGGCTGTCGTTGAACTAGATCATTTTGCGTGTGAAACCTTCCGCGAAAATCAACGGCACCACGCTCACGCTGTGGAGGGCTGGCCTCTTTACGAGATGGACGCCCGTTTCTTCGATTACTCACAGGTGAAAGTCGAAGTCGATGTCATCTCCGGCGGCCCGCCGTGCCAACCCTTCTCGCTGGGCGGCAAACACCGAGGCCACCTCGATGAGCGTGACATGTTCCCCGAGGCGGTGAGGGCGGTCCGGGAGTTGCGTCCCAAGGCCTTCATCTTCGAAAACGTGAAGGGACTGAACCGGGAGAGCTTCAACCTTTACCGCACCTATATTGAGCTTCAGTTGCAACATCCCGAGCTGGTCCGTCGGGAGCACGAGGACTGGCTTCAGCATCGTGCGCGCCTCCAACGGCACCATTCCCAAAATGGTGAAGCCTCGACGTACAATACCCATGTAGAGGTGCTGAACGCAGCCGACTACGGGGTTCCACAGCGGCGCGAGCGCATGTTTATAGTGGGATTCCGCTCGGACGTGGGAGCCAAATGGTCGTGCCCCCTTGGAACCCACTCGGAGGAAGCGTTGCTTCACTCCAAATGGGTCTCCGGAGATTATTGGGAGCGGCACCGGGTGGCCCGCCGGGACCGCCCGGAGATTCCCCTCCGGGTGCGTCGCCGCATCGAGAGGCTGGCGAGCGAGTTGCCTCTCGACGCCGAAGAGTCGTGGCGAACGGTCAGGGACGCCGTCGAGGATCTCCCCGACCCTGAATTTCACCCTGACAACGGCATTCCGAACCACGTGTTCACGCCGGGTGCCCGGGTTTATGTGGGACATACGGGCAGCGTCCTGGACGAGCCGGCGAAGACCCTCAAGGCCGGCCGCCACGGGGTACCTGGCGGCGAGAACATGATGGTCAAAGGGGACGGCAGCGTGCGCTACTTCACCGTGCGCGAGGCGGCACGCCTACAGACCTTTCCCGACGAATTCGAATTCCGCAGCGCATGGTCCCAAACGATGCGCCAGCTCGGAAACGCGGTACCAGTGTTACTAGGCGAGGTGGTGGCGTGGTCGGTGGCGCAGGCCCTGGAGCAACAGGTTCGGGCGAAACCCACTGGTTTGGCCGCCGGTTGAGCAACAACGGAACAGCGAGAACGGCATATGAAGATGGAATTTGATCTCACCCCGGACCCGCGCGTGCTCCAGGTGCTCGGCGACATCAGTCTGGACCAGTGGAAGTGCCTGGCGGAACTCGTGGACAACTCGGTGGACGGATTCGTCAACGCTAAGCGCCGCAGCGAGGGTATTGATTCGCCGGAAGTGGTCATCACGCTGCCGACGGCGGATAGCGATGACGCCTTCATTTCACTCCGTGACAACGGGCCGGGCATGTCCACGGAGCAGCTCGAGGTGGCCGCCAGGGCTGGCTGGAGCGGCAACAATCCGTTCGACAACCTCGGCCTGTTCGGCATGGGCTTCAACATCGCGACGGCACGGCTAGGCGTCGTCACAGAAGTTTACTCGACCCGAAAGGGGGACAACGAGTGGACAGGGCTAAGGATCGACTTGGAGGAACTGCGACGCTCCCGGGACTACCACACTCCACTCCTGACAAAGCCCAAGGCCGACCCGGACACGCACGGTACTGAAATCCGGATTCTGCGACTCAAGCGGGATCAGCGGCGCTTCTTCTCCCGGGGCGCCAATATCCGCGCCATCCGGAAGAAGTTGGCGCACATCTACGCGCCCCTATTGCTCGCCGAGGACTCCCGCTTTCGGCTGGACATCAACGGTCAACAGGTGCAGCCGCAACGCCACTGTCACTGGAGTCCGGACCGCCACACGCAAGGTCCGGATGGCCGACCAGTCCACGCGGTCGAGACCATCGATGTGAAGCTCGCCCCCCGGCGTTACTGCTCAAACTGCATGCTCACACTCATGATGGACGAGGAGTCATGCCCAACGTGCCGGTCCATCGAAACCATCACCGAGATACAGCGCCGCCTCCATGGCTGGGTGGGCCTGCAGCGCTACATGCATGAGGACGAGTACGGCATCGACCTGATCCGGAACGGGAGAATCATTGAAGCCCGCAGCAAGGACCTATTCTTCTGGTCCGACGGTGAGCGCCAGGAAAGGGAATACCCAATCGACGACCAGAGGAATCGCGGGCGATTCATCGGTGAGGTCCACATGGATCACTGCCGCGTACACTACACGAAGGATCGGTTTGAGCGAGACGATCCCGCATGGCGGGAAATGGTCCACCTGGTTCGGGGCGAGGGCCCGCTTCTGCCCAGGAAGCGACGGGACCTCGGTTTCCCTGAGACAAACGCGCCTCTCTACCGGTTGTTCCAAGCGTTCCGCCGGAGCAGTCCCCAAGGGAAGGCCGGCCGCTGGGAGAGAATCATCGCGGTCAAGAACAACGACCGCGCAGTGGAAATGGCGGACCTGTTCCAGAAGGGCGATCCAGAGTATCAGACCGATGAAAAGTGGTGGGAACTGGTGCTTGAGCAGGATCGCAGCGTCGTTGGCGCCATCAGCCAGTCTAACGAGCCCACAAGCAATCCACCCGATCTCCCGGAGGGGCTGCTTGACGAGGGCGATGACGACGGTGGCGGCAATGAGGGAGACACCGTGGTGGCGCCGCCTGTGGCGCCACCCACTGTCCACCTGCGGGAGAAGCTGCATGCGCTTTCGCGGACCTACAGTCACTCGCTAATCAAGGTGGAGTTCGCGGTCGAGGCTTTCGCGGTCGAGGCGGAGGCCCCGGACCTGCCGGACGGAGCGCCGTGGACATTCCGGATGGATGATCCCGCGACCCGAGTTTATCAGTACCTCGTTCAGCGGGATCACCCGGTTTTCCGGTCGACCACCATGACCCCTCTTGACGGCCTTCTGAACGAACTTGCCCTGAAGACCTATGAGTTCCTCAAGGACCACCGCCCGACCGATGCAGTGTTCGCCGCGATTCTGGCGGACCTGCGCAGCCAGTACGCGCGGGAATCGCAACTCGACTCCGGCGACCTTATCGCAAGCGCATGCGCCACCCTCCGGGACATAGGAAGCTCGGTAGCGGAAAACCTGGGCGCCAACGAGGCCAACGATTGCTTCGACTCGCTGCCGTCGGAGATGAAGACCCGCATCGGAAGGAAAGTGGCCACCAGTGGCGCCACCGCCCTTAAGACCGTCGTCCAAAGCGGTGACTTTCTCAGCTATGCCGAACCCGACGACGTCCGGCGTTTCGTACGCGAGCACCCAAGCCTTTTCTTTGACGGCCGCTATTGGGAACAGCTCTACGATGCGCTGGATT
The DNA here is from genome assembly GCF_042646605.1 of Litchfieldella rifensis. Taxonomy (NCBI): domain Bacteria; kingdom Pseudomonadati; phylum Pseudomonadota; class Gammaproteobacteria; order Oceanospirillales; family Halomonadaceae; genus Litchfieldella; species Litchfieldella rifensis. The sequence continues at coordinate 161,123 of NZ_JBHRUG010000048.1, read as the reverse complement.
TCGGAGACGCGTCCATAACCGCCGAAGGGCGAGCGCGGGTGTCGGAGCAGTACGACAGCTACCTGGCCGACGCCGTTTGGCTCGCGTCGCAAAGCCCGGCTGATATCGACCGTGCCCCGCGCGAAGCCGTGATCCGGGCCGCGCAGAGCCTGCGGCTACTAGCACCGGATCGCGGGAGTTAATGATGGAAGGCCTGTTCCTTGATTCCCGACGTTTGCTCGACGGGCCGTGGAATGCGTTCGAGCGCGACATCGCCCGACTGCTGGTCCAAAACGGATTTGAGGATGTCCGCATCGTCGGCGGCCCCGGCGACAAGGGCGCGGATGTGCTTGGCGTCAAAAAGGGACGGCTGTGGGTCGTGCAGTGCAAATTCACCAGTGGAGGCTATCCCGACCCCCGGGCCGTCGATGAGGTTATTGAGTCCGGACGGTTTTACGGCGCCGAACGGTATGCGGTGGCAACATCAAGGCCGTGGGGCCCCGCGATGCACGCGGCGGTGGACCGCTGGGCGAAACTGGGGATAAAGGTCGACCGGCTGGACCCACCCTCTCTCGTAACGATGATGCGCCGCAGCCCCGAGTACCCACGGAGCAGGCGCGATCTACGGCGTTACCAGGAATGCTGTGTCGATAAGCTTGTCGGGGCACTACGGGAGACGGGACGGGGGCAACTGGTTCTCGCCACAGGACTCGGGAAAACGGTCGTGATGGCTGAAGCGACGGCGCAGTTACTCCGCGATGGGGTTATAGATACTGGCCGCGTGCTGGTTCTCGCCGACAAGCGGGAGTTGGTCGATCAGCTCCAGCGCGCGTTTTGGCAGCAGTTGCCAAAGACGGTTCCCACGCACCGGCTTGCCGACGGCGAGGAACCCTCGTTTTGGGACGGCATAACCTTCGCAACTGTTCAAAGCGTGGCTAGCCGCCTCGACTCGATACCTGAATTCGGGCTTGTGTGGGTTGATGAGGCTCACCATATCGGCTCGGAAAGCTTTCGGAAGGTCATCGATGTGCTCAGCCCACCGATGCTCGGCGGCGCAACCGCGACCCCCTGGCGAGGCGACAACTACGACATCGATCAACTGCTGGGGGAACCGGTGATTCGCATGGGAATCGACGAGGGGCTGAGACGCGGCTTCCTTTGCGAGGCGGATTACCGGTTGCTTGCCGACAACATCGACTGGGAGTTCGTGCGCAACCAGTCCCGCCACAGCTACTCGATCAAGGAGCTCAACACCCGTCTGCTTATACCGACACGGGATGAAGAGGCCGCGCGCATGATCGCGGATATTTTCCAACGCGAGCAGCGGCAGTCGGTTGTGGTGTTCTGCGCCAGCGTCGCGCACGCCAAGGCTTTTGCGGGCATGCTTCGCCTCTATGGCTTCGAAGCGGACGCCATCACCGGCGACCTGGAAGCTAGGGAGCGTGACAAGAGGATGGCAGCGCTTAGGAAGGGTAGCCTGAACGCGGTGACTACCGTGGACATCTTCAACGAAGGGGTGGATGTCCCCGACGTCGACATGCTCGCGTTCATGCGCGTGACCCACAGCCGTCGAATCTTTGTACAGCAACTCGGCAGGGGACTTCGGATTTCTCCGCACAAGGAGAAGGTTGTGGTCCTGGACTTTGTCAGTGACCTTCGGCGGATCTCGGAGGTGGTGCGGCTTCAGGCTGCCGTAGCAGGCGATGTCGAGCGCCTGCACTTTATGGAGCGGGTCGTGCAATTTCACAACGCCGGCGCCGGTGAGTTCATGCTTGACTGGATGCTGGACCAGGCCGACCTGATGACCCGTGAAGGTGACAGCAAGCTGGACGTGCCACAGTTCAACTTTCCGGAACCCGCAAAACCAGGGTCTGTACAGTGAGTCGAAAGGTTCCTCAAGATATAAGAGATCGGGTCCAGCGTGATCTCTGGGCCAAGGCCGATGAGCTGGGCTGGGCCTCCCTCTCGGATATGGAGCGGGCTGCCTGGTATGAGAATTGGGCGAAAGACCAGTCTATAGGCGGCGTTCTTGGCCATTTCATGGATCCCCGCCGAGTCCGGGTATATATAAAAGATTCGCTATTGAAGCCATATCTTATGGCGCGAATGAAGGAAATGGAGGAGACTGTCCTTCGCACACTTAGCCTCGAGCCTGGACGGGTTCACCGAACTTACGAAAAGCCGCAAGGTCGGCTCTTGTTGGATGGGAAGGTCGTATCGTGGGGAAGCAGCCGAGACTGGAAGGCCATCCTATTCGCAACATTCGAACGCGCGTTCAAGACTTCAGGCGCTGTGCCATATGCGGTAGTTCTGCTGCAAGGCGGACGTCCAATAGCGGACGGAGTGCAGGAAATGATCGAAGTAGCGAGTTCCCGTTTAGGTATAGAGCGTCTACTCTGGCTTGATTGATATTTCTACATATCGCCACAACGCGTCAATGTCAACGCCGGAGCTATAAGTCCTTATAATATCAAAACAAATTGTCTCCGACCCGCATCACCTTTCCTTGTTGGTGACCAAATCTGCAAGAGATCGTGCCATGCTGAGCCGAGAGGACTTTCTCATGATAAAAGCAACCTCGTCAGCGAGACGCTCACCTCATGAACATTGCTCACCAGTTCGGTTGCTGTGAACGCACCGTGCGGCGCCACCTGGCCCGCGGGCGGCGCCGACGGAGCGGCCCGCGCAGCCGCGACCCAGCAAGCTGGATCCCTACAAGCCGATCATCGACCAGTTGCTGTCCGATAATGTCTGGAACGCCGAGGCGATCTTCCAGCTGATACGAGTGCAGAGGTGATCCGAGGCTCGGATGAATTCAGCTCAATCTGAGGCGTGATGGTATTTACCTGACAGTCGGCCACAGAAAGCGGTGTGGCCATAGTGCTCCCCGTGGGTTATAGAACGAGGGCCTGACGCTCGGCTGTAACACCATGAGGAAACGACTATGACACCAAAGAGAAAGTAGCACGACGCAAGCTCAGCCTCCAAGATCTGGGCCAAGGACCTGCAAAACGTCAGCAGAGCCTGTAAGGTGATGGGCTATTCCTGACTGCAGTTTTATGAGATCCGCCGTAACTATCAAACTTTCAGCTCCGAGGGGCTAATCGACAAACTCCTGGGCCTTCCCCCCACCGAGGCCGCAACAGGAAGGGGAAAACCTCATGCCGTGTTCAAGAAAGGGCACCCACTAAAGCAGCGAGTAAGGAACCCAGGGAAATGGCAGAAAAACACTGCATTACTATAGGAGCCCCACGGAGGCATGTGTCAGGTGCATACTATTACTGCCCCGTTAACAATAGGCCTTCATGAGCATGTGAAAGCTGAACCGTCACTGCCGAAAACTTCACATATATGTTTTCTTACTCCACCCCCCTGTCACAGCTCTTTAACGTCGTTAACAAGGGGATGATTGCTTTGCTCTGGAGCACCCAGAATAGACATTACATCTTCTTTTTTTGCACGATTCGGCATCCAAACATCACGCTGCCCAGCAGTATATTTATGCGAAAACTCATGCTTGGCAAGAAGTTTAAGCACATCCGGCACATAAGCCTTTTCCTTGGCCCCAAGCCCCCTAAAAAAAGCACTTTCCTTTCGCCCTTTCCCTGCTTGTATATATAGCTTTCTCAACACTGTTAGAAGAACTTTCAGCCCATCCTGTAAATCAAGCTTCCTTAACCCACTCACTGTTTCTCCGTCATCAACAACCTCTCCAAAGTCAGTATCCTCCCCCAACATACTTTTAACCTGATCCCAGCTCAACCCGCCTGAGCTAACCCTTTCAATATGACAAGCATGAAAAGACGGAGCATTTGAAAAAGGTCCGCTCCCACCTATTTCTAATACTTGAATTAAGCATTGCGAGAAAGTCAGCGACGAGCAATCTAAATCAAGATCAACTTCGACTTCTTTTAAATAGCCATCTTTAATAACAGCGCGAGACATATCTCCAGCTTCACTAACAACCCCTGTTTTTCTGAGCAACATCACACCATAAATATCATTACACAAGCTAGCAGAACCAATTTTATCACTGACGGTCACAAGCGAAGCTAACAGCTTTCCAGAAGAAGAATCCTGCGTTTTTTTCTCTACTATTGACTTGCAGATATCTCCACCGACTGCCATAAGATCACCATCTCTAAAGAGGCAAACCAAGTCTTCATCATAATTATTTTCGATGAATCTAACCACATCCCCAGCTCTTGCCGCATCAACCAAGTCATCATCCACAAACTCCCTAGAATCATCATCATCAGTACTTGTTGATGTAAGCCCCGCCATTCGTAAGAGAAGTTGCTGTGCTGTTTCGTCCGGCACTGTGGGGAGAACCTCTTTCAGGGTATCGACCATTTCTTGTAATGAAAGCGGCCCTCTTCCATCTACTGTACAGCGTGCTCGACTTGCCAATCTCTCAATATATTTTCTAAGGTCTTCTCGACTACCACCTAATTCTTCCAGCTGTTCTCCTTCGCGCTCTGCTATCATGTCCAAGAGATAATCCCACCCCTCTGCAGCGCTAACATCGGAAAGCCCACCCAAGGCCTTATCTAAAATCTTCTTGTGCGCTAAATACCCAACCAACAAAGGTCTAGAAGGAATCCACTCAGGAATGAATTTTGGGTCTATCCCGACCTTCTTTAAATATTGAAAAAGCTGTTCTTCATCAAACTCACTTAAAGTCAAAATATTACACTTTCTACCTCTCAAACCAAGTGAGTCAAGGCATTCGCCTTCGGACCCAAAATAATTTTGCCTGCCACTTATTATAACCCCTGATCTCTGAAGAGGATGTTCTTGTACAAAATTTCTTACAAGCGTCATTGCGTTTTTTCTCACAAGACGCATCCCTTCTACCCCTCCTCTGAATCGGCTCGATGCTATTTCATCAAAGCCATCCAGCAAAACATGAACTTGGCCTGCCCGCCATGCTCGCACCAGCTTATCCCCTTGGCCAAAGCCAATCTGCACAGCATGATCATATATAGCACTAGCTGGATTCGATTGGCCAACATGGTCCCTTAAATTCAAGTGCAAGGGAAATTTCGTGATCCGCCTTGAATCATATCTTCCTTTTAACTCAAAAAAAACTTCTCGCAAAGTCATGCTCTTTCCAGAACCGTACGGCCCTAATAAGAGGCAAGCACCAGCATTTTCAGATGTTATAATATCTGCCAGCTCAGATGTGCTAAAAGATCTACATGTCGCTTGATCTGTTACTTGAAGCGGCACAAATACGTCCCGCTCCATAGGAAAATACTGGTCCTCGCTAACTAAATTTCTTACACTGCCAAATTTATAGTCATTTCGACAACTTAGATAATGAGGAGCATCCACCAGCTTCTGCTCAAAACTCCTAAAGCTCATTATAACTACTGGGCAACGCGCTTTTTTTCGGTATATTTCTCGCAAACCCGCCTGGTCTGCCGTTGGCTCTTTTTCAGTAATAAACCATATCTTATAGTTCTTATCGGGACACTCACGCTGCAGGTTCTTTTTTAGCTCTACACTCTTATCAAGGTCACCTTCTGCTTTTGACTTAGCCGTATTTCTTGTCACCTCAATGATGTGAACTGTCTCTCCATCGTCAAAATAACCATCTCTCTCTCTACCTTCATGAATCTCCCCTGAATAACCTTGATTGTCAGAAAATATTAATCTGGCAACACGCCTTACTTCAGACTCAAAATGCTCTGAAACTTCTCGCCCATTCATCAACCAACTCCCAATTGCAGCTCACTCATAGAGAAGCCATAGACTTACTTTAATTTTCACTATAACCTCAGCCCATAACATACCCTCAACTTCGTGTGCTTTGGGCCAACCTAATTCTTGTGATTCCCATAAGAAAAAACCCATTATCGTCTTCTTTCTTCAATCGGTATTCATAGCTCATGTTGCATTCTTAAGATCGCCAAACGAGAAGTTAACAACTTCGCCTCAAACGGGCAGTAGTTCACGGTTTCTGAGCGGGTCAGCCGCTCCATTCCCACATCGTCGTAGGGAAGATATTGGCGCGGCGGATAGCCGCGTTCGCGGAGTTCGATGTCGCCGATCTTCACCTGCACCCGGCGATGGTGCGGGTGCAAGGTGATACGAGGCTCGGAAGATTCCATTGCCATGGGGACATTCCCTATGCGTACCAACTGTCGTTATGGTTATCTAATGTTCAGCCTAGCACTGCAGGGTGATTTATCCCATGCGCTGGATCAACGGAAGCAAACGAAGCCGCTACCCATCACATGCAAACCCTGGCGGTTTGCGGCAGGTGTCGTTACGGTTGATGCAGGGGTTGCCGCAAGCCTTGCCAACGCCAATGAAGGATGACCGCGATGCCGGAAAGAGCAGCCGGCTGCATCCGGCCGTTCTCTTATACCTGGCATACCTAGTCGGTTATTGCGGTTTGACGGCGTAACAGGGCCGTCGCGCGATATCGTCCTGGTGGAAATCGAACATCGAGACGTAGAACTCGCTCCAGCCTCCCATGCGCGAAGTCGCGGATCAGCTCGACCAGTTTCTCCAGCGGAAACGCCTCCGGAATGTTGGGGTCGATGGCGGAGCAGTTGGCGATGCCGTGGTAGATCGGCTCACAATCCCAGGCCTTCAGCGTAACGAGCGGGTCGCTCTCCTGGGTGTTGAAGGGTAGATCGTCCGGCCAGGGCGCGGCGGCGAAATCATCGGCGGTGGGCTGACCGGACAGGCGCCCGTCCGCCGAGGCGCCCATCCCCATGCCGAGCCCGACGTTGTCCCCGAAGGTACCGACGCCGGGCGTGACGGTAAAGGTGAAGGGGCGCTCCGTGCTGCCGTAGCGCTGCTTGAGCTGTTCATAGGCCTGCGCGATATCTGGGATCGGGTTCTTGAAGTTATCGTGGATGATGTTGACGCAGCGCCCCACCAGTTGCTGGGCGAACGCGTTCAGCTTCTCATCGTCGTTGGCGCCGAACTTGGGCACCTCGAGGGCATACTGGCGCAACTGCTGGTAGTGTCGACGCCGGAGCTATAAGTCCGTAAAGGAGGTGCGGACAACCTTATTGGCGTTGACAGAGATGGAGTGCCTGGCCAAGGATCGGGATGAGCTACTGGCGTTCTACGACTCCCCCGCAGAACACTGGGTGCACATCCGCTCCACCAACCCGATCGAGTCGACCTTCGCCACGGTCCGCCTGAGGACCAAGCGCAGTCGGAACTGCGGCTCCCGAGACACAACCCTGGCGGTGGTCTTCAAACTGCTCCAGACCGCCCAGAAACGCTGGAGACGGATCAAGCACTTCCAGAAGCTGGAGCTGGTCGCTAGCAACATCAAGTTCCAGGACGGGGAGCAGGTAGCCGATCAATCAGACAGGAATGTGGTCTGACCGTCATCCACCAGATTTGACAATAACTCCGCTCCCAGACAGATGACTCAGCCACTCTTTGATCACCATGGTCAGCTTCCGATAAAACACTTGGAACTCGGCTTCACCACCACTACCTCATGTCAAGGTGCCCCGGCCTGAAGGCCGGGGCTACTCAGTTCTCGCACAGGGAGTGAACGGAGGTAACCATTAATCCCAGGCGAGACAACTGCATTAATATATCATTATATACTTTCTATCAACAGTGAGACTGTTCTCCGTTACGAAGCAGCACATATTCACCCTCAATGACATAACCAATTCTACCGTCTGACAGGCGAACTTTGTATATCAGGTAGTGCTTCACATCAATACATTTCACTACTTTCACTCGCTGCTGCGCCTGTAGCTCCGCAATAATTCCTTTAGGTGGCGACGACATTGCATCTTCTGATGTTTCATAAATTGGCACAATCCCGTTGGCGACCAAGAACAACTCCCTCTCGTGAAAACACGCACCTAAGGAAAAAATCGCCATAACAATTAGCCCCACTCTTATCATCTTCATCAGCGTGCCCATGGAGCATCTGCCCCAAATTCACGCTGAGGCCCTGGATAAAACGTTGAGCCTCCATAAAATGGTGATTCCAACAAGTCATTACCAATACTAACTGGGAAGAAAGAATTAGAAATAGACTCCCCCAGAACCTCCTCCAAACATCTTTTGTGTGGGTCACCACAATTATTCTTAAAAGAGCTATAACTTCCTTGTCCTCGTGCATAGCACTGTTCAAGCTGGTACTCCTGATCTGGTGTCAAATTAATTACGACCCCAGTTCCAGAACGAAATGTAGACTGCCCATTAGCGTAATCTTTGGCATCATCTTTGAAGGGGCGGAGGGTAACGGCATCGGAACAGGCAAAACGATCTATCCCCACATCGTCACGAGAAATAGTCGCGACGATGTGCGAGCGAAGCGTGATACGCGCTTCAGAGACATCCGTGGCCATGGGCAATCCCTTGCGTACGTGTGTTTTTTTATATAGTGCGTTAAATCAAGTTAGCACTTTTTACTGAGCTGTCTAGGCGCTTGGCCAAAGAAAAGCAGTGAGAACTCTCACCCTGGAAAGCTTACCCATCACATGCACACCCCGGCGACTTGCGGCAGGTGTGATTGCGGTTGATGCAGGAGTTGCCAACGCCAATGAAGGCTGACCGCGATTCCGGAAAGAGCGGCCGGCAGCATCCGACCGCTCTCCTACACCATGTCGGTTACTGTGCTGTGACGGCGTAATAGGGCCGCCGCGCGATATAGTCCTGGTGGAAGTCGAACATCGAGGCGTAGAACTCGCTCCAGCCTCCCCTGTGCGAAGTCGCGGACCAGCTCGACCAGTTTCTCCAGCGGAAACGCCTCCGGGATGTTGAGGTCAATGGGGGAGCAGTTGGCGATGCCGTGGTAGATCGGCTCACAATCCCAGGCCTTCAAGGTAACGAACGGGTCGCTCTCCTGGGGGTTGAAGGGCAGATCGTCCGGATCGATCGACAGCAGGTTGGCCCGGGCGCTGTATTCGGGGCTGACCAGGATGCGGGACAACGTATCACCGACTCACTGAGCAGGGGATCATCCATGCGTCATGTTCCCTATGCTGTTATCGCCAAAGCTTCTTACTGGGTTACGACCTGCATGCAACGGATCAGATTGACCACCCGACCGGCGTGTACTGACCACTGGACCGATCTCGGCTGACCGATCACCGATCCAGTGCTCAGCACTTTCGCGTGAATTAGGAGTTGTGCAACAGCGGGCCCCTGAAAATCACCTCACCGAGTAGCCTCCGTCGACAACCAAATTGTGGCCGGTGACATAGCTTGAGGCATCACTGGCCAAGAAGATGGCTGGATTGGCAAACTCCTCTACACGCCCTCGACGCTCTAACGGCGTGGTGGCTCGAATATCATCATCTAGATCACCGTCACCTGCGGCGACGTCAGCCCCGTCCTCGGGAACGTGTTCCGTCCAGCCCGGATTGATCGTATTGACTCTAATACCGTCCTTCCCCCACTCAACGGCAAGATTACGAGCCATCATATCGACACCACCTTTTGCTGTAGCCACACCGATCAGGCCGGTATAGCCGACAGAACTGGAATTGGCAGAGATCATGATGATCGATCCACGTCCCTGTTTGGCCATTGGCTTATAAGCTGCCTGGCTCAAATAAAAACAACCCGACATTTCGGTGTCGATGACGCGGCGCCAGTCCGAAGGCGTCATATCTGCCGCAGGCCCCTGGATATTGGTGGCTGCATTACACACCAGAATATCCAGCTGCCCAAACTCTTCCTCTGCTTTCGCCACCAGTGCGGTACAGGACGCAGGATCCGAGATATCAACGGACGCACGTAAAGCTGTTCCCCCTGAATTTTCAATTGCCGTAGCGGTATCAGATAGATGTTCAGGATTCCTGGAGCCCAGAAGGACCTTAGCTCCAGCAGAAGCCAGTCCAAGAGCGATCGCTTTACCAAGCCCGCGACCTGCGCCAGTGACGATAGCGACCTTTCCGTCCAAGCTGAATGCCTTAAGTGACATATTCTTCTCCTCGTTAGGTGGGTTGCTCAATCCACGAGGAAATGCTAAACCCTGACAGCACTGTTAAGGTCAACACGTCAATCAAGAGTGGGAAGTTATGAGGATTGGAGAACTGTCACGCCATCTGGGTATTAGCGAACGTATGCTGCGTTACTACGAGCAAGAAGGCCTCCTGGCACCCGCTAGAACAGCGTCGGGCTATCGCGACTACGATGAAAACGCGGCCTTGGTGGCCAAGCGTATTGGCATGCTCAGCGCTGCTGGTCTGAAGCTGGAATCCATTCGTACCCTACTGCCGTGCATATTGGATGATCAGCCGATCTTTGATCCTTGCCTGGAAGTTAGGGAAGCACTTCACAAGGAAGTTGAGAACCTGGATCGAAAACTACGCGATTTGAAGGAAAGCCGAAAAATAATATCGGGATACCTTAGGAGCCTGGATCAGCGCCCTCCAGCGGCCGGAGTCGCATAGCTCGGACCATCTCCAGGTTAAGATCATTGACCGGTCAGCCAAGAGCGGTCCGGTGGTCAGTTGAAATCGGCTCGCCGAGCGTATGCCCGGGCGCCGGCTCCACGATTGGCAGGGATGGTCACCCGTTCGCAATGGAAGCGTATACGGAGACTTGAGGGCCTGCCGAGGAACCATCCCAGCATGGAAACCCCAGCGGGATATTCCACTCTGAGTAGGTGGCGTGCGCCCGACAGACCGAGCGCGCGCACTTCTGGATCACACACCGTCAGACGGAAAGGAGAGCCCCATGCGCAACAGGGAAGCCTACGAGCAGAAGCTGCAGGCCAAACTGGACGAGTGGCAGGCCGAGGTGGACAAGCTGAAGGCCCGTGCACAGGGTGCCCAGGCCGATGCCCGCATCGAGTACCAGGAAGAGATCGACAGGCTCGAGTCGTACCGCGATGAGGCCCGGCAGAAGCTGGCCGAGCTACGGGAGGCCAGCGATGACGCCTGGGAAGACCTCAAGGATGGCGCCGAGCGCGCCTGGGACTCGGCGAGCGAGGCCTTCAAGTCCGCCCGCTCCCGCTTCAAGTGATCCATCGCCCGGCGGGCCGCATGGGTCTCACAACGGCAGATGCATGGTGGCGCCGCGCAGGCCGCGTGCCCGGCCGATGCACCGGGTGCAGGATGAATATGACGGCACCCTGTGGTTCTTCACCCCTTGCCCTGCTGGAGATCAAGGTGACCATGGGCGAGCACTGGAAGGCCAAGGAGAGCAAGGTGTTCCACACTGTGAGTTTGCCAAGGCCAACATCAAGAAGGACGCCACCCCGAACCTCGGTGAGAACGAGAAGTTCGGTGGCTGACGTCGTATTGACACGCTCCACCGTCTGGGCGCTGGCAGGTCTGCTGATATTCACCGGTACGAGTGGGTCATGGGCCGCTGAGGAAACATCGGATGGTGGCGCCACCAGCCAAGGCGACTGCGAACTAACCGATCGTAAGCGCGAGATGCTGTCGCAAATCAACGAGGTGCGCAGCCAGGCGCGGCAATGCGGCGACCAGCGTTTTGCGGCCGTCGATCCGCTGACTTGGAACTGTACGCTCGAAGCGGCTGCCGAGGCACATTCCCAGGACATGGCCGAGAACGACTATTTTAGCCATACCGGTCCGGATGGCGTGGGGATTCAGCAGCGTGTCAGCAACAGAGGCTACGTGTGGCGAGCGGTGGGCGAGAATATCGCCGCTGGCCATGAATCGGCTGCCGCGGTGATCGAGGGCTGGCTGGAGAGCCCGGGACATTGTCGCAACATCATGAATGGCGCTTTCACCGAGATGGGCATGGCCAAGGCCAAGCCCGACGATTCGGAATCAACCTACCCCTCCTATTGGACACAGGTACTGGCCCAGCCACGCTAGGCTGCCGAGGCGCTCAACACCGAACATGCTTCATTCATTCTGTAGCGTCGATCGCTAGTCATCGATCTTGGTCAGCGCCGAGTCCTTGTGCATGGCGATGTGATCGGTTTTATCGCTCTTGATCTCATACTGCGGCTCGTCCTCGCTGGCATGGCGCTTGTGTCCCTTGTACTCCGTGTCCTGGGTATGAACGCGGATGATCTTTCCGCTTACCTGCCCTGCCTCGGAGTTCCAGCTGACGTGATCTCCCACCTTGAAACGTTTGGCCATGGCTCACCTCGAATCAGGGGATCGGTTCCAACGTGCTTGCAGGATAGCCAGGCATTCGCCATGTTGCTTAAGCCGACGCAAAGCATCGGCACGGCCAACCTGAAGGAGACATCGCATGGATCGATTCACGGGTGGTTGTCTTTGCGGCAATGTACGACTCGTGGCGACAGGACGCCCCTATCGGGTCGGCCTGTGCCACTGTCTCGACTGCCGCAAGCATCATGGCGCGCTGTTTTTCGCGGCCGCCATGTTCCCTGAGGATGCGGTGACGATTGAAGGCGAAACGCGCGACTACGCCGGGCGGTTTTTCTGCCCCCGCTGCGGGTCGTCCGTCTTTTCGCGCTCCGACGACGAAATCGAAGTGCACCTGGGCTCCCTGGATGCTCCTGACCAACTGATGCCGACCTACGAGAGCTGGGTTGTCCGTCGCGAGTCCTGGCTACCGTCGTTTCCGAGCATGAAGCGCTATGAGCGCGATCGTGACACCACGGGTCGCGAGGAGTAGATAACACGAACGGTAGGAAGGCTTGCCCTGCGCTCTCGAACGGGTTTCTTAGAATTCTCCCGCGGCCAGTCCTATCGACCAGATCATCAGACTGGCGCCGTGGATGCCGGCGGCGGGGAACTGGATGGTGGCGATCGGCAGGGTCGCGACCATGGAAACCCCAACGGGATATTCCACTCTGAGTAGGTAGCGTGCGCCCGACAGACCGAGCGCGCGCACTTCTGGATCACACACCGTCAGACGGAAAGGAGAGCCCCATGAGCAACAGGGAAGCCTACGAGCAGAAGCTGCAGGCCAAACTGGACGAGTGGCAGGCCGAGATGGACAAGCTGAAGGCCCGTGCACAGGGTGCCCAGGCCGATGCCCGCATCGAGTACCAGGAAGAGATCGACAGGCTCGAGTCGCACCGCGATGAGGCCCGGCAGAAGCTGGCCGAGCTACGGGAGGCCAGCGATGACGCCTGGGAGGACCTCAAGGATGGCGCCGAGCGCGCCTGGGACTCGGCAAGCGAGGCCTTCAAGTCCGCCCGCTCCCGCTTCAAGTGATCCATCGCCCGGCGCCCAGGGCATAGGCGACGATCTCTAACATGGGGGAGCCTCGATCAGTTGGTCACGCTGCGCTGGTATTGGTACGGCGTCATGCCATAGATGCGCTTGAAGCGGCGATTGAAATGGCTGAGATCGACCGGGACATCGGTAAAGACGACCAGCACCCCGGCAAGCCGGGGTGCGGTAGGAGGAGAAAGGCAAGCGCAGGGGTGGGACGGGTTTAACTGGGTAGGAACTCCTTGCCCCAGCCCAGGCCGGCGACACCGCGTTCGATCATCGAGTCGATTTCCGGCTCGCTGTATCCGACCTGGCTCAGTATCCGGTGCGTCGAGTGCCCGAAGCGCTCCGTCGGGCTGACCGCCTTGATGGTGGCTTCCCGGGGGCGGATCGCATAGTGGTCGATCTGGGTAATGCAGTGGCCGCTTCATGCAGCATTTCGATCCAATAGGCCGAGGGGCCCTTTGCAAAGGCCGCGCGCAGGAATTCCGCGCCCTGGGTGATACGAAAATCGGCCGAGCGGATGGGCGCCACTTTCGCCGGCGGATGCCGATGGCCTTGCCCCCTATCGGCGTCGGTGTCATCGTCATCCGGTCACTATTGGCTGCCAGACCACAAGGAGCAATATCGTGTTCATCGCCATGAATCGTTTTCGGGTCAACCCCGAGAGAGTGGAGGAGTTCGAGCAAATCTGGCTGGAGCGAGAAACCCACCTGCAGGGACTGCCCGGCTTCGTCGAGTTTCATATGCTGCGTGGGCCCGAGAAGGAGGACCACGTGCTCTACGCCTCGCACACCATCTGGCGCTCGCGCGAGGACTTCGAGGCCTGGACGCACTCCGAGGCATTCCGCAAGGCGCACGCCAACGCCGGCCAGAGCAAGCGCGAGGGGCTCTACTTGGGCCCACCAAACTTCGAAGGGTTCGAGGTCATCCAGACGGTCGGCAACGCGAGCGAAGGATGAGCGCGGCGCAGCGCACGCAGGCGCCGCTGACGGAACTGGGCGGCCACGACGTGCTCTTCGCCATCGCCGCCGACATGGTGGACATGGAGAGCTATGCCTGCCTGCGCGCCTAGACCAAGTGGGGCTCTAACCAGTGCTTCAATTGTGGCCCCTGCATCAGCCCGGCCTGGCGGGCGATCTCGCGCCCTCCCTTGAAGACGATCAGCGTGGGAATGCTGCGGATGCCGAAGCGCCCGGCCAGGGTCGGTTCCGCCTCGGTGTCGAGCTTGGCGAAGCGGATCCGCGGCTCCAGCTCGGCGGCGGCCTGGGCAAAGACCGGCGCCATCATCTTGCAGGGCCCGCACCAGCCGGCCCAGAAGTCCACCACTACCGGCAGCTCGCTGCGCTCGATCAGGGCAGCGTAGTTGGCGGTGGTGAGTTCCAGAGGCGCGCCGCTGAACAGTGGCTGCTTGCACTTGCCGCAGCGCGAGGCATCGGCCAGCCGCGCCACGGCCACGCGGTTGATGGCCAGGCAGTGGGGGCAGGCCAGATGCAGGGAATTGGACATGTCAGGGCTCCGGTGGCGTGCTTATTGCTCACGTGCCTGCTGGGCTTTAATCGCAAGTAATTGTTCAAGCAACTCGGGAATATTGTCCTGGATGATGCTCCATACGGTATCGTCATCGATCCCCAGATAAGCATGAACAAGACGGTTCCTGATAGCGACTATCATCCGCCAAGGAATTTCCGGATATGCTGACGAACTTCGTCAGGAATACGAGCTGCCGCTTCGCCGATGAGCTCAAGATTACGCAACGTAGCGTCGTAGGTAAGGCTATGGGCAATGAAACTATTCTGGTCCAGTCCTTCGGTATAAGACAAAACCTTCTCGGCGAAGCCGATCATGTCATTGATGTAGAAGCGCCATTCGCGCACCGAACGGGATTTAGACACGAAGCGCCTCACGTTCGACGTAGGGCCTGAGTTCGGGACGTAGCGCCTTGTCGGTCACAAGATCCACCGGATGGCCCAGCAGGTCTTCCAGATAGAACTGCACCCCGAAATAACGAGCCGAGGTCGCCGGACCATCGAAGCTCACCAGGATATCGATATCGCTGTCTTCACGGGCCTCATCGCGAGACATGGAACCAAAAAGCGCCAATGAGGTGACACCGTACTCGCGGGTAAGCATCGGCAGGTGATCTCGTAACAGTTGCAAGGTCTTGGTTCTGTTCATGTCCCGATACCCCTGAAGCGTCGAGGTTTAGCGCTTCGACCCAATTCGCGCTTCCGCCATAGTCTAACATGGGGTAGCGATAAGTCCCCAGCATGGCCGCTACATGGTCGCTGCTCTGCCGTCGGCAGAGCATTTTCCGAGGTTGCCCCGCGTAGCTAGGCTGATTCCCGTCATGGTCGGCATGCTGGTCACGCTGGACGACGAGATGCCGCGTGCCCGGCCGATGCACCTGGTGCAGGATGAATACGACGGCACCCTGTGGTTCTTCACCCCTCGCGCTGCTGGAGAGCAAGGTCTCCAACTGTATGAGTTTGCCAAGGCCAACATCAAGAAGGACGCCACCCCGAACCTCGGTGAGAACGAGAAGTTCGGTGGCTGACGTCATGCGGGAGGGCTTTCATCCTGACGATCGGTGATGCGAGCGCCTCCTTGCTCTCCGCCTGCCTCTTTTTCTCCGCTGTGGTTTGACATCGTCGGCTCTCCTGGGCTTAGATGTGCCTGTATTTAGATAGATCGGTCTATATAGGAGCACCATCGAATGCCAGCCACCAAGCGCGACCAACTGCTCGCCACGGCCGAGCGACTCTTCTATGAGCAGGGGTTCCACGCCACCGGCATCGACCGCATCGTGGCCGCCGCCGGGGTGGTGCGCATGACGCTCTACAACCACTTCGCCTCCAAGGAGGCTCTGGTCGCGGCCGTCCTGAAGGCCCGCCATGAACGCTTCATCGCCAGCCTCGATGCGGCAGCCGCCTCCGCCTCGCCGGGCCAAGCGACACGGGCCCTGGTCGATGCGCATGGCCACTGGTTGGAACGGTACAGCCAACATGGCTGCATCATGGCCAAGGCGATGGGCGAGTTCGCCGAGCACAGCACCGAGATTCATGCCCTGGCGGCGGCCGCCAAGACCGATCTGCTGGCACGCCTCGAAGCCGCCGTGACACGCGACGGGCTGGATCACCACCCCGGCCTGGCACGACGCCTCTTCATGGTGCTGGAAGGCAGCAATACGACTGTGGCCCTGCTGGGCGCGAAGACGGCCCTGGCCGACACTCGGGCGGTGACCGACGCCCTCCTCGCCACGGCCCGGAGCGAGAGCCCATGAGCCCCCTGTCTCCCCTTGGCATGGCGACCCTCGGAAGCGGGGTCATTGCCATCACCTACGGACTGGCCCGCTTCGTGTTCGGGCTCTTCCTTCCCGCGATGCGCGACGAGCTGACGATCTCCCCTTCCATGGCGGGGGTGATCGGCGCCCTGCCTTTCCTGAGCTTCGTCTTCGCCATCCTCGCCGCCACCTGGGTGATACGCCGCCTCGGGGTTCGTCGCACGGGGGTAGCGGCCACCGGCCTGGCCGGGGTCGGGCTGATGACGATCGCCCTGGCGCCGTCATCGCTGCTGCTGGCCGCTGGCGTGCTGATCTGCGGGATCAGCACCGGGCTGTCATCGCCGGTCATGGCGGAAGCGGTTCACCGGGTCGTGCCGTCCTGGGTCCTGCGCGGGCGGGTCAACGCCATCATCAATGCGGGCACCAGCCTGGGGATCGCGCTCGCCATGCCGGCGGTGCTGATCTGGGCGGAGGCCTGGCGCAGCGCCTATCTCGGGTTCGCTGCCCTGGCGGCCCTGGGCACCCTGGCGGCCCTCTGCTACCTGCCTCGGGATGACCAACGCAACTCAGCATCGCGGCCCCGCCCGGCAGCCCTGCCGGTGAGCCGGTCGCAGTGGCTCGGGATCGCCCGGCTGAGCGGCCTGGCCGTCGGCATGGGAGGAGTGAGCGCAGCCTACTGGGTGTTTGCCCCCGATGCGGTGATCAACGCCGGGGGGCTCGCGCCGAGCCAGACCGCCTGGATGTGGCTGGCCGTCGGCGTCGGGGGGCTGGCGGGCGCTGGCGCCGGTGATCTCATCTCGCGCTTCGGGCCGGCCGCGAGCCATGCTGCCGGCCTCACGGTGATGTCCGCCAGCCTCGCGCTGCTGGTCGTCGTTCCCGGCAACTTCGCCCTCGCCCTGGCCTCCGCGGCCCTGTTCGGCGCCGGGTACATGACCCTCAGCGGTTTCTACCTGGTCAGGAGCACCCAGATCATGACCGAGGCGCCCTCCTTCGCCCCGGTGCTGCCGCTACTCGCCACCTCGGTCGGCCAGGTCGCCGGCTCCCCGCTGGCCGGCTGGCTGGTCGGGGCCGAAGGCCATGCCGCCACCTTCATGCTCTTCGCCACCCTGGGACTCGCTGTCGCCGTGCTGGGGTCGTGGTTACTGAACGAGCGAGGCGCTGTTGATTGGCACACCCTTCGATAGGGTCGTTTTCTGTGCGCCCTGCCCACTACCCTCCCTGCCGCCCGATCCTCTTGAGCTATCCATGCACAGAATTAGTGAAAAACAATGAGAGATCTCATCCCAGGGGAGTGCTGCGTCATGTGTGTTCTCAGTTGGATGACGACTGCGGGGCTTCGGGCCGGTTACCGGCTGTTGAAAAATGCCGGCTATTTGCTGCCGGAGATGGATCTGGTGCGCGAAATCTGCGAGGTGGAAAGTCTGATCGCCCGTCTGGACCAGGACAAGGAGCGGGAACAGGCCCGCGCACGTCTCAATTTGCTGCGTGCCCGTTTGCAGGCGCAGGGGCATGACCCGAGCCTATTGCTGGAGCGGGGCGAATATCGAGCCAAGCCGATCCGGCGGTCGGATAAGGAAGGCTGAAGCGGGATCTGTCCGCCTCCCGCCCTACCCACCTCCTCGACGACAGCGGCCTCGCCTGCAAGGGCGAGGCCGCAATGCATTGCATCTGTCTCATCCCGTCATAGCAGAAATGTTCTCTGCCTTTAGTCTAAAACGCAGCAATAGCACCCACCTGCGCCATGAATACTGCTAGAATCCCGCGCGTCTTGCAGGCGCCCTTGCCTTGGGCCACCCGCCTGGAGCAGCTCGGTCGGATCATCCATGCGCTTACCCGTGCTGACGGTTCGACCACCTGAGCCTCCGGCATCGTGGCGTCTGCCCGCTCATTACCATTCCCGAGAGACCCTTCATGATTGCCACCGTCCAGAATCTCAGCCGTCCGTTGCTGCGCCTGGGGCTGATCCCCCAAATCGCCATCGGCATCGTCTGCGGCATCCTGCTCGCCTCCGTCTCGCCCGAGGCGGCCCAGTCGGTATCGCTACTGGGCCAGCTATTCATCTCCGCCCTGAAGGCGGTCGCACCGATACTGGTGTTCATCCTTGTGGCGGCGGCCATCGCCAGCCACAAGCAGGGCCAACCCACCCATATCCGTTCGGTCCTGATCCTCTACCTGATCGGTACCCTGACCGCCGCCCTGGTGGCCGTCGTCGCGAGCTTCGTGTTTCCCACCACCCTGGCCCTGGACATGCCCGAGGTCAGTGGCAATCCGCCGGGCGGCATCGTCGAGATACTCAGGAACCTGCTGCTCAACGCCGTCGCCAACCCGGTCAGTGCCCTGATGGAAGGTAACTTCATCGCTATCCTGGTGTGGGCCATCGGCCTCGGCCTCATGCTGCGTCAGGCCAAGGAGAGCTCCCGGACGATGCTGACCGACCTGTCCGACGCCGTGTCGAATATCGTCAGGATCGTGATCCGCTTCGCCCCGCTGGGCATCTTTGGCCTGGTCGCCAACACGCTGGCGGAATCCGGCTTGGGAGCCCTGCTCGACTATGGTCACCTGTTGATGGTGATCGTCGGCTGCATGCTGTTCGTCGCCCTGGTCACCAACCCGCTGATCGTGTACTGGCAGACCCGCCGCAACCCCTATCCGCTGGTCTTCACCTGCCTGCGCGGTAGCGCCATCACCGCCTTCTTCACCCGCAGCTCGGCGGCCAACATCCCGGTCAACCTGGAACTGTGCAAGCGTCTGAAGCTGCACGCCGATACTTACGCCATCTCGATCCCGCTGGGCGCGACCATCAACATGTGCGGGGCCGCCATCACCATTACCGTCATCACCCTCTCCGCGGCCCACACCCTGGGTATCGGCGTCGACTTCCCCACCGCTTTGCTGCTGTGCATCGTCTCCGCCCTGGCTGCCTGCGGCGTCTCCGGTGTGGCCGGCGGCTCGCTGCTGCTGATCCCCATGGCCAGCAACCTGTTCGGCATCTCCACCGATGTGGCCATGCAGGTGGTGGCGATCGGCTTCGTGATCAGCGTGGTGCAGGATTCCACCGAAACAGCCCTCAACTCTTCCACCGATGTGCTGTTTACCGCGGCCGCCTGCCAGAGCGAGGAAAACCAGCAGGCGTGACATGACGACGCCGACCCCGCAAGGAAGCGGGGCCGGCTTTCTCGGCGGTTTGCCAGTGAAGACACTGGCCCCCTACTTGTAAAGTCACCAATACCGATAATCTGAAGCTTTATGCAATCGTCATCGAACTCCAGAGCAGCAGGCTTACACCGTGGATTCCTGCGGCGGGAAATTGGATCGGCAGGATCGCTACCACGCCCTTGGGGTGAAACCTCGGTCAGTTGGTGACGCTGCGCTGGTATTGGTAGGGCGTCATTCCATAGATGCGCTTGAAGCGGCGGTTGAAGTGGCTGAGGTCGGTAAAGCCATAGCGGAAGGCCACCTCGTTGGGTGCCGTGCCGGCCTCCAGGGCGTTGCGCGCGGCATTGGCCCGGCAGCTCAATACGTATTGGTGCGGCGTGATGCCGAACTGTTGACGGAACAGGCGCAGGAAGTGGTATTTCGAGAGGTGGGCGGCCTGGCTGATAGCGTCCAGCGACATATCCTCCTCGAGATGCGCGAGGATGTAGTCCTTGGCTTGCTGCAGCAGGGCATCGGGTCGACTTACCGTATTACTCGGCTGGAACTTGCTGGCACGCTGAACCAGGCGTGTCGCCATCTGGTAGAGGGCATGTTCCTGGTCGATGCGGGCCCCCACCTGATCGGTCACCAGGCGAGCCAGATCCAGGATGGCGTGGCGTAAGCTGGGATCCGCCATCAGGGTTTCACTGCTTCTAAACCCACCGGCACGCTCGCATCCCACCGCGTCGGCAAACAAAGCCTCGAGCTGGGCGGCAGGCACGTAGACCATCACATACCCCAGCGTGCTGTCGTCGCCCGGGTGGCCGTCGTGCACTTGTTCGGGATTGAACTGGATGACGTTGCCGGGCGGGCTGCGGTGAAACTGCCCGCCGCTGAAGAAATCCTGTCGCCCGGCGAGGGTGACGCCGAAGGCGTACTCCTCGTGGGCATGACGGTCGTAGCTGAAATCGCTGAACGCCGCCTGGAGGACCGTAAGCTCGGGGATATGCTGACTCTTGAAGTAGTCGAACCGGCCGGACTGTTTCGCCATGCCACATCTCCCTGAACGCCAATCCGTCATAGCTTAGCCCTAGCACCAAGCCACTGGCTTGGACATTATTGCGGAAAACGCCGGATATGCCCTCTTTTCGCGCTTCGAGCGATCGGGACATCGGTAAAGACGACCAGCACCCCGGCAAGCCGGGGTGCGGTAGGAGGAGAAAGGCAAGCGCCGGGGTGGGACGGGTTTAACTGGGTAGGAACTCCTTGCCCCAGCCCAGGCCGGCGACACCGCGTTCGATCATCGAGTCGATTTGCGGCTCGCTGTATCCGGCCTGGCTCAGTATCCGGCGCGTCGAGTGCCCGAAGCGCTCCGTCGGGCTGACCGCCTTGATGATGGCTTCCCGGGGGCGGATCGCATAGTGGTCGATCTGGGTAATGCAGTGGCCGCTGGGGTGATCGCGGTAGATCGAGAAGGCATAGCTGCCCCCGTCGATCCTCACGCTGCCGTCGGCTTCCCGGCTGTACCATTCGCGCAGCGTCTCGATGGACAGCGGTTGCGCAGCGGCGATGTCCGCTTCATGCAGCACTTCGATCCAGTAGGCCGAGGGGGCCTTTGCAAAGGCCGCGCGCAGGAATTCCGCTCGATCCTGCGCCTGGTTGATGCCGCCCAGGTCCTCGATGGCCTTCAGCTTTTCGAGTTCGGCCGGGCTGGCGTCGAGGAAGATCCAGCCGTCCTCGGTCCGGTAGAAGTGCGACAGTGCATGGTTGCCGAGGGCTTCGCGACCCAAGGGTTCGTCGAAGGGCGCACGCCCCTCGTAGTCGAAGGCGAACGGCAACTGGGCGAAGTTGGTAACGGCGGACAGCGAGGTACGGGCCCGGGTCACCTCACCGGTCTTCAGCTTGTGATAGAAGGCGACCGCCACGCCGAGACCGGCGGCGAAGCCACAGTTGACGTCCAGGGTGCCCAGGTGGGCATGCTCCTCCGGTGTGGCGGGCCCGCCGAAGCGGCTCATGATGCCACTGTTGGCCTGGACGATATCGTCGTAGCCGATGTAGTTGCTCTTCGGCCCGATGCGCGGGCCACCCAAGCAGTCCAGACGGCAGAACAGCACACCCGGGTTGATGGCCTGTAGGCTGTCATGGTCAAGGCCCAGGGGCTTCATCTGACGGTCGGGGGCGTTGATCAGCACCAGGTCGACGGAGCGCACCAGACGGTTGAACACCTCCCGTCCCTCCTCGGTCGTGATATCGACCAGGGCGCTCTGCTTGCCCATGCCGCACTGGAAGGTGAAGAGGGTACCGATCAGCGGATCGTACAGCGGCGTCACCGGATCCAGCTTGGTGACCTGAGCGCCGAAGCGGGTCAGGAAAGTGCCGGAATGGGGACCGGCGATCACGTTGGTCAGGTCGAGCACGCGCAGGCCGTCGAGCCAGCCTGCCTTGGCGGCGGGTGCCTTGGCCCGCAGCGCGGCATAGTCGGAGTGCGCCGCCGGCGCCTGCAGGAGCGACAGCGCCTCGTCGAAGCTGACGTTGCGGCGCGGTTGCGGGCGTAGCATGGGTTCTGCTAGCCCCTCGAGCCAGGCGAGTGGCCCCGGCTGCTTCATCACGCCATATTCGGGGTCGTCGACTTCGATGATCAGACCGGCGGCATTGGTGTGCTCGCTGTTGACCCACTCCTGGGTCGTGCGATGCGGTGCGCCGGGAATCTGGCCTTCGCCGAAGATGCGCCCCCACTCCTCGGAGGTCCGGGTCAGGAAGGCCTTTTTCATCTTGGCCGAGATGATATCGGCCCACTTCTTCGGCAGCGGGTAGACACCGATCGAGGTTTCGCCATCCCACTCGCTGATCGGGAGGTGCAGGTCCTTGACCTCGGGCAAGCCCTCGGCCAGCAGCTCCTCGTAGATGCCCAGAACCTGCAGGCAGCGTTTGGCATGGTTGCGGTGCGACGGGCAGACGACGTAGAACATGCGGCCGTCCGCGCACTCGTAGGTGCGATAGAAGGGATCGAGATACTCCTGCAGCGCTTCGTAGCTGAGGTCCATTTCGATATGGTTCGCCCGGCGGTATTCGATCTCCTTCTCGCGCATGGTCTTGTAGCGCTCCGGCAGGCCGTCGATGACGATGGAGTTGTAGGACAGGCCCTCCATCAAGGCGGCGGCGACCGGCACTTCGATAGTGTCGCCGCGACCACTCTTCTCCCGCGCCAGCAGCGCCATGACCACGGCACCGGCGGCGAGCGAGACGGCGTAGGAGGAGCCCAGGGGGAGCGGCGAGAAACTGGGGTTGAGCCCCATCAGCACCCGGTTGAAGCCCATATCCGTAAAGGCGCCCGACGTCGCGGCGACGACGGCCTCGGTCGCCTTCCATTCACGACGCAGCTCGTCGTTGCTGGCGAAGCCCGGTACCGACAGGGTGATCAGCTCCGGGCGCGCCTGGCGCAACCGGACAAAGTCGAGACCCAAGCGCTGCATCACGCCCGGACGGAAGCTCTCGATGACCACGTCGGCCTGATCGATCAGTGTCAGCGCTTGTTGCAGGCCGGCGTCCGTTTTGAGGTCCAGCCTCAGGCAGCTCTTGTTGCGATGCAGAATGGCATTGGCCGGGTGATCCCACTGCGGGCCGGCCGGCGGATCGATATGGACGACGGTCGCGCCGAGGTCTGCCAGTACCATGGCAACCGCCGGCCCGGCAATTTGCTGGCCGAAGTCAACGACACGGATACCTGTCAAAGGCAATTGACTGTTGTTCTGCATTTCCAATTTTTCCTTCTCGCTGTCGACGCAGTTAGCTGCGACCCAATGCTTTGAAAATTGTTTTGCATGACAGTTATCAAGGCGTCGCCTTAAACGAAACAATAAGTGCGCCATGACTCCGGGTTTTTTAGTAACGCATCGGTTCTCGCCAAGTTCTGTCATGAGACTCGGGGCGATACTAAGAGCGCCGAACAGGCGGCACCAGCAATAAAAAATCGCCCTGAGACATCATTTTTTTTATGACGGGCCGGTATAAATAAATTTGGGTCTAAGGCCTTTTTTTTTATTGCTTCCAAAGCTGCGCTTTCGTTACCAGAATCCAATCCGCGCCGTTTCATACAGCCTTATTTCTCGATGCCTGAGCAACTTCCTTTTTGGTTAATTAGAACAAAGGGTTTCACGCTATGAAGAATAACCACAAGACCAGGCAAGTGCCTGAAATACCAGACGGCGGTTGTTGAGCACCGCGGGGCCATACCGGTCGGCGGCTCGACCGAGCAGGCTCCGGTGCCCGAGATTCCCACGAAATCATCCCACTAACGCCTGTCCGCCCTGCCCCGGCAAGGGGTCCACAACCAGAATTACGGAGTCGTTATGTCTACACAGATCGTTCTGCCCCGCGTGATGCAGGTGGGCGCTGGAGCCAGTCAGGAAATCCCCAATGTATTGGCCAGTCTGGGCTGCAAGCGCCCCTTGATCGTCACCGACAAGGTGATGGTGGAACTGGGCTATGCCGCACGGATTCAGCAGCACCTGCAGCAACATAGGGTCTTCCCCGACGTTTTCGACGCCACCGTGCCGGAGCCGACCGTCGGCTCCATTCAGGCGGGCGTCGAGCAGGCTCGTGCGGGCGGCTACGACTGCATCATCGCCTTGGGTGGCGGTAGTCCCATCGACAGTGCCAAGGCGATTGCGATACTGGCCAAGCACGGCGGCCAGATGCGCGACTACAAGTTCCCCCGCATCGTGCTGGAGAGCGGACTGCCGGTGATCGCGGTGCCGACCACGGCCGGTACCGGCTCCGAAGTGACCCGCTTCACCATCATTACCGATGAAGCCTGCGACGAGAAAATGCTCTGTGTGGGTATCGATGCGTTGACCCATGCGATCGAGGCCTATGTCAGCAAAAAGGCCAACCCGTACAGCGATGCGCAGGCGTTGGCCGCCATGCGCCTGATCGCGCCGAATCTGCGCCGGGCCTATCACGACGGCGCCGACGAGGCCGCACGCGAAGCCATGATGCTCGGGTCGACCCTGGCCGGAGTGGCCTTTTCCAGCGCGTCGGTGGCGCTGGTGCATGGCATGAGCCGCCCGATCGGCGCCTTCTTCCATGTGCCGCACGGCCTATCCAATGCCATGCTGCTGCCGGCGGTGACCGCCTGGTCGATACCGGCGGCACCCGAGCGCTATGCTGACTGCGCCCGGGCCATGGGTCTCGCCAACGAACGGGACGATACCGAAACGGCCAACCGCAAACTGATTGCAGAACTCGAGGCGCTCAACGACGAATTGCAGGTGCCCAGCCCCGAAGGATTCGGCATCGAGCGCCAGCGCTTCTTCGAACTGCTGCCGGTGATGGCGGAACAGGCGCTGGCTTCGGGCTCGCCGGGCAACAATCCGCGTGTGCCTGAAGCGGACGAGGTCATCGAGCTGTATCGGCAGC
Organism: Litchfieldella rifensis; assembly: GCF_042646605.1. NCBI lineage: Bacteria > Pseudomonadati > Pseudomonadota > Gammaproteobacteria > Oceanospirillales > Halomonadaceae > Litchfieldella > Litchfieldella rifensis. Next base: position 136,193 of record NZ_JBHRUG010000048.1, on the reverse strand, counting down.
TTTGGTAAGGGAAGCAGCGAATCCATCGGTAACACGAACCAACCTCAAGGATCACAACGATCGCCCTTGCCTGACGAATGCGTACTGGTGTTTGGGGCGTCGATTGGTGACACTCGCTGCAAACGTCAGTCGGAGCAATGCTGCGCCCATGAAGAAGCGATTGCCCCCCCTTAACTGGCTGAGGTCCTTTGAAGCCTCCGCCCGTCATCTCAATTTCACCCAGGCCGCGACAGAGCTCAATCTGACGCAGGCCGCGATCAGCCAGCAGGTCAAGGGGCTGGAAGCCCAACTGGGAACCCCACTTTTCAAACGCCTGCCACGGGGGCTTGAACTGACCGACGCCGGTAAGGCCTACCTGCCGCCGGTGCGCGATGCCATCGAAAACCTGGCGGCGGTGACCGATGAGCTCTTCGGCCAGGGACTCGCCAAGGCGCTGACCATCAAGGTCAACCTGGTATTTTTCACCCATTGGCTGGCGCCTCGCCTGGAGAGGTTCCGTGCCCTGCACCCCGAGGTGGGGCTGCGCTTTACCAGCAATATCTGGGTCGACGAACGCAAATGGGATGCCGATCTCGAGATCCGTTACGGGCTGGGTACCTGGCCGGGCCTGACGGCGGAGCGTCTGACCTGGGACAAGCTGGTGCCCGTCTGCAGCCCGACACTTGTCGGGGGGCGCCAGCCGCCGGCATCACCCGAGGAGCTGTCCGGCCAGACGCTGCTCCATGTGATCGGTTACAAGGAAGGCTGGAGCAACTGGTTGAGCCAAACCGGGTTTGCGCATCTCGAAACGTCGCCGGGCATGCAGTTCGATACCCTGATTTCGGCGCTGGAAATGGCGGCGCTGGGACATGGTATCGCACTGGGACGAACCTCCCTGGTATCGGACATGCTTGCCAGCGGGCGTCTGATAGCGCCCTTTTCCCATCGAGTCGAGACGCAGGAAGCCTTTTTCCTGACCTATCCCGAGCACCAGTATCTGCACCCCCATGCCGAGATCTTTCGAGCCTGGGTCGTTGGAGAAGCCGAGCGGAGTCATGACTGATAAAGATGTCAGATTGCTGTTCACGTACCTTGGCTCAGCCAGGCACGGTCAGTCGGGTGAACAGCGGCATCAGCAGTGCGAAGAGCTCCGCCTGGGAGGAAATGTTGCACTTGGCGTAGAGCTGGCGGCGGAAGACCTTCACCGTCTGGGTACTGACCTCCAGGTGCAGGCCAATGGCCAGGGACGAATGCCCCCTCAGGATGAACAGGGCCACTTCGGCCTGGCGCGGACTCAGCCGGATGCCGTGCTCCTGCTCCAGGGCCTCGCGCAGGCGTTTCTCCAGAGGCGCCGACGCCGCCCCGGCGGCATCCTCGGAACGGTAGTCCCTCCAGTGCGTCTCCAGCAGGGCGCTGAGGCTCATCTCGTGTCGCCGCAGGGCCTGGATCTCGCGCTTGCCGAAGGGGCTGCCGCTGGAACGGTCCCTGCCGAAGCAGGCCGTTAGCGTAATGTTGTCAGTAATGGTGGCAAAGACCGCCACCTCATCGAGTAGCGTGGTCTGCTTATAGTAGTTGTTATAGTAATGGGTGCGCCGGAAGTGGTCCGGTGCCACATCCATCAACCGTCTTACGCCCCGCACATCGCCCTTGAGATGCTCGTGGTAGAACGGATCCAGCAGATAGGCCCCGCCCAGGTACTGGTTGTCCATCGGCAGATAGACCACCGGATCGGTAAATTCCCTGTAGAGTACCGTCGGTCGGTGTTCGCCGTGATAGGCAATGATGATCAGGTTGTCGAAGGCGGCCAGCCCTCGCACCAGCGCGGAGAACTGACGAGGAAGCTCGGCTGTCGCCAAGGCCTTGATGGTGTTGGCCAGGGCCTCGTCGTGTTCGCTGTGTTTCACCAATTCCAAGCCCGCAAAACCATACCACGCTGGGGTTATATACCCCCCGTCGCCCGCTCAATAACGTTGTCAACAGAGTGGTTACTACGTATCGCAGTCTAGCCGGGCCCTTATGACGCCGGCAACTGTGGGACTGAGCTGCTCATTCGTGGAGGCCATGCCTGCCACCTTAACGCGTCGTACCGGCCTGGCTGGTGCCCGGCGTCGGCGTCAACGTGTACTGGAGACGGATCATGTCGGAAAACAATATCAAACTGGAGAGAACCCTATCCCTGAAGGCCGTGGTGCTGTTCGGTCTGGCCTACATGACGCCGCTGATCGTGCTCGGCACCTTCGGCGTGATCGCCAGCGCCACCAACGGTGCTGTGCCCACGGCCTACCTCATCACCACCGTTGCCATGCTATTCACGGCGTACAGTTACGGCATCATGGCGCGCACCTACCCGGTATCAGGCTCTGCCTATACCTACGCGCGCAAGGCCATCGACTCCCGGGTCGGCTTCATGGTGGGCTGGAGCGTGCTGCTGGACTACTTCTTCCTGCCCATGGTGATCTGGCTGATTGGCGCCGCCTACTTGAATGCGCGCTTCCCGGAAGTGCCAAGTTGGATCTTCCTGCTGGGCTTCATCGGTATCACCACTTTCCTTAATGTCTATGGCATCAAGCTGGCGGCCAAGGTGAACTCGCTGCTGATGATGTTCCAGATACTGGTCATCGGCTTCTTCGTGCTGCTGTCGGTTCGTCATGTGTTCGCGACCGGCGGTCCCGACGCCCTGTTCAGCCTGGGGCCGTTTGTCGGTGACGATGCCGGCTTTACGGCCATTGCCGCGGGCGCAGCGGTGGCAGCCTATTCCTTCCTCGGCTTCGATGCTGTCACCACCCTGACCGAAGAGACCATCGAGCCCAAGCGCAACATTCCGCGGGCGATCATGCTCACCGCATTGATCGGCGGTGGCATATACGTGCTGGTAGGTTACACCACCCAGCTGGCACACCCGGGCAGCAATTTCGTCAACGCCGATTCCGCCGCATTCGAGATTGCCAGGACCATCGGCGCAGACCTGTTCGGGGCCATCTTCCTGGCCGGGATGGTATTGGCACAGTTCACCTCCGGCTTGGCCGCCCAGGCCAGCGCTTCACGCCTGCTGTTCGCCATGGGGCGGGACGCGGTACTGCCGCGCAAACTGTTCGGTGCCCTGCATCCGCGCTTCCATACACCGGTGTTCAGTATCGTGCTGACCGGCGCCATCGGCATCATCGCCCTGTTCCTGGATGTATTGTCCGCCGCTTCGTTCATCAATTTCGGGGCGTTCATCGCCTTCACCATGGTCAACCTCTCGGTCATCTTCCTGGTCAGCAAGGATGAGGACGCCAAGCGCCGTTATGGTGTCCTCAAGGGCATGGTGGTGCCGCTGATCGGCGCCCTGGTCAACCTCTGGCTGATGAGCAAGCTGGACATCAATGCGGTGATTCTGGGGCTGATCTGGCTCTCGATCGGGCTGGCACAGCTGATCTACCTGACCCGTTTCTTCCATCGTGAACCGCCGGAAGTCGACTTTGACGAATCGGAACCTGAGCCGGCGCCTGCCTCGGTGAAAGCGAACCTGTAACGGAGACACCCCATGCCCAGATACTTGCCTGTCCTAGTCGTACAGGAAGCCTCCCGACAGCCCGGCATGGACGCCGAGCTACGGGACTTCGAGGCCGAGCTGGCTGTGCACCTGAGCGACTTCGGGGCCGAGTTCGAACAACCCAGGATGGTGGTTTACCCGGAATTCTACCTCTACGGCGCCACCGGCACGCCAGAGCAGCGCAGTACGCAGCTTGAAGCCGCTGCCGAACCGATCGACGGCCCCCGCAACCGGCACCTGGCGCGTATCGCCCGCAACCTGGGTATCTGGTTGCTGCCGGGCACGGTCTGCGAACGGGGCGAGGATGGCCACCTGTACAACACCGCTCCGGTGTACTCGCCCGAAGGCGAGCGGGTGGCGGCCTACCGCAAGTGTTTCCCCTGGCGCCCCTACGAGCCCTTTCGGCCGGGAAATCGCTTCGAGGTGTTCGATATTCCCGGGATAGGCCGGGTCGGCCTGGCGATCTGTTACGACGTCTGGTTTCCCGAAGTGGTACGGCAACTGGCCTGGCTGGGAGCCGATGTGGTCATCAACCAGGCCGCCACCTCCACCTGCGACCGCGCCCAGGAGCAGGTGCTGGTGCAGGCCAATGCCATCTTCAACCAGGTGTTCATGGTCAGCGCGAACGCGGCCACGCCCTCCGGCGAGGGCCAGAGCTTGATCGTCGACCCCGAAGGCCACGTCCGCACGCGGATGCCGGGGGCGACCTCTGGCATCCTCACCGATGTTCTGAACCTGGATGAGGTGGAGCGTGTGCGCACCTTCGGCACTGCGGGCATGAACCGCGTATGGTCGCAGTTCCGGGAAGACGACCCAGTACTGGAACTGCCGATGTACGAGGGCCGGATCGATCCACGCCAATGGAGGGGGGCGAGGAACGACCAACCTTTCCCAGCGTAATCACCTGCTAAGCTTCTACTTCGCCTTTAACACGTTAACAGATGCTTTATGGAAGAGATCGGACTCAGATGGCTGCTGGGCCAGGGCGTCAGCCTGCTGGCCCTGGCCTTGTGTCTCGTGGCATTCGCCAGCAAGCGCGACGACCGGCTGTTCGTCCTGCTGCTGTTCGCCAATGTCGCCTTCGCCACGCAATTCGCGCTCTTCCAGAGCTGGGTGGCCGCGGGCATCTCGGCATTGATCGTGCTACGCATCGCCTTGGTGCGCCGCTTCCCGCGCCACCGTGCCGTCATGGTGGGGGTGCTGCTCGCCACTCTGGTGGTGGCCGTGCTGACCTGGAGCGGCCCCCGGGATATCCCGGCCCTGGCCGCGGGCCTGTTGGGCACCTATGGCATGTTCATGCTGCGCGGCATCCCCATGCGCATCGCCCTGGCGGCGGCAGCGCTGTGCTGGGTCGCCAGCAACCTGCTGGCGGGCTCGATCGGCGGCACCATTGCGGAAAGCCTGATCTTCCTCACCAATGTCGTCACCATGCTGCGCCTGAGGCGCGACGCTCGGCTACCCACTATTCCTGATACCCCCATGCCCAGAGATGAGGCCGCGGGCTGACAGGGCAACGCCCGCAACTCAAAGGAGGCAAGTGCCATGCTGTCGTTGCTCCTGTGGTTCTCCGCCATCGGCTGTGGCCTCATCGCCGGACTCTACTTCGCCTTTTCGGCCTTCATCATGAAGGCGCTCGGTCACATCGACCTCGGAGCCGGCATTGCCGCCATGGTCGAGATCAACAAGGTGATCCTCAGCTCCCTGTTCTTGCCACTGTTCTTCGGCACGACGATTGCCGGCGCTGCGCTCGCGGTCCTTTCCCTGCTGCGCTGGAGCGAGCCGGGTGCCGCGCCGATGCTTCTTGGGGGAGTGATCTACGTCGTCGGCATGTTCGGCGTCACCCTGCTCTTCAACGTGCCACTCAACAACGAGCTGGTCGGTGCCCGGGCAACTGGCGATGCAGGCGCCGTATGGGCACGCTACCTGAAGGCATGGACCTTGTGGAACCACGTGCGTACGGTCGCCTCGACAGTCGCTTGCGGCTGCTTCATCGCGGCGCTGCTGACCCTGTAAGGTGATAGCCCTGCCGGAGCGAAGCGCAGGTGCGTCCGACATCAGGTTCTTGTGATGAGCCCATTCCTTATCGTGGTATTCAAAGAATTCAGGAGCCGCTGAACACCAACTACAACACAACTCGCCAGCCCCCAATTCTCAGTTAAGGAGGAAGCTCAGTCGATCATCTGCTTTTTTGGGTTCTATTTCGAGAACTTCCACAGTGACGATATTCTCAGCTACAAAGGGGTCTTTATTAACCCTATTTTCAAGGGCTTCCAGCGATACACCATGAGCAATGATGGAACCACCAGGACCGGGCTTGAGACTGCCGACCATTAAAAAACACCATCCTCAAAGCCACGTCTAATCCATTGATTGTGGCCTTCCATGAAAGCACTTGCCTGGTTCTTGTTCTCTGAATGGCGCGCTCAGCTATTCAGATGAACACGCCTGCCCTTGGGAACTTCATGTGAGTAATAGCTCCCATCATCCTTGAAAGCGGGGAGCCCCAGTCGTCGGGTACCAGCCGCTCATTGACGCCGGAAAAGGCGAAGCCGGCTTGATCTTGAACCAGATGGCGTACATCGCCGGCAAGAACATCAGGGTCAGCACCGTCCCGGCGAAGGTGCCACCGATCAAGGTGTAGGCCAGCGTTCCCCAGAACACCGACTGGGTAAGCGGTATGAACGCCAGGATGGCGGCGAGCGCGGTCAGGATGACCGGGCGCGCGCGCTGCACGGTGGCCTCGACCACGGCATCGAAAGGCGCGAGTCCTTCCTTCTCGTTGTCTCTAATCTGGCCGATCAGGATGAGCGTGTTGCGCATCAGAATTCCCGCCAGCGCAATCAGGCCGACCAGCGCGTTGATGCCGAACGGCTGCTGGAACAGCAGCAGGGTGGGCACGACCCCGATGAGGCCCAGCGGCGCGGTGGCGAACACCATCGTCATCGCAGAGATCGACCGGACCTGGAAGATGATCGTGATCAGCGTCAGGGCGATCATGATGGGGAAGATCGGCGCCATGGCGCGATTGGCCTTGCCGGATTCCTCGATGGAACCGGCTAGCTCGATCCGGTAGCCGGTCGGCAGTTCGGCAATGATCGGCTGCAGTTCCTTCCACACGGCGGTGGACACGTCCGGCGGCTGCAGCCCCTCGGCGATATCGCCGCGCACGGTGATCGTCGGAGTGCGATCGCGGCGGCGCAGGATCGGGTCTTCCATGTGGACGTCCACCGTGCCGACCTGCGACAGCGGAATCCGCTGGCCGGCCGCGCCGACCAGGGTGAAATCGGCGATCCTGCCCGGATCGAGCCGCGCAGCTCCGGCGGAGCGGGCTACAACCTCCACCGAACGGATGTCCTCGCGGACGTCGGTAATCGGGATGCCACTTAGCAGGAACTGAAGCTGTTGGGCCACGTCGCTGGAGGTCAGGCCGAGGCTCTGCAGCCGGTCCTGATCGAGCGCAAAACGCAGCGTGGGCACGCGCTCGCCCCAGTCGGTGTTGACCGTCCGCATCTGGGAAGAGGCCTGCATCACGGCACGCACCTCTCCCGCGATGTCGCGCAGCGTGTCGGGGTCGGGCCCCATCACGCGGAAGGCCACGGGGAACGGCGAGGGCGGGCCGAACACCAGTTGGGCCACCCGCACCCGCGCCTCCGGCGCCAGGCCGTCGGCCACCGCCTGGCGCAGCCTGAACTTGAGCGCCTCCCGCGCCGCCTGGTCGTCGGTCAGGACGACGATCTTCGCGAAGGAGGGATCGGGCAGCTCCGGCGCCATGGCGAGGTAGAAGCGCGGCGCCCCCTGTCCGACGTAGGCGGTCACGATCGTCGCTTCCGGCTGTTCGGCCAGCCAGGCCTCGACCTTGGCGGTCGCCGCACTCGTCTGCTCGATGGAAGTGCCATACGGCATCTGGACTTCGACCAGCACCTCGGGCCGATCGGAAGTCGGAAAGAACTGCTTATTGACCACGCCCATGCCCAGGACCGCGACGGCGAAGGCACCGACCACGCCCGCCGCAACCAGCCATTTGCGCCGGATCACCGAACCCAGCAGCCGGCGGAAGCGCTCGTAGTTCGGCGTCGCGTAGATCGCCTCGTGCCCACCTTCGCGCTTCTTGAAATCCGGGAGCAGCTTCACCCCCAGGTAGGGTGTGAACACCACGGCCACGATCCACGACGCGATCAACGCAATGCCGACGATCCAGAACATGTTGCCGGCGTACTCGCCGGCGGTCGACTTGGCAAAGCCGTTCGGCATGAAGCCGATCGCCGTCACCAGGGTCCCGGAGAGCATGGGCGCGGCGGTATGGCTCCAGGCATAGGCCGCGGCGCGGATGCGGTCGTAGCCTTCTTCCATCTTCACCACCATCATCTCGATGGCGATGATCGCATCATCGACCAAAAGCCCCAGCGCCAGGATCAGGGAGCCCAGCGTGATCCGGTCGAAGTCCTTGCCGGTGGCCGCCATGACGATGAACACCGCGGCCAGGGTCAGGGGCACCGCTGCCGAGACCACGATGCCGGCGCGCCAGCCCATGCTGAGGAAGCCCACCAGCATCACCACGCCGAGGGCGGCGAAGAACTTGAGCATGAACTCGTCGATGGCCGAGCGGATATTGACCGACTGGTCCGTGACCTTGGACAGGCTCATGCCGAGCGGCATCTCGGCGTTGATCGCCGCTGCCTCCGCCTCCAGCGCCTCGCCGAGGTCGAGGCCATTCCACCCCTCGCGCATGACCACGCCGAGCAGCAGGGCCGGTTCGCCGTTGTTGCGGATGAGGAAAGAAGCCGGATCCTCGTAGCCCCGCTTCACCTCGGCGATGTCGCCGAGCTTCAGCGTACGGCCCTGCGCGGCGACGGGTGTATTGCGGATCGCCTCCAGGTCGTCGATCGCCCCGTCCAGCCGGATGAAGACCTGCGGGCCGTGGGCTTCGATCGAGCCGGCGGGCGTCATGACGTTGCGCCCGTTCAGTGCCGCGAAGAGGTCGTGAGGGGAGACACCCAGGGTCGCGAGGCGGTCATGGGAGAATTCGACGAAAATCCTTTCGGCCTGCTCGCCGATGATGTTCACCTTCTTGACGCCCGGCACGTGAAGCAAGCGCTGGCGCAGGCTCTCTGCCTCACGGACGAGATGTCTATGAGGCTCGTCCTTTGCCTTCAAGGCATAGAGCGCAAAGGTCACGTCGGCGTATTCGTCGTTCACCATCGGGCCGATGACGCCACGCGGCAGGCTGCCGGCCTCGTCGCCGAGCTTCTTGCGCGCCTGATAGAACTGCTCGGGGACCTCAGCGGGCGGCGTGCTGTCGAGCAGGTTCACGGTGGTGAAGGCCAGGCCCGGTCGCGTAAAGGTCTCGGTCCGGTCATACCAGCGCAGTTCCTGCATGCGCTTTTCCAGGGGCTCGGCGACCAGTTCCTCCATCTCCTTGGCCGTGGCTCCGGGCCAGGCCGTGACCACGGTCATCTGCTTGATCGTGAAAGCGGGGTCTTCCGCCCGGCCCAGCGTCAGGAAGGCGACGACGCCGGCGATGAAAATCGCCATCATCAGAAACAGGGTGACCGAGCGCTCGCGTACCGCGAGGGCGGAGAGATTGAAGGCGCTCATAGCCGTTCCCCGCCGTTGACGGCCAGGTCTGGTGCAACCTCGCTCCCGGGGAGTCGCACCTGCTCGCCCTCGTTCAGCAGGTGCGCGCCGAGCGCCACGATGCGATCGCCCGCCTTGAGGTCGCCGACGACCGACGCCGCTTCGTCGCTGAGGCTGGTGACTTGCACCGCACGCCAGGTGACTTGAGATGTTTCCCCTTCGATCAGCCATACGCCGGGACCCTTGCCCGGATCGAAGAGCGCACCGATCGGTACCTGCAGTGTCGAGGCGGAGCGTTCGTCCGGGATGTGGATGGAGACGGTCGAGCCCAGCGGTGCCTCCGCCAGGCGGTCTTCCAACACGTAGCGCGCCTCGAACGTCCGGGTCTGAGGGTTTGCGGCATCCGACAACTGGCGAAGCGTCGCGGAGCCCATCAGCCCGTTGCCATACAGAGTCGCGCGCCCCGTGGAGCCGATCGCCGGGCGCAGGGTTTCGGGCAACTCGATGACTGCCTCGCGGCGCCCGGCGTGTGCCACACGCACGACGACCTGGCCGGCAGCGACGACTTGGCCCGGCTCCGCCAGGGTCTCCATCACCACGCCGTCCGCATCGGCGAACAGGACCGCATAGTTCGCTTCGTTGCGGGCAACGTCGGCCCGGGCCTCGGCCGCACTGAGCTCCGCCCGGGCCGACTCGGCCGCCGCCTTGGCGCTGTCGTAGGCCGATGCCGAAACCGCGCCCCTGGAGACCAGGGCGCGATAGCGTGCCTCGTCCTCCGCGGTCTGGCGGGCGCGCGCCGTAGCGGCGGCCACGGCCTCATCAAAGGCACGCGTGGCGAGCTGCAGGTCAGTGGGATCGATGCGCATGAGCGGCTGGCCGCGCTCGACGGTCTGCCCGGTATCGACCAGGCGCTCCAGGATCTTGCCGGGTACGCGGAAGCCGAGGTCGCTTTGCACCCGCGCCGCCACGACGCCGGTGAACGAACGCTCGGCCTGGGCGGAGGGCGCCACCGCCGCTACCCGCACGAGGGGACTCTGCGTCCGCGGATCGATTGAAGAGGTGGCATCGCTGCACGCTGCCAAGGCAAGGGGCAACAGAGCGATGACGGCAAGGAATGGGACATCACGGCGCTTGAGCATGGAGATCTCCGGGAGAGCGGATATCTCCAGCGTATTCCTTGTGACCATTTTAGTCAATAGTCACAATTCGGACTACTAGGGAGCCAGACTGCGCAGCACCAGGTTCGACAACTGCACCGGCGCATCCTCGACGAGATCGAGGTTGTGCTGGAGTAGGAGCGGATTCACGTAGGGTTGCATGACCAGAAATATCGCATTCACCGTCTCGTCCAGCGGCGTCTTACGCTCGAATTCACCGCTCTCACGCCCTTCGCGGACGATTTCCATCAGGATCTGCTCGATGCGCTGCGCATAGGCGCGGGCAGACGGCCACCCTTCACCGGCGGAGTGCGCGGCAATGTCGTACAGCTTGCGATCATTGAAGAACAGACTCACGCCGGTCGATACCAAGCTCTTGAACATCCTGCGAAATTTTTCCGTTGCCGTGGGCGCGCCGGCCACAGCCTCTTCGACCGCCATGATGAGATCACTCAGGGTCTTGGAGCAGATTGCCTCGCCGATGGCCTGCTTGGAATCGAAGAACTTGTAAATGTAAGCCTTGGAAATGCCGATCGCCTTGGCCAGGTCGGAAACCGTGGTCTTCTCGTAACCATAGTGGCTGAAGTGCTCTTCGGCGGCCTCCACGATCTGTTCGCGAACGCTGTGGTCGGAGGGGCCGCGCGATTGCGGGGCGGAAGACGCGTTTTCACTCATGAGAACACCACACCTCGATATTTTTGGTTTGACAACTAGTGACTATATTGGATTATAGTCACCCCGACAATTCAATTCCCCGGAGACTCGCATGCTCGCCCGCCCCCGCTCTCTCGCCCTTCTGTTGAGTGTCAGCATCTTGACGGGCTGCGCGGTTGGCCCGGACTACAGGCCACCCGGGACCGCCCTGTCGGCTCGCTTCCTCGGTCAGGAGGACGTAGAGCAGCGGGAGGTCCAGAGCAAGGCGGACCTCCAGACCTGGTGGGCCGTCTTCGATGACCCCTTGCTGTCGCGCTTCGTCGTCCTCGCCCTCGAGCAGAATCTGGACATCGCACAAGCGGCGGCACGGGTCGCCCAATCGCGAGCCTCATTGCGCCAGGCCGATGCCGCGCTGCTTCCAGCGGCCAATGTGCGCGCTCACGGTGCGGAAGTATACCAGTCGATCGAGACCCCGCTGGGGCAGGTGCTCGCTGCCACGCCCGATTTCGACCGCAGTGGCAGCGCTTACGAGGCCAACCTCGAGGCGGGCTGGGAGATCGATATGTTCGGCGGCCTGCGGCGAGGACGGGAAGCCGCGCGCGCGGAGTACGCGGCATCCGAAGCCGGCGCCATCGCGACACGGCTGGCCGTGGCCGCGCAAACGGCGGATGTCTACGTCACGATCCGTGGCTTGCAGGCACGCATCGCGATCGCCAGGCAACAGGCCGAGACCCGTCGCCAATTGCTCGACACGATCAAGTTCCAGTACGAGAAGGGGATCGCTGCCGAGCTCCAGATGAACCAGGCCGAGGGGGCGCTCGCTCAGGTCGAGGCGCAGATTCCCGTCCTGGAGGCGGGCCTCGACTCGGCGATGAACGCTCTGGACGTGCTTCTCGGCGTGCCGCCTGGGACCTACCGCGCCGAATTGCGCCCGGCGGCGTCGATCCCGGTCGCGCCGGGTCTGGCCGAGACCGGCACCCCGGCCGAGATGATTCGGCGCCGACCGGATCTCATCGTGGCCGAGCGGCGCCTCGCCGCCGCCAACGCGCGCATCGGCGTGGCGATTTCGGAGTACTACCCCAAGCTCTCGCTCGGCGCGCTGCTAGGCAGCGCCACCACGATATCGAGCGGCAACCTCTTCTCCAGCGATGCGCGTCAAGCCCAGGGCGTCCTCGGGTTTCGTTGGCGCCTGTTCGACTTCGGCCGCGTCGAGGCGCAGATCGCCGCCGCGCGCGGCCAGGAGGCCGAAGCACTCGCGGCATACCGCCTGGCCGTGCTGCGGGCGACCGAGGAGGTAGAGAACGCCTTTTCCGCCCTCGTCAAACACGAGGCCCAGGTCGGCATCTTGATGCAGGGCGAATCCTCGCTCGCCCGTGCCCGCGAGAACTCGCTTGCCGCCTACGAAGGCGGCGTCGTCAGCCTGATCGAGGTGCTGAATGCCGACAGTAACTTGCTGCAGGTGCGCGACACGAAGGCGCAGGCGCAAACCGAAGCGGCGCGCGCCGCCATTGCCTCCTTCCGGGCCCTGGGGGGCGGATGGGATGCGCGGCCCGCGAGCAGTGAGTGCCTCTACGGCGACCTCTCCACTACCGACTACAGGTAAGCGAAATGACCACAACAGACACTTCATGGGTGCTCATCACGGGCGCATCGAGCGGCTTCGGCAAGGAGTTCGCCCGCCAATATACCGAACATACGCCACGCTTCTGCAGCCATTTGCAGCGATCCTTGGCGGAGCGGTGAGCCGATTCGACTCACTGTCAATTTGCGGGGCCAGACGGAGAATCACTTCATCTCGAAGCCCCGCTCGATCAGGAAACCCCGCATATGGGCGCGCAACTTGCTATCGAAGAGCGGCGTGAGATTCCGTGACCAGTTGGAGTCCTTCTTGCCGTCACTGCGCTCCTGATAGTAGGTGTGCATGGCGTCATCGAAGGCCTCCACCTGCTGGCGATCCTCGGTGTAATGGTCCTCCATGAGGATCGCCTCGACCGGCAGGCGGGGCTTGATGTCCGGCATCTGGGCCGAGTAGCCGAGGCACATGCCGAATACCGGATAGACATGCTCCGGCAACCGGAGAATATCGCTGATGGCGTGGGGATCGTTGCGAATTCCACCGATGTAGCAGATGCCCAGCCCCTCGGATTCCGCGGCAATGGCCACGTTCTGCGCCATCAGGGCAGTGTCCACGCTAGCCACCAGCAGTTGCTCGGTCATCCCCCGCACACGTTGGCGCCGGTGTGCTCGGACGCCTCGGTGGGTCGCTTCATGTCGGCACAGAACACCAGGAAATCGGAGCAGGTGGCCACATAGTCCTGGCCGCCGGCCAGCTCGGCGATCTTCTCGCGATTCGTCTGATTCTTGACGTGGATGACACTGTACGCTTGAACGTGGCTGGAGGTCGCGGCGCACTGGCCGGCCCGGATGAGCTCCAGCAGCAGCTCTTGGGGGATTTTGCGATCGGTGAACTTGCGGATCGAACGGTGGGATTTCAGCAGTTCAATGGTGGGATTCATGCTACCTCGATAGATGTAGAGCCTGTTTTGGAGGGCCGGGACGCCGAGCCGATCAGAGGCCAGGTGACAGTGACCTCGGGCGTTGGCGCCGGCTATTTTCGTTACCCTGCTTATTATCTTTCATCACGCAGGGCATTGCACCTATCCAAAGAGGCCGCCCTTCCGTGGCACTATCCGTATCACTTAGCTTCTACAACCACCCACACTTCGTGTACAACGCACAATATCCCTCTCCAGCACATCGCAAACTTTCTATACGGTATTGATCGGTGCTTTTGAGTGAAACCCTTCCAGATTCTCCAGAATCCTTTTGATCAGGTTGTCGATACTCGTTTGACTTGCCCAGGCTATATGAGGAGTAACGATGAGGTTTGGGTGACGATCGCGAATCAGAGGGTGATCCTTGGGCGGTGGTTCTGAAGCCAATACGTCCAGTGCCGCCCCACCCAAGTGGCCTTGGTCAAGGGAGGCCAGAACGGCATCGGCGTCAACCAGGGTTCCTCGAGAAGTATTGACCAAGTAGGTCCCTTGCTTCATGACGAATAGCTCTCGCTTTCCAATCAGGTAATCCACGCCCGGTACTGCCGGGCAGTGAAGCGTCAGGATATCGCTTTGGCGAAGCACATCTTCGAAAGCGACATGGCCGCTTCTGACCGTAGTCGCCCCCTTGCGTTCGGCAAACATTACCTTCATGCCGACCGCCTCGGCGAGTTGGGCCACGCGGTTACCGATATCGCCCCGGCCGACGATGCCCAGGGTGGCGCCCTGAACGTCGAGAATGGGCGCAAGATGAACACAGAAGAACGAGGACTCGGGCCACCGATCATGACTCGCCTCGGCGTAGGGAATCAGTCGACGCCGGAGTGCATAAATCAAGGCGATAACCGTCTCGGCCACGCTATTGGAGGAATAGTCCGGCGAATTGGCGACCACCACCTCGTGATCCCGGCAGGCTTCGAGGTCCACGCAATCATAGCCACTCGCCGCTACGCACACGTACTTGAGCCTGGGGAGTCGCTCAAGGTCGCGGCGCGTGATCTTCACCTTGTTGGTGATAGCGATGTCGGCGTCCTTCAGCGCCTCCACGGTGCTCTCATCCGGAGCAAGCGCCAGGTTGTCCCAACGCTCTGTCCAGGCGGGGGCAGGTATGTCCTTCGGCACGGTTTCACTGTCGAGAAAAACGATGTTCATCACTAGCCTCGTATTATGAAAGACTGGCAGTGTTTCAACTCGGCGGTCGCTTAACGCTCGGGCTCAGAGCCAAGACGTCCCTTGACGAAATCCGGCGTGGGATGGAGGTCGAGACGACGTCCCGCCTTGAGTACTTGGCTTGGTACTTCATGGTGCACCAGGCCCGGCAGCAGCGAGGCGGCGTTGAGCGTTTTGTCGAGATCAACACCGGTGTTGTAGCCCATCAGCTCCAGCATATGGACGAGGTCCTCGGTGCAGACATTGCCGGTTGCCCCAGGAGCGTAAGGACAGCCGCCGAGCCCTCCGAGGGAACTGTCGAAGCGGTCGGCCCCGGCCTGGATCGCCGCCAGGGCGTTGCTCAGCGCCATACCGCGAGTGTTATGCAGGTGCACGGTGAGCTGGAGGTTCGAAAAGCGTTCCTTGAACGCGGATATCACCTTGGCAACCTGCGTTGGGTAAGCCATGCCGGTGGTATCGCAGAGGGTGATGCCGCGCACGTCCATTTCCGCGAAGCGCTCCACCCAGGAGAGTACCGTGTCCAGCGGCACTTCACCCTCCATGGGGCAACCGAAGGCGGTGGAAAGTGAGACGTTGATAGCGGTGCGCGTTGGCTGCACTTCCTTGACCACCTCCTTCAAACCGCTGAAGGAAGCCTCGCGCGTCATCCTCAGGTTCGAGAGGTTGTGGCTTTCGCTGGCCGACATGACCAGATTGGCCTCGTCGACATCACAGGACAGCGCCCGTTCGGCACCGCGAACATTGGGCACCAACACCGTGTACTCGACGCTGGGATTGCGGATGATGCCCTGCATGACCTCTTCAGCGTCGCGCAGCGCCGGAATCGCCCTCGGAGAGGTGAAGGAAGTCACCTCAATCTTGGCGTAGCCGCACTCGCTGAGCTGATTGACGAGTTCGATCTTCCTGCCGGTATCCACGAAGTCGCTCTCGCTCTGGAAGCCGTCTCGCGTCACAACCTCCTGCATATGAATCTTCTTGCCGTCGCCTTTCATGTCGTCTTGCCTCCGCCTTGAATCAGATGACGCCCTTTTCTTTCATCTTCGCCTGTGTCTCGGCATCGATGCCGAGTTCATCGAGGATCTGCCTGGTATGCTCACCGAGCTTGGGCCCGGCACCCCCCACCCGCCCCGGAGTGCGGCTCAGCTTTGGGATCACACCGGGAACTTTCAGGCGCGCGCCTGAGGGCAGCGTGATGTCTTCGAGCATTTCACGACTGACGAAGTGAGGATCCTTGACGATGTCAGCTGCGGTATAGGGATAGCCGGCCGGCACTTTGGCCTCGTCGAGTTGCGCGATCACGAAGTCACGCGAATGCTGCAGGGTCCAGTCGCTGATGGCGCCGTCAATCAGTTCGACGTGCTGGCTGCGGCCGTCGTTGTGCTCAAGGCGCGGATCCTCGGCTAGATCGGGACGCCCGATCACCTGCATCAAACGCTTGAAGATGCTGTCGCCGTTGCCGGCGATAATGACGTAGCTGCCATCTTTGCAGGGGTAGGCGTCGGATGGCGTGATGCCAGGCAGGGCGCTACCGCTGGGCTCGCGGATATGGCCGCAGGCGTCGTACTCGGGAATCAGGCTCTCCATCATCGAGAAAACGGCTTCGTAGAGAGCGATGTCGATGTACTGGCCCTTTCCGCTGCGTTCCCTCTCATGCAGTGCCAGCAGCGAGCCGATGACCGCGTAGAGCGCGGAGAGCGAGTCGCCGATACTGATGCCCACCCGTACCGAGGGTTGATTGGGGAAGCCACACAGGTAGCGAAGCCCGCCCATGGCCTCACCGATGACACCGAAGCCCGGCTTGTCGCGGTAGGGGCCGGTCTGGCCGTAACCGGAGACGCGCACCATGATCAACCGGGGGTTGATGGCCGACAGTTCCTCCCAGCCAAGCCCCCACTTCTCCAGAGTGCCCGGGCGGAAGTTCTCGATCACGATGTCGGCATCGCCAACCAGTCGCTTTATGACCTCCTGGCCCTCCTCCGACTTGAGGTCCAGTTCCAGCGAGCGCTTGTTGCGAGCCTGGACATGCCACCAAAGCGAGATACCGTCCTGGACTTTTCGCCATTTGCGAAGAGGATCGCCCTTGCTCACAGGCTCCACCTTGATGACGTCGGCGCCAAACTCCCCAAGGAGCTTGGTGGCGAAGGGACCGGCGATCAATTGCCCAAGCTCGAGAACTTTCAGTCCTTCAAGAACTTGTGTATTTTCCATCGGTATTCCACCTTAACCATTTCAGACATGCTCGAAGTTTGTCCACGCTCCTGTCCTCGCACAATCAGGCATTTGCCAAGCCCCCCTTCACAATCGACGAAGTCAGGAACCAACCGCCACTCCCGGCCACCGTTGAGGACACCATCCGATGATGCGATTCGATTTTGTGACGCTTAGGCTTTTCATCGCTATCGCCGATGAACGCAGCCTGACCGCCGCCGCCAACCGAGAAAACATGGCGCTCGCCGCGGTGAGCAAGCGCATCAGCGATCTCGAAAGCCAGGTGGGCTCCCCGCTTCTCTACCGCCGTCCCCGGGGTGTGGAACTGACGCCTGCAGGCCACGCCCTGCTCCATCATGCGCGAAATGTCTTCGATCAACTGCGCCACTTGAGCGCCGACCTGAGCGAGTACAGCGAAGGGGTTCGCGGCCACGTACGCCTGCACGCCAACACCTCGGCGATCATCCAGTTTTTGCCCGAGGACCTGTCGCGTTTCTCTACCGAACATCCCGGCGTCAAGATTGACCTGGAGGAAAAGCTCAGCACGGAAGTCATCGCCGCGCTCAAGGAGGATCTCACCGATATCGGCATCTTTGCCGGCCACATGCCCTCAGGAGACCTGCACACCTTTCCCTACCGAACCGACCAGTTGGTATTGGTCATTCCCAAGGGACATCCGCTGGCAGGCCGCGACACCATCCTGCTCTCGGAGGCTTCCGAGTACGACTTCATCGGGCTGGAACAAGGCTCTTCCCTTCACCAGCTAGTGACGAAAAATGCGCGACAACTGGGAAAAAACCTGCATATGCGCATCCAGGTCAGAAGCTTCGAGGGCATCCTGCAGATGATCGACAAGGGCATGGGCGTGGGTGTGCTTCCAGAAAAATCCGTGCACAGTCATTTGCCGAGCCTCGACATCGATACCATTGCCCTCAGGGACGCCTGGGCCAGACGAGAGCTAGTGATCGGCGTGAAAAATCCGGACGATCTTTCCACCATTAGCAAACAAATGCTGTCCCACCTCACGGAAAAACCAGAATTGTAATCGACTGATGTTGGCTTATTAATTCTCTGACTTCGCGGACCACGAAGCCAGGCTTTGCGATTTAGTGATGTTCATTCGTGACTCGTCGCCCTAAGGTCAAACTGACTTCCTCCGGGAAGGCATCGATCTCAACAACAATTAGCGACGTCAAGCAAACGAGAGTGACATCATGAAAATGCATGGCAAAGCCAAGCTCACGGCAGCAATCTCCTGCGCGCTCATTTCCACCGCGGCCTGGAGTTTCGAACCTTCCGGAAAGGTTGACTGCATCGCTCCCTCTGACCCGGGAGGCGGCTGGGACTTCACCTGCCGTTCCGTGGGCAGGGTCCTGCAGAATCTCGACCTGGTGCCCGCGAGCGTACAGACCATCAACATGGCGGGAGCCACCGGTGGCGTCGCCTTTTCCCACGTCGTCTCCAAGCGCAGCAACGACCCCAAGCTGCTGATCGCTGCCTCCACCACCACCGCGGCCGGCCTGGCCCAGGGCCTCTTCCCCGGCATGACAGCAGACATGGTGGACTGGGTGGGCGCCCTCGGCGCCGACTACGGCATCATTGCCGTCGCTGATGACTCGCCCTACCAAAACCTCAACGATCTAATGAGTGCACTTCAGGAAGACCCGACCTCGGTGACGTTCTCCGGCGGCGACTCCAAGGGTAGCTGGGATCATCTCAAGCTGCTGATGGCGGCCCAGAAAGCGGGAGTGAGCGATCTTCGCGATATCAAGTACCTGCCCTACGATGGTGGCGGCGAAGCCCTGACCCAGGTGGTGGGACACCATGTGGACGCCTTCACCGGCGACATCAGCGAGGCTCGCGGCTTCATCAAGTCCGGCGACCTGCGCGTGCTCGCCGTGCTCTCCGACGAGCGCCTGCCACTGGAGGAGTACGCGGACATTCCCACCGCGAAGGAACAGGGTATCGATCTGGTCGGTGCGAACTGGCGGGGCTTCTACATTCCCTCGGACATCCCCGACGACGCCAAGCAGTACTGGATCGATTCCATGAATACGCTCTACGAGAGCGACGAGTGGAAACAGGTCATGATGGATAATGGCCTGATGCCCTTCCACCTCTCCGGTGAGGAGTTCACCAACTTCGTCACCGAGCAGATCGCCTCCATTGAGCAGATTTCATCCGATCTTGGTATCGCAAGATGACCGTCAACGACCGCATCGTCGGCGTACTGATGCTCACCCTGGCCGTCGCGTACGGTTGGGGTGCGACCCAGTTCTCCGAACCGTTCGGTGGCGACGGCGCTGTCGGCCCATCCACCTTTCCCAAGGTGATATCCGTGATCGTTGCGCTGTGCAGCCTCTACCTCATCGTGAAACCCGATCCGGACAATCCCTATCCGAGCTGGCGAACCGGGCTTGAGCTTGTCTTCGCCATGCTGGTGATGATCGCCTACACCCTGCTGCTCGAGCCGCTGGGCTTCATCCTCGCCACCCTGGTAGCAGTGGGCACCCTGTGCTGGCGCATGGGAGCCAGACCCCCGCGAGCCTTCGGCATCAGCGCAGTTGCCGGCGTCGCGGTGTATGCCCTGTTTACCTACGCTCTCGACCTGGCGCTGCCGCTGGGCGTACTGAGTATCCTGGAGGTATAGCCATGGAAACCCTGGGCTATCTGATCGACGGCTTCGGTGTCGCCCTGGCACCACACAACCTGATGTTTGCGTTACTGGGCGCCTTCCTCGGCACCCTGATCGGAGCGTTGCCGGGCCTCGGCCCGGCCAACGGCGTGGCCATCCTCATCCCATTGGCCTTTACACTGGGCCTGCGTCCGGAAACGGCCCTGATCATGCTCACCGCCGTCTATGCCGGCGCCATGTACGGTGGCCGCATTTCCGCCATCCTACTCAATATCCCCGGCGACGAGCCGGCGATGATGACCTGCCTCGACGGTTATCCCATGGCCCAGAAGGGGAAGGCCGCCGAAGCGCTGGCGATCTCGGCAATCGCGTCTTTCGTGGGCAGCTTGCTGGCGACGCTGGGCCTGATCGTCCTGGCCCCCCTGCTCGCCAAGTTCGCTCTCACCTTCGGTGCCGCCGAATACTTTGCTCTCTTCGTGCTGGCCTTCGCCACACTAGGCGGCGTCACCGGCAAGAATCCGGTCAAGACGATCCTCGCCGCAGGTATCGGGTTGATGATCGCCACGATAGGTATCGATTCGACGGGGACGCAGCGCTACACCTTCGGCAGTTTGCATCTCTACGAGGGTGTCGACTTCATCATCGCTATCGTTGGTTTATTCGCCATCTCCGAGCTACTGCTCTTCATCGAAGACCGGGCTGGAGGTGGGAAACCCTTGGTCACCATCAGTAAACTCAATCTTGGCCTGAGAGATATCGTTGCCATTCTGCCCACCAGCCTTAGAGGCGGTATGCTGGGATTCATTGCAGGCGTGCTTCCGGGTGCCGGAGCATCATTGGGCAGCTTTGTCAGCTATACACTCGAGAAGCGCTTGATTGGACGCAAGGGGCATTTCGGTTACGGAGACCCAAGAGGTGTCGCGGCTCCAGAGGCTGGCAACAACGGCGCTTCGTCAGGGGCACTGGTTCCCATGCTCACCCTCGGGGTGCCTGGCTCAGGCACCACTGCCGTGCTACTCGCCTTACTGATTTCGATGAATATCACTCCTGGTCCGCTAATGTTCACCCAGAACGCGGACATCGTCTGGGGCGTGATCGCGGCACTACTGATCGGCAATTTCCTGCTTCTGCTCATGAATATCCCGCTGGTTGGAATATTCGTGAAGCTACTCTCCATTCCGCCGATGTACCTGCTTCCCATCGTCACCATGGTCGCCTTTGTGGGAATCTATTCGATAAGCCATTCCTCGTTCGACCTGTATTTCATGGTTGCCTTCGGGGTAATAGGCTATCTTCTGCGCAAAGTTGATATACCGCTCGTGCCCATCATTCTTGGGTTGTTGCTTGGTCCCGAGATGGAGACGAACTTGCGCCACACGTTGGATATTGCCAATGGCGATTGGATGTCGCTTTGGAGCAGTAATCTTTCTATCAGCCTATGGCTAATTGCCATACTCGGGCTGGCACTCCCCTGCTTCATTGGTCCTTTACTTCGCAAGAGAATGCAGCTCAAAGAAAACACCTGAACAATGACATGTCTTGAGCACTAAAATGAACATCTTAATATGCCCAGATAGCTATAAGGATTCTCTCAGTGCTCGCGAGGCCGCTGATGCCATTGCCACTGGCGTCAAGCTTGCCGCCCCGGAAGCGGCGATTGACAAATGCTCACTCGGAGATGGCGGTGAGGGAAGTCTGGATATACTGATCAGCACCACTGGAGCAGAGCGGCGGACTGCTCGGGTGCACGATGCTCTGGGACGCCCTTGTGACGCCGACTGGGGATGGCATGGTGATTCTCGCACGGCCTGTATCGAGCTGGCCGAAGCAAGTGGTCTTCAGTCATTGGCCCATGATGAACGCACCGCTCTTCACAGTTCGACCTATGGCGTTGGCGAGTTGGTTCGTGCGGCTCTCGATGCGGGTGCTGAGCGGCTGCTGGTCACGCTGGGAGGTAGCGCCACCAACGATGGCGGTGCAGGCATGTTAACGGCGTTAGGTGCACAGCTTCTGGACTGCGATGGTCAGCCGTTGCCACCAGGGGGCGCTTCACTCGAGCGACTAGCGAGCATCGGTTTGAGTGACTTCGATCCTCGCCTTGCCAATCTTGTTGTCGAAGCCGCGGTAGATGTCGACAACCCCCTCCTTGGTGAGCGCGGAGCAAGTGCCGTATTTGGACCGCAGAAAGGTGCAAGCAATGACGAGGTCTTGCGTCTGGACAAGGCGCTTCAACATCTCGCAGATGAAACAAGGAAAGTGCTTGGCATCGATTATCGGGATATTGCGGGAGCTGGAGCTGCCGGTGGTATGGGCTTTGCGCTGGCTACCTTTCTCGGTGCAGAGGTGATGCCGGGAATAGAATTGATCATGCGCCATGCCGGTATGAAAGACCGCCTCGCATGGGCCGACCTGGTCATCACAGGCGAAGGGCAACTGGACGGCCAAAGCCTTGCTGGAAAAACTCCGATCGGTGTCGCGCGTGCCGCGCGCGATCATTGCATACCAGTGATTGTTCTGGCTGGCCGCTTGGGACCCGGCTGGAAAGCTGTGCTCGATGAGGGCGTAACAGGCGCATTTGCCCTTGCTGACGGACCAATGGACCTGGACGAGGCGCTGTCCAGGTGTGCAGAACTTCTGAGTGATCGATCCGAGAACCTCATCAGAACCATGAAGCCAATACCCCTGAGGAATCCCAATCACCCCCGCTGCGCCATGGCCCGGCGAAACTCCTCGTGGTAGGCCTCGGCGTGCTGTGCTGGATCCAGCGGGAAGCGCCCAAGTTCGACAGCGAGATCGAAAAAGCCCTTGGCGGGCAAACCCTCGCCCCTGCGACTGACAACCAGCGCGGCGACAAAGGGTCGCCTCTGCTCAGCGTCTTCGCGCATTAGCTGCTCGAGCGCCGAGGCGACACGCTGGATGGTGCGCGGCGGCTCCAGCGCCTCGGCGAGCTGCTGGTAGGTCATCGGCAGCTCAGTCTCAGGCGCTGTCTCGAGGATCTGGCGGGCCCGTGCGGCAAGCGGTGTATTGTGATGACAGGCTATCATCGGCGCGCTCTACCTCTTGATCGGTCCAGTTCAACAAAATTGGGGTTCCAATCACAGCCTCGATAACTGTCGTGCTGTAGCGATCAACAACCCCGAAAGGTTCTGCTCCACTTCCTCGGGCATGCTCCTTAGCCGAGACATCGAGATGCTGACCGCCGCTCGCGGTCGGTTGTGCCTGTCCAGTACCGGTACCGCAATGGAGATGTCGGAGAGAAAATACTCCTCTACCGACAGCGCGTATCCCTGGCGCTTGAATCGAGCCAAGCGCTCCATGATCGCAGGCACCTCGTACACAGTATTGGGCGTGTAGGCCTTTCGCTGCGTCCGTTCCAAGACCTCCAGAGCCTCCTGTTCTTCCAACTGCGATAGCATCGCCAGCCCAGGCGCCGTGCAGAATGCCGGAAGGCGCGATCCGATGGTGATGTCCGTATCCAGCATGTTGCGGCTCAGCAAGCGGGAGAGATACACCACGTCTTGCCCGTCCAGAATCGTCAGGCTGACCGAACCTTCCGTTTCCTTGCTCAGGTTCAGCAGGTAGGGGCGAACCTTGTCGACCAGGGGGTGCGCATGGAGGTAGTGCGCGGCGATATCCAGCGTGCGCACGCTGGGCTCGATCAGTTGCGTCTCCTCATTGCGCTGCAAGTAGCCTAGCTGCGTCAAGGTGTGCACGAAGCGTTGCGCCGCACTGCGGTCCATGTCGCAGCGTTCCGCCAGCTGCTTGACGCTCATCGCCGGGTGCTCGGCATCGAAGACTTCGAGGATCCGAAACGCCTTCACCACACTCTTGACCATCAAGCGGTCCACTTTCCCTATTTCATTCAAAGCCTTACCCCTCCCTAGCCCGATCTTTCCGTGAGAAAAATCGCTTCTCGTGTCGATTTTGGGTTTTACAATGCTTGCTATTCAACTACATTGATTAAATGTAGATCATTACTGATCGCATTGCAATCACAAAGACACAAACAATCGAGAGGCAATCATGTCCGAACACATCCTCACCCACAAGCAAGGCCGTGTAGGCGTCATTACCCTCAACCGCCCCGACGTCCTCAACGCTTGGCACAGCGAGATGCGCCAGCAGCTCATCGCCGCGCTCGAGGAGTTCTCCAGCGACGATTCGCTCGGCGCCATCGTGCTGACCGGTGCGGGCGAGCGAGCCTTCAGTGCCGGCCAGGATCTCAACGAGACTCGGTCCTTTGACGCCGAGCGAGCCAAAAGCTGGGTGGGAGAGTGGGAGACGCTCTACGACAAGCTGCGCAGCAGCCCCAAGCCCATCATTGCCGCGCTTAACGGGGTGGCGGCCGGTTCGGCCTTCCAGGTGGCCCTGCTGTGCGACTTCCGTATCGCCCATGCCGACGTGCGCATGGGACAGCCCGAAATCAACTCAGGTATCGCCAGCACCACCGGCCCCTGGATCATGCGCGAACACCTGGGGCTCGCTCGCACCATCGACCTGACCTTGAGCGGTCGCCTGATGAATGCCGACGAGTCGCATGCCCTCGGCTTGATCAACCGTCTGGTCGCGGCCGATCAGGTTCTGCCGGAAGCGCTGGCGCTGGGCGAAGAACTCGCCGACAAGCCACCCGTTGCGATGCGCCTGGATCGTCAGCGCTTCAAGGAGATCACCGAGCCGGGCTTTCGCGACTGCCTCGAAGCGGGGGTTCGCATCCAGGGCGAGGCCTACGCCTCGGGCGAACCGGCACGCATGATGGAGCTCTTCCTCAAGCGCCGAAACGGTTGAAGATAGAGATCTGACCACTATGATATTCAACCTCAACGATCCCAGTTTCATTATCGCGCTGCGCGATATCGCAACGCGCGAGCCGGAGCGCTTGTTCGGGAGCTTCGACCAACGTCCCCTGACGTTCGGCGAGCTCGACCATCAGGCCGAGGCACTCGCCGCCTACCTTCGCCGGGAGTTGGGCATTCGCCCCGGCGAGCGTGCCGCGGTCATGATGCATAACGGCCCGGAGGCCATCGCTATCCTGTTCGCCCTGGCCAAGGCCGGTATCGTCTGGGTGCCGGTCAATGCCCGCCAGCGTGGCAATGGCTTGAAGTACATCCTCGAGCACTGCGATCCCGCGGTCCTGTTTACCGATGCCGACCTGTGGCCGGTCGTCGTCGATAGCGGGGCGGCATTCACGGGCAAGACGCTGCTGCTGGGAGGCGCGGAAGACACGATCTCCGAGCACCTGGACGGCAGGGAAAGGCTGGACGCCCCGGCGCCAGTCATGTCGGAGCTATACGCCTTGATGTACACCTCCGGCACGACGGGCAAGCCAAAGGGGGTACGCGTCACGCATGCGATGATGGCCTATGCCCTCAAGAGCGTCGAGCTGCTGTGCTCGATCGAGCCGGGCGACGTCTTCTTCCAGTGGGAGCCCTTCTATCACATCGGCGGCGCCCAGATGCTGTTGCTGCCGCTGTTCTTCGATGTGCGGCTCAGCCTGACCGAGCGCTTCAGCGCCAGTCGCTTCTGGGAGCAGGTCAATGCCAGCGGTGCGACTCACATTCACTACCTGGGAGGGGTGCTGCAGATATTGCTGAAGCAGCCGCCCAGCGAGCTGGAAACCACACACAACGTGCGTACCGCCTGGGGCGGAGGCTGTCCAAGCGACATCTGGTCGACCCTGCAGGATCGCTTCGGCTTCGAGATCCGCGAATGCTACGGGATGACGGAAGCCTCGAGCCTGACCACCTTCAATGCCGAAGGAAAGCCGGGATCGGTGGGCCGTGCCGTTCCCTGGCTGGACATCGCCATTCACGATGACCAGGACCGCCCGGTACCGACAGGCGAACCGGGCCAGGTGGTGGTCCGTGAAACGCAGCCTGGCGTGCTGTTCGATGGCTACTTCCGCAACGCCGAGGCCACGGAGAAGACGCTGACAAACGGCATGCTACATACCGGCGACCGCGGCTGGCTCGATGCGGACGGCTTTCTCTATTTTCTTGGGCGCATCACCGATAGCGTGCGCTGTCGGGGCGAGAACGTCTCGGCCTGGGAGGTGGAATCGGTCGCCCAGCTGCACCCCGATGTCGAGGAGTGCGCAATGGTCGGTGTCGATGCCGACATCGGAGAGCAGGAGATCAAGCTCTTCCTGAAGCCGAAAGCCGGTCGCGTCATTGAGCTGCGTGAGCTTTACCTCTGGTTGAAGGAGCGCCTGGCCTCCTACCAGTGCCCGCGCTATCTCGCCATCGTGGAGGAGTTCGAGCGAACCCCCAGCCACCGCATCGTCAAGCATTGCCTGCCCACGACCCTACACGAAGCCTGGGATAGCCAACGGCTTCATTGACCATGAACCAGAGGACAAAATGGATAACAACGACAAGAGAAAAGACCCGACCACCTTCCCTACAACTAGAACAGAGGAGACCAACAGCATGGTCCATGCATTGAGCAAGACAGTCGCCATTACCACCCTGACGCTGGCAGCCAGCAGCCTTGCCTACGCCGACGTTTGGGACCTTCCTTCTCCGCAACCGTCGGATAACTACATCACCGAGAACGTAAGCTGGTTCGCCGATCAGGTGCGCGAGGCCACCGATGGCGAGCTGGACATACGCGTCCATCCGAGTGGATCGCTGTTTCCCGGCGATCAGATCAAGCGCGCCGTACAGCGCGACCAGGCACAGATCGGCGTTCACGTCCTTTCTGCCCATCAGAACGAGAACATCCTTTACGGTATCGATTCCGTGCCTTTCCTGGCGAATTCCTTTGAAGAGTCCGCACAGCTATGGAAAGTGACCAAACCAGCGCTGGACGAGTTGATGGCGGAGCAGAATCTTCAGTTGCTCTATCACATTCCATGGCCTCCGCAAGGCGTCTTTTTCGACCGCGAGATCGACTCACCCGAAGATGCGGAGGGGCTCAAGTTCCGAGCCTATAACACCGCCACGGCGCGCTTTGCCGAGCTGATGGGCATGACGCCGACCCTGATCGAGGAGGCCGAGCTTTCGCAGGCGGCCGCCACCGGCATGGTGCAATCGCTGATATCCTCCGGGGATCCCGTCTACAACCATCAGCTGTGGGACTACCTCCCCCACTTCTACGATGCCAAGGCTTGGCTCGTCCTTAGCCACGTCTTCGTCAACAAGGAGCGGTGGGAAGCCCTCGATGAGGAAACGAGGCAGGAGGTCCTGGCCATTGCCGAAGAAGCCGAGCAGCGCGGCGAGAAGCAGGCCCGCGAGCTCACCGATGCTCTCAAGAGCCGGCTGAGCGACAAGGGCGTTGCGATCAACCAGCCTGACGAGGAACTGCAGGCGGAATTCACCCGTATCGGTGAAGAGATGCAGGAGGAGTGGCTAGAGAAAGCCGGCCCGCAAGGCCAGCAACTGGTAGAGGAATATCGTGCAATGCAGTGACAGCACGATTCACGTCCCCATTCCACGGAATGGGGACTCCGCTTCGCTGGATGGAACTAGGGGTAGCTCCCATGAACACCTCCTCTTCTCGTGCCGTCAGATGGCTGGAAACGCTCTATCGCGTCTTCGGATATCTTGCCGCGCTTTGCATTTTCATCATGCTGGTCGTGATCGTCGTCCAGGTGGTGCTGCGCTGGAGCGGCATGACCCTGCCTGGCGCCACCAACTATGCCGGCTACCTGATGGGCGCCAGCACGTTCCTTGCTGCGGCCTATACCTTTCACGAAGGTGGGCATATCCGCGTCGGCCTCCTGGTGGAGCGACTCGGGCGCTTTCGTCCCATCGGCGAGCTGTGGTGCCTGCTGGTCGCCGGCGGCATTGCCGGCTTCATCACGTGGCATGCCTTCGATGCGGCTTATTGGTCCTATCAGTTTGGTGACGTCTCATCGGGGCAAGATGCGATGGCGCTCTGGATACCCCAGTCGCTGCTTGCACTCGGCTCCACGGCCTTCACGATTTCGATACTCGATCATTTCGTTCGCACTCTGGCCGCTTTGATTCGTTCCGCTCGTGCCAACCACCACGGAACCCATCCCGTGAGGAGTCTTTGATGGATTTCACCGAACTGGCCATTGCGCTTCTGCTCATCCTTTTCCTGCTGCTGGGCTCCGGCGTCTGGGTGGCCCTGTCCCTGGTCGGGGTGGCCATCGTGTGCATCGCGTTCTTCACCGGCCGCCCGATCGGGGCCTCGATGTACAGCACGCTTTGGACGTCATCGACGAGTTGGACGCTCACGGCCCTTCCTCTGTTCATCTGGATGGGGGAAATCCTTTACCGCACACGACTTTCCGAAAGCCTCTTCCGCGGGTTGAGCCCTTGGCTCAGTTGGTTGCCTGGGCGGCTGATGCATACCAATGTCATCGGCTGCACCCTGTTCGCCGCGGTCTCCGGCTCTTCCGCCGCCACGCTGACCACCGTGGGCAAGATGTCCATGCCTGAGCTCAGCAAGCGTGGTTATTCCGATTTCATGAGCGTGGGGACCCTGGCCGGGGCCTCCACCCTTGGCCTGATGATTCCCCCCTCGCTGACCATGATCGTCTATGGCGTGATTACCAATCAGTCCATCCCCAAGCTGTTTATCGCGGGGATACTCCCTGGCCTGATATTGGCCGCGCTGTTCATGGGGTATGTCGTGGCCTGGGGAATCCTGAAAAAGCCCAATATCGTCAAAGAGCCGGCCATGACAATGAAACATCGCCTCTATGAATCGCGCCTGCTGATTCCTGTTGCGCTGTTGATCCTCACCGTGATCGGTTCGATGTACTCCGGCCTCGCCACCGCGACGGAAGCCGCCGCCCTCGGGGTCGTCGGTGCCCTGCTGCTTGCCGCCATACAACGCAGCCTGACCTTTTCCTCACTGGTGGAAAGCCTGATGGGGGCAGCGAAGACCTCCTGTATGATCGCCTTGATACTGGCAGGCGCCTCGTTCCTGACGCTGGCGATGGGGTTTACCGGACTGCCGCGCGGCCTGGCCGAGTGGGTGGGGTCCCTGGATCTCTCTCCCTTCATGCTCCTGGTGGCGCTGATGCTCGTCTACATCGTGCTGGGCTGCTTTCTGGATGGCATCTCGGCAGTGGTGCTGACCATGGCAGTCGTCACGCCCATGCTCAATGAAGCCGGCATCGATCTGCTCTGGTTCGGTATCTTCGTCCTGGTCATGGTGGAGATGGCCCAGATAACGCCCCCCGTAGGCTTCAATCTCTTCGTCATGAAGGGCCTGACCAACCACAGCCTTGGCTTCATCGCCAAAGCGGCGGCGCCGATGTTCCTGATCATGGCTCTCATGGCGCTGTTGCTGATTGCCTTCCCCGGCTTGGCAACGTTTCTGCCTGGCTATATGAATGAGGCTACGCTGTGACCCGATCCTAGCCGTTGTCATCACGCCCCCTGACTGGGGGCGTGCGGAACATGGGGGTGAGCTTGCCCCTCGCTGAAGTGAGCCGTGCAGCGGTGGGTACCATGAATGAGGCGGCCGGTACCGGCCCAGAAGGCACCAGGATCCTCAAGGCGATGGGCTCGATGCTTCGTGGCAAAGGCCGAAGCGCTTTGTCACATCAGCCCTGACGCTGATCCTTGTTGTCGGTCGCTTGGCAGATCAATCCCTTCCGCACCAGCGTTGCGACAGCGGTCATTCCCTGCTTGTAATTGAACGGCGGCTTTCGCTGGTTATCGGAATTTAGCGATGGCGCAATTGCCTCTCCCAAGCCACTGCAGTGGTTTTACGGTATCACCGACTGTTCCCCTTCGAACAATGCACGCAGGTTGCCGATCTCGCGGATCATGTGGGCGCGAAAAAGCTGCACCCGTTTGTTCTGCTTCAGGTCGGCATGATAGAGCAGCCAAAGCCCCAGATCATGCGCGGCATCGGGGGGACGATAGCGTTGAAGGCTTTCTTCGCCGTCCCCCATAAAGCAGGGCAGATAGGCGAGGCCCAGATCCTGCTTCAGCGCGGCAAGGGTGAGCAGTGTGTCGTCGATATAGAAATTATGGTCGTGATCGGGGCAGGCCTCGCTGGTCCATGACCGATGGTACTCACAACATTCGATACCGAGCCATCTTGGTTTGCTGCCCTTTGCGAGTGAGCGCAGGTAATTGCACGACCCGTAGACGGCCGAAGTCACGGTCGTCAGGCGGGTGCCGACCAGCGTCTCGGGCGGGGTGTTGGTCAGCCGGATGGCAACGTCGGCTTGGCGTTCGGCGAGGCTGACATATTTATTTGACACATGGATATGAAGCCTGGTTTCCGGCTGCTCCATGCTGAAACGGGCGAAGACGGGAAGCAATATCGTCGAGGCCATGTTGTTGATGGCCGTGACCGTAAGCTCACCTCCTGCAAAGTTGTCCTGATTGGAAAGCGCTCCCTCAAGACCGATCACCTCGCGCTCGATCCGCTGGGCGGAATCCCTCAATTCCTCGCCGGCCTGGGTCAGTTCGAACCCGGACTTCTTGCGTTCAAACAGAGTGGTGCCAAGTTGCGCCTGAAGTGATTTGACCCGGCGCGAGACGGTCGAATGTTGCACCTTCAGCCGGTTCGCGCCGCCGCTGATGGATCCTTCGCGGGCCACCGCCAGGAATATTCTCAGATCGTCCCAGTGCATCAGCACCTTCCTCAAATTGCATTATTGCAATCCGTATGTCGATATTTCGAGAATTGTTTTGACGGTAGGCGGGGAGCACCCTCTAGGTAAGCAAAGTCTTTCCGGGAGGGGAAAATGACAACTCCAGCTTTCGACCCAGTCAAATTCAAGAGTACCACGCGCCAGCAGTGGGATGCTGCCGCCGAAGCCTGGGACCGCTGGTCACCGCTTCTGTCGCGCTGGCTGGGACCGGCGACCGAGCTGATGCTCGACATGACCGGTGTCAAACAAGGCAGTCGCGTGCTCGACGTGGCGGCGGGCGCGGGGGAACAGACCCTAGCGGCGGCTCGGCGGGTCGGCCCGAGCGGCTATTTGCTGGCAACCGATATCTCGCCGGGCATCCTCGATTACGCTGCACGGAACGCCAAGCTGGCAGGGCTTGGCAATGTTGAGACCGCAGTTGTTGACGGCGAAGCGCTTGGCGAGATCAATGCCGAGCCGTTCGATGCGGTGATCTCGCGGGTGGGGCTGATCTACTTTCCCGACCAGCATGCCGCGCTGACCGGGATGAAGCAGCACCTGCGGCCCGGCGGGCGGGTCGGCGCGATCACCTATGCGGCGGCGGACAAGAACGGTTTCTTTTCCGGCCCGGTCGGCATCATCCGGCGCCGCGCTGCGTTGCCCGCGCCCTTGCCGGGCCAACCCGGCCCCTTCAGCCTCGGCGATCCCGATGTGCTGGCAAAGCGGCTGGCGGAAGCTGGTTTCACGAAAGTGGAGATCGAGATCGTAGAGGCTCCGGTGCGTTTGAGATCAGCGGAAGAGTGCCTGCAATTCGAACAGGAATCCTTCGGCGCTCTTCATCAGATGCTGGCCGGCCTTTCCGCCTCCGAACAGGACGAAGCCTGGGCGGAGATCGAGGAACTGCTGGAGACATACGAGCAAAACGGCCAGTTCAACGGCCCGTGTCAGATGCTGGTCGCCGCCGCAACCAAAGCCGGTTGAGCGCCCAAAATCCAAGGAGGAGTCAAAATGACTACGACACATAAAGGAACCTGCTTTTGCGGTAGCGTTGAAATCGAAGTTTCCGGCACCCCCGAAGGGATGGGCTATTGCCACTGCGCTTCCTGCCGCGCGTGGTCGGCGGGGCCGGTGAACGCGTTCAGCCTTTGGAAACCCGGAAGCGTGCGGATCACCAACGGGCAGGACCTGCTCGGCGAATTTTCTGGGGTGCCGAACTCGGTGCGCCAGTTCTGCAAAAAATGCGGCGGGCACATCATGACGGATCACCCGGAGTGGGGTGTGACCGACGTTTTCGCAGCGGTGCTCCCCAGCCTTGCCTTCGTTCCGGGCGTGCATGTGAACTATGCCGAAGCTGTGCTTCCGATGCGGGACGGCCTGCCCAAATTCAAAGACTTTCCAGCTGAAATCGGCGGATCGGGCGAACAGGTGACGGAATAGCGTTCCGCCTTACGCGGGCAAGGCTCAAAAAGGGAGAGAAAGGTATGACCAAGATCGCAATCGTTCAGGAACCGCCAGTGTTTCTGGATCGTGAAAAGACAATCGCCAAGGCTGTCGAAAAGGTTGCCGAGGCGGCGGCGCACGGTGCGGAGATGATCGTGTTCAATGAGGCCTTTGTGCCCGGCTATCCGGCCTGGATCTGGCGTCTTAAACCTAGTGGCGACTGGGGTCTGAGCGAGACGTTGCATACAAGGCTGGTGGCAAATGCCGTCGATCTGTCGAGCGATCAGATGCAGCCGCTTTATGATGCGGCGGCAAAGGCCAAAGCGACCGTGATCTGCGGCATCAATGAGCGCGACAGCAAGACCAGTGGCACGACGGTCTATAACAGCCTTGTCACGATCGGGCCGGATGGCGCCCTCATCAATGTGCATCGCAAACTGATGCCGACCAATCCCGAACGCATGGTCTGGGGATTTGGCGATGCCAGCGGGCTTCGCGTCGTCGATACGCCCGCCGGCCGGGTCGGGGGGCTGATCTGCTGGGAAAACTTCATGCCGCTGGCGCGGTATGCGCTTTACGGTCAGGGCATCGAGATCCATGTCGCGCCGACCAATGACAGCGGCGACGGCTGGATCGGCAGTTTGCAGCACATCGCCCGCGAGGCGCGCTGCTGGGTACTTGGTGCAGGCAATGTGCTCCGCGTCGCTGATCTGCCGGCGGATTTTCCCGACAAGGACCGGCTCTACCCGAACGCTGAGGAATGGATGAATATTGGCGATAGCGTGGTGATCGCCCCAGGTGGAGAGATCATCGCCGGCCCGATGCGCAAGGAGGTCGGCCTGCTCGAGGCGGACATCGACATAGCTCGTGTCGCCAGCGCCCGCCGTGCCTTTGACGTGGCCGGGCACTACAGCCGTCCCGACGTCTTCACGCTGGAGGTTGATGCCCGGCCGCAATGCTCGATCGCGTTCAAACGTTGAGCCCGCACTTCACCGACGAGACGGCGGCGTCACCCTGCTCTTCACCGTGCCACTCAACAACGAGCTGACCAGTGCCAGGGCAACTGGCGATGCAGGCGCCGTATGGACGCGCTACCTGAAAGCGTGGACCTTGTGGAACCACGTGCATACGCTCGGCCTCGACAGCCGCTAGCGGCTGCTTCATCGCGGCGCTGCTGACCCTGTAAGGCGACAGCCCTACCTAGCTCGGCTAGGCGACTCGCCGCTTGAGCATACCGAAGGCCTTGACCCCCGCCAGCACAACGGCACCAGCGAGCACGCCAATGACGGCATTCAGTGCCGTCTCGCTGAGCGGACCGAGGATCGTGCCGACACTGGGCAGATCGGCTGCAAAGTGAGCCAGCGCCTCGATGCCGTGGTGCACGGCGGGCAGCCCATGCGCCAGGATGCCGCCCCCGACCATGAACATGGCGGCGGTGCCGATCACCGAGAGCGACTTCATCAGGTAGGGCGCCACCAGCACGATGGCGTTGCCCACGGCCTGGGCCGGCGCAGCGCTACGCTGGCTGAGGTAGAGGCCGAGGTCGTCGAGCTTGACGATGCCGGCGACCAGGCCATAGACGCCAACAGTCATGATCAGGGCGATGCCCACCAACACCGCGACCTGCTGCAGGAAGGGCGTACCGGCCACGCTGCCCAGGGTGATGGCGATGATCAGCAGCGCTGCCGGCACCAGGATCGCCTTGTTGCGTAGCGAACCCTTGGCCACCGCCCACACCACCGGCAGTTCCCGGTCGGCCTTCACCCCGCTCACCTGCTGGGCGTTCAGCGCCAGGTCGTCACCGAGCACTCCAGCGGTCTTCTTGACCGCCACCTTGGTCATCAACGACACATCGTCGAGGATCGTCGCGATATCGTCGATCAGCGTGAGTAAGCTTGCACCGGCCAATGTCGATCTTCCTGTTTGGATAAGGGAATGGGGCTACCCCTTGCAGCATGGCATAAATTGCACGCAATCGATCACTACGGGCTGGATGAGCCGAACTCACCGATCATTTAATCCCTTTCCGTCGAGAATTCTCGATATACACTTTTCAATCCTTGACACTCGAGTCCTGGATTGCTTGGCACCAGAAAAATGAAGGATGTATCCTCTTTGTCGCCCCGGCGTCAATGCTTCAAAAGCAGTTTTCAAGACAGGATCTTCATTTAATTTATCTTGAAATTCTTCAGGAAATTCGAGTTCTCTTTTCTCTTTGAAATCCACCTTCAAACCGGCTTTCTCCACTTCAATGGCTTCATGAATATAGGCTTTCAATCTGGCTTCCAGCTCATCTATTTCTTGCACTCCAGTAAAGCGAATTTGGCGCATCGCCTGTGAATGCTCCCCAGGCTTGACGAGAATACCATCGGCATCATTCAACAAGGCACCCTTAAAAAATCCAAGCGCACAGTATTCTTTTATCCCATATATCATAACCACGTTACTTTTCTGGAACGTGTAACACAGCTTACCCCACTTCACTTCTTCGGTCAGTTGACAGTCAAGAAGGATCGCTCTCAACGTCTTCCTTTCTTCTTGCCACTTGTCCTTCCTTAAAAGTTCATCAACCTTTGGATTCATATCGTTCATTTATTGACACCCTCTCCTGACCGGTTGCAAGCTCCCCTGGACAAACACCAACCGGCGTGCGCCGGTTGGTCCTGGAGCCAAATGGCGCACCCGGAGCTGATGATTGCTCAATAAGAAGTGGGGCGATCCGGCTTTGCGTTAGTGCCGGCAGCCGGAATATCGAACATGGGTAACTGTTCGCCCGAATGGAAGGCTGCGAAGATGGCTTAATTAGGGAATACTCCTGATCTATTCTCTTTCCCATTTGATCTGAAACTCTATCTCCTCTTCATCATCTGACCGTTCGTGTTCGATGGTGAATTTGGCTCGAACAGGCACATAAATGCGTTCGCCAGCAATCTGTATCTCGAAACGATCTTCGTTCTCGATAGCATCTGCGAGACGCCGCAGCTTGGCCACGAAGTCGGCCTTCGGGTAGCCCTTCTCTACGTCACGTTCTTCTTTGGATTTCATATTGTCTTCTCCTTGATCGCTTTGTTACGCCCAACGCCTGATGTGCAAACAGTCTCGGGTCCAGTCTAGCAGGCAATCCACACCTTCCACCCAGCGACGGAAGGCCGGCGCATACAAGAAAATGAGACAGGCACCTCGACAACTAGCTGAACTCCTCGGTGTCGATATCCGCCTGCAGGGCCTCGCTGTAGCGGGACCCCGCCACCTGGTCCGGTGTCATCATGGCATTCAGCCGAGCGTGGGTGGCCGCATCCAGGTTGACCTCATCGGCACCGAGGTTCTCACGCATATGGTCAACCGATCGCGTCCCGGGGATCGGGATGACGTCCTCCCCCTGCCCCTTGAGCCAGGCCAGCGCCAGTTGCCCGGGAGTGCAGTCCACCTCCCGGGCCACGGCCAGGAAGTCCTCGAGCAAGCGCAGGTTCTTGGGGTAGTTCTCGGCGCTAAAGCGCGGCATGCCTCGACGGATGTCGTCCTCCTCCAGGCTCGCCACCTCTTTCAGGGTGCCAGTCAGAAAGCCTCTCGCCAGGGGACTGAAGGCCACCAGCGCCGTGCCCGCCTCGCGGCAGGCGTCGAGCAGGGCGATCTCGGGGTTGCGGGTCCACAAGGAGTACTCGGACTGCACCGCGGCAACGACGTGCTCGGTCCTGGCGCGTCGTAGCGTGGTAGCGGAGACCTCGGACAGGCCGAGTGCGCGGATCTTGCCCTCCTCCACCAGACGCCCCAAGGCCCCGACGCTTTCCTCGATGGGCACCTGTCGATCCAGGCGGTGCAGGTAGTATAGGTCCAGATGGTCGGTCCGCAGGCGCTCGAGGCTGGCCTCGCACTGGCGCCTGAGCGTCTCGGGATGTCCGTCGATCACCTTTTTGCCGAGCCTCGGGTCGATGGCCATGCCACACTTGCTAGCCAGCAAGACCTGATTGCGCTTGCCTTGCAGTGCCCGGCCCACCAGGCGCTCGTTGGCACTTGCCCCGTAGAGTGTTGCGGTATCGAAGTGGCGATAGCCCATGTCGAAGGCGGCATCGAGGACGCGCAGCGCCGCGGGCTCGGACAGGGGTTTGCCGTAGGCGTGGGAGAGGTTCATGCAGCCCAGGCCGATGGTGGGCGCGGCGATTTCCTGCAGGCGATGAAGGACGGACAACATGAGGGGATCCTTGAGCACAATCTGATTTATACATAACGGCAGCGGCCGGAAAGCCGGCACGCGGTTTGCGATACGCATCCACTGAAGTGGGGGAAGTCCAGCATCGGCTGCAGCGCCTTGTTAGGATGCAGGCGATCACTCATGTTGCAAGATGTTGATGAGCTTTCCAAAAGGGTCGCGGACGTAGAATCTCCGTACACCCCAAGGCTCGCTTACAGGCCCATACTCAATAGGCACATTCGCCTCTTTGAACCGCGTTATTGCGGCTTCGATATTATCGACTTCAATAGATAAATCGGGCACGGCAGTCCCTGAGCCGCCCTCGGACCCGAAACTCACCTGAACAGTCATCTTTGCATCTGAGCCGTAAGTTTGAAACCAACCGTGATCCATAAGCAGTTCAAGGCCCAATATGTCCCCGTAAAAGGTTGCCGCCTTGTTGAGGTCTGATGTCGCTGTGTTGGCCATGATTCGTTTGACTTTCATATTTCACCTTGATTTCTATTTTGCACCCTAACAGTGATGATGACGCGCTCAGTTATCCAGATGAACGTGCCTGCGCGTTCAAGTCAATAAACGCGCCTACCTAGGCACCGATCATCCGTCAGCCGGAGTCAAGCCCCCCTCCGCTTCCACTGCCTACGCTTTGTCTGAAAACTGCCTGCGCTCGCCAACTTTTCAGACAAAGCATAGCGAAATCCGAATCCCGCCCACCCAACGTTCACTGGGGGCATGGTCGAGCCAGGAATCGCGATCAGGGATGACCTTTGCCACCCGTGGCGCCGTAGACCTGACCGGAGGAGTAGCTGGATTCCTGCGAGGCGAGCAGGACATAGACACTGGCCAGCTCCACCGGCTGGCCGGGGCGACCCATTGGCCTATCCTCACCGAAGTTCTTCACATGCTCTTGAGGCTGGCCGCCACTGGGTTGCAACGGCGTCCAGAACGGACCGGGCGCCACGGCGTTGACGCGAATGCCCTGATCGACGACCTGTTTGGCTAGCGACTTGGTGAAGTTGACGATTGCCGCCTTGGTCATCGAGTAATCGAGCAGGACCTCGGGCGGGTCGTAGGCGACCACGGATGCGGTGTTGATGATCGAGGCGCCTTCCGAGAGGTACGGCATGGCGGCCTGTGTGATCCACAGCATCGCGTAGAGGTTGGTCTTCAGGGTGGCGTCGAAATCCTCGGTGGTGATATCGAGGAGCGAGGCCTTCCACTGCTGCCGTCCGGCGTTGTTGACCAGAATATCGAGCCCGCCGAGTTGGTCCACCGCCGAGTCGACCAACTCGCGGCAGAACGCCTCGTCACGAATATCGCCGGGAATGGCCACCGCCGTGCGCCCTTCCGCCTCGATGAGTTCGATCACCTCCCGGGCATCCGATTCCTCGGCTTGCAGGTAGTTGATCGCCACGTCGGCGCCCTCGCGGGCATAGGCGATCGCCGCCGCGCGACCGATACCGGAATCGCCCCCGGTGATCAGCGCCTTGCGCCCGGTCAGCCGGCCACTGCCCCGGTAGCTCTTTTCGCCGTGGTCCGGGGGCGGGTCCATTTTATTGGCCAGACCCGGCCATTCTTGCGGCTGTGCGGAAAACGGCGGCCGGGGGTATTGGCTGGTCGGGTCGAAGAATCGATCGGATTCCATGGTTTCACCTCCACGACATCGGATCGCTTCCAGCTTTCAGGCTTCTTTCCTAGACCCTAGTCAGTGGGGTCGGCAATACCAACCACGGCCGGTAACCGTATGTTGTAAAGACGCAACATCTCGGAGTCGACGGACGGACAATTCTGAAACAACGCGCCGCCGAGGCATTCGCCCTTGGCGGCGTTTCGTCGATGAGCGTGTGCCAGTGGCAGACTCTCGCCCCTGCAGCTGACGACCAGGGTGGCAATAAAGGGTTGCCCCTGCTCGGCGTCTGCGCGCATCACTTGTTCGAGCGCCTGAGCGACACGCTGGATAGTGCGCGATGGCTCTAGCGCCAGCATCTCGGCGAGCTACTGGTAGGTCATCGGCCTCATTGCCTCGGGCACCGTCTCGACGATCTGGCGGACTTGTGCTGCAAGCTGTGTATTGTGATGCCGGGCTGTCTTGGGAACCCTCTTGATCAGTTCCCTGATGGCGTTGTCCGGGTCGCATTTCTGATGGTTGAGTGATTGATATCACTCCGAACAACCCTGTTTTCAATGTCTTCCGAATGCCTGAAAGTTCGAGACAGTTCAATCCACCGTCTAAAGAAGTCGGCAACATAGGTCGCCAATGGCGAGCCATCAACCGGGATCTCATGCAAGCTGTTGATGGCAGAACGACATGTGGCTTCAGGTATCGTGGAACCCGAATATCTGGCAACCAATTCTTTTACATAATCACGGCTGAACTCTGGATGAAACTGTACGGAAAGCGCCGGAAAATCATATTGGATAATACCGTTAGGGCAATGCTCTGACCCCCCCGCCACCTTGGCTTCAGGAGGCAGAATAGCAACTTGATCTTGGTGAAAGACAAATGTTCCTGTTGAGAAGCAATCGCTCGAGAGCGAGGAAAAATACTTCTGGACCCCAATTCCCCAGCCATTTTTCGCTTTTTGCGTCAGCCCACCAAAGGCATCTGCCATGATTTGGTGCCCAAAGCAGATGCCAAATACCGGACGATCCATGTCCTTTACCTCTCGAAGAAACGATCTCATGGATTGCATCCACAACAGCTCATCGTAGCTGCTATGGCGGGAACCGGATAAAATGTAACCATCATAAGCGTCAGGAGAGGGCAATGACTCTCCCGACACCGGCGAGCATAAAAAAAAGCTTGCCTCAGGCAGACTGGGGCCGAGCCAACGAGAAATCATATCTGGATATGATCCATAGGTTGGACTTAGGTCATCAGGAACCAGACCATTCTCAAAAATACAAATCTTCATGATTTATGGACCGCAACAATGTTTGACTTGATTGGTATCGCCATGTTCAGGGACAACTCGCGATGGCATGACATTCCAATATCACACCACCCCGACGGCTTGCAGCCTCTCTCGCTCCTCTAGCAGCATCTTACGATAACGTGGCTGTTGCTTTTCTCCATTGATGGATGTAATGCCGATCAAGGACCCATCGCGATAGTAGCCCAAGGCGAGCGTCTCCCCGCTCGTGAAGGAAGCATCCAGGCTTCCCTCGATTGGCTTTACACTATCGCCAAGTGACGGCATTCCAATTCCCTGAATTTTAACGGCAAATTGATCGCTCCAGAACGAAGGGACAATGGGCCTTAGGGCTACATGTACAGGCGCCCTCTCCCCCTCAAGGTGGGACAAGAGGCTGGCGACACCACATCGAGCCGTTTCTCCGGCAATATTCCAGTGCTCAATTCGGCGCGGTGAATCATCGAAAAGGGGATTCTTGAAACGTGCAACGTCTCCTACCGCGATGACATTGGGATAGCCCGGCAGAGACAGGTCGCTATGGCATAGCACACCATTGTCGAGGTCTAGTCCGTTGCCAGCCAGCCACTCCGTGTTCGGTGTTGCACCCACGGCCTCGACGAGTATATCGCTATCGATAGTCGTCCCATCAGCCAGCTTCACGCCCAGGAGGGCACCGTCATGGTTATGTTTTATCTCGGATATCTGAGAGTCCAGATAAAGCGCTACGCCATGAGAGCGATGGTACGCCAACAGCTCCTCCGAGAGTGCACGGCCTAGCACGCTGACTAGCGGTGCCTTGGCGGAATCAATGACCGTCACGTGACAGTCCAGCTTGCGAGCGGTGGCTGCCAGTTCACAGCCGATGAAGCCAGCACCGGCAATGGAGATACGGCACCCTTTTTTCAGCACGCGACCCAGTCGCCAGGCATCGCTCAGAGTGCGAATACGGTAACGCTGTGGTTCGCCACCTGATAACGGCAGTTGTCTTGCGCGTAGCCCGGTGGCGATTACCAAGCCGCCATAGCTTAGTGTTTCGCCATCATCCAGTACAACCTGCTGTTTTTCCAAGTCCGATGAGATAGCCCGCTTTCTCAATAGCCAATGGATGTCACCCAAGCGAGGCTTGAGTGCCAAGGCTAGCTTTTCATGCAGGGCTTCGAGAGACCCACTACGGGCATCGGCCAGAGCTTGTTTCGAAAGAGGGGGACGGTTGTAGGGCAAGTGCTCTTCTTCCCCTACCAGGGTGATAGGTCCTGACCAACCCTGGCTGCGCAGTTGCTCCGCACTGCGCAGCCCCGCCAGAGAGCTACCGACAATAACAATCGGAGATGACATACGACCTACCTCCCGTGATCACGCGCGGACCCTAAAAGCCAGCGGCAGTGTGATAGGACCGGTGTTGCCACTTCGCGGCAGCCAGGTTGCGTCACCATCTAGCCGGATCTGACATAACTTCCTGGCCAGCAGGGGCAGCGCGATGCTCATGTCACTCTTGGCGATGAAGTGGCCCAAGCAATGGTGCGTGCCTCCACCAAACCCGAAATGGGGTGGGCGCTCTTCGGCAATATTGAACTCAGGGTTGAGCATGGCGCGAGGATCGGTTCCCGCTGCCTGGGAGTACAAGTGCACCGTGGTGCCTTGGGCGATCGAAAGACCTTGGTATTCAAAGTCCTCCACGGCCTCACGAGTCACCCAGGTGACGGTCGGGTTGGTCCGCATGACCTCGGCTACTGCATTGCCAGCCAGTTCGGGCCGCTCAGCGAGAAGCTCCCATTGCTCCGGGTGCTGCATGAAAGACTCCATGGCCAAGCCGAGCTGATTGCGCGTGGTGTCCATGCCCCCGAAGATCAGCAACACCAGCATGACACGCAACTCGTCGCGACTCATGGCGTCATCGTCACGCTGCGCCAGCACCAGCCGTGATACGAAGTCATCGCCGGGCTCGTTAAGCCGATCATCGATGAGCTGGTCGGCATATTGATACAGACCTTCCAGCGCCTTCTCTATGCGTGGCAGGTCCTGCTTCAGGGTGACACCCAACGCGAGCCCCAGGGTCGATGACCAGCCTGCGATTTTTTTCCATTCGCTTTCCGGCAGGCCCAGCATGATGCATATGACACGCGCGGCGTAGGGCTCGGCGAACTCGCTCATGAATTCGCCGCAACCACGAGCAGCCATGACATCGATGAGCTCCCCGGCCAATGCTTGGAAGCGAGGGTTCATTTTCTCCAACATCTTAGGCGAAAAAGCGGGATTCACCAGCCTGCGCAGTCGGGCATGATCGACGCCTTCCAAGTTCAGCAGGACATGGTTCCACCAATCGGCGAATGGCCCTTCTGTCACACCGTTATGACGAGGCCACGCCGCGCTACCCTGGCGAAGCTTGGGGTGGCGTAGGAGTTGCTTCATTTCTTCATATCGAAGAATGGCGAGGCCATAGTTGGTCCTGGCAAACCAGTTTTTCTCTCGGGCATCGTGCACTTCCTGGGAATGGATGACGAAGCGGGGATCAGAGACATCAAGGTAGGCGCTATCTAACGGCAGTTGAGTTGCAATGGTCATATCTTTACCTTGGTATTGTTGTGAGAGTGTGTTCAATTAGCTGTCATGTGCTCAATCGCGCTTATGAGAAAATCTTTGAACCTCTTTCGATTATCTTTCTCATGATCGACGATTTGCTGCCTGAGCCGAGTAGGCATATCACCAGAGCGAGCAAGGTAAGCGCGTCCCGACTCCGTGGCATCCCATGCCGCCAGCCAGGAGTCGAACATCTCTGGGGTGATTTCCGGGTGAAACTGCACCCCGATCTGCCTGCGGTGAATGAACGCCTGGTGCGCCATGCCAGTACTGGCTAATAGCGTGGCGCGAGCAGGAGTATGGAAAGCATCAAAATGGAAATTGAACCATGGACCACTGGATAACATGCGGCTATCGGTGGTCGTGACAGGTATCCAGCCAATCTCCGCTGCATGGTTGCGGTACGTCTCACCGCCGAGTGCCCGGGCAAGTAGCTGGCTGCCAAAACAAATGCCAAGTACCGGCTGGTTTCTATCGGTGAGCGACTTCAACCACTCCAGCTCACCGGACAGCCATGGCAAGGTGTGGTCGTAAGCAGACTCTATGGACCCCATGACCACGACCAGCTGTTCTTCGGTAGGGGCCGGCAGTGGCTGGTCGACATAGGCCATCTCGGACTCGATGGACAAGCTATCCAGCAACTCGGGTAGCGTTCCCGCCGAGTCCTGGTGGTTATGCAGCAGCAATATGGCAGAAGAAATCTTCATTAGCCCATCCGATTAAAACTGTATCCAGGTGCTCTTCAGCTGCGACATCTTGTCGAGAGCATGCAGGGATTTATCCCGACCGTTTCCGGACTCACCGAAACCACCGAAGGGGACAGTGATATCGCTGCCATCGTAATTGTTGACCCAGACCGTACCGGCCTTAAGGTCACGAGACATGCGGTGTGCACGGGAAAGCGAAGATGTCCAGACGGCCGCAGCCAGCCCGAAGCGGGTCGCGTTGGCAAGCTCCAACGCCTCGGCTTCGTCTGCAAAGCGAGTGACGGCCAGCACCGGGCCGAAAATCTCCTCTTGGGCGAGTGTCATGTCCTTCTGGACATGGTCGAAGATAGTGGAAGGGAAATAGAAACCACCTTCACAAGGACTATGCTGGTTGCCCACTGAAACGAGGGCTGCCCCTTCCGCATGGCCGATATCGACGAATCGTTGCACCCGTTCCAAATGCTTCGATTCGATGAGGGCCCCCATCTTGGTTGCCGGATCCAGGGGGTCTCCCAAAGACCACGTGTCAACATGGGAGAGCACTCGATCGATAAAGTCATCGGCAATCGATTGCTGGACCAGAAGACGCGAACCGGCACTGCAGACTTGCCCTTGGTTGTAACAGATCCCCTGCGCCACGGCCTGGGCCGCCTTGTCCAGGTCATCCGCATCGTCGAAAACGATTTGTGGACTTTTCCCCCCGCACTCGAGAAAGACCGCCTTCATGTTGGATTCCGCGGCGTAGCGCAGGAATAGGCGACCTACCGGCCCCGAGCCGGTAAAGCTGACAGCGTCGACATCAGGGTGGCGGCCCAGCGCCGCACCGGCTGTTTTTCCATAGCCAGGCACCACATTGATCACCCCATCAGGCAATCCAGCGGCAGACGCCAACTCGGCAAGCCGAATGGCTGTCAGCGGCGATTGCTCCGCTGGCTTCAACACCACCGTGTTGCCAGCGGCCAAGGCTGGTGCCAGTTTCCAGCAGGCAATCATCAGAGGAAAGTTCCAGGGCACGACAGCCCCAATGACGCCTAACGGCTCACGTCTAATGGTGGCCAGCACATCGGATGCTGTTGGGGCGATTTCGTCATAGTGCTTGTCGATGGCTTCAGCATAGAAGCGCAAGCAGTTAATAGAGAGGGGAAGGTCGTCACGTCGCGCGTGGGTGATCGGTTTTCCCGTATCCAGGCTTTCCAGGAACGCGAGTTCATCCTGATGAGACTCGATGATGTCGGCAAGCTGAAGCAGGTGTCGACGGCGCTGCTTGGGCGCCTGACGGGCCCAAGTATCCGAGGCCGATCTAGCGGCCTGGACGGCCATATCGATGTCATCTTTCCCGCCTTCCGCCACACGGACCAGAAGCTTCCCGTCGCGGGGGGACAGGCAGTCGAACTGCTCGCCGGAAGCGGCCTCGCAGGCTCGTCCGTTTATCCATAAATGGCTGGGTAAATATATATCTTTCAACATGTTGTAGAGGTCCAGTGTGCTCTTGTCGTTGTCATTCCGGGAATTCCGGCGAAGCCCCAGTGGTGCTCCCTACAAAACATATGGACTATAAACTATTATGTCAAATGTTTTAAGGCGCCCTGCCGAACGTAAAAAAATATTATTTAAATCAATAGATTAACCGAAATTCCTGAGCAACCCCCTTGCTCGCGAGCAATAGAGAGGCCTTGTAAGCGCCATAAAATGTGACATTGCGAGCAAAATACAAGGGGAACCTTGACACATAAAATTTGGTGTCATATGTTTTTTTGACCCGACGCCCATGACCCGGGAAATGGACGCTCGGTGACAACAACTACACCGGAGGAGATCACCCCCATGAAGATCTGCGTTGACAGAGATAAGTGCCAGGACCATGGCCAGTGCGTCATTGCTGCACCGGACATCTTCCGCTTCGGGGAGGATGGCACGTTGCTATATGAGTCCCATGTCGACGAAAGCCTGAGAGATTCTGCCGAGGAGGCCGCGGACGTTTGCCCAGAGCAAGCCATTACGATCATGGATGAATAAATTGAGGTTAGTCGGCCACCCAATGTGTCGCGACGATACCCACCAACAAGATAAAACGGTGATGCCATGGACATTGACCTGGATAACCAGACCAAGAAAGAGCTGGTTGAGCGAATAGCGAGAATCGAGAAAGGCGAACGGCCTAAAGAAATTGAGCTGGCGGAATGGGTTATGCCCATCGGGCTATGTGTACTTATATCGGCCCTTTTGCTGTGGAGTCTCTGATTTTACATACCTGACAACACAGACCTTGTGGACAATAACAATTGCATGAGAGGTCAAGAAAATGAATGACAATTCAATAGATAGCACACCCCATGAGGAGGAAGCCTCCCATTTCGGGGTGCTACCTGCCATGGCTAATGAACGCCCCTTTGGGTTGACGGACTACGTCATGATGATGGTGGGCTTCGGGATCGCGGCCTGGAGCTTCCTGATTGGAGGCTATACCGGGAGCGTACTGCCTGCGAGCCAGGCGATTCCTGTGATTCTGTTCGGTAATGCCATACCCGTGCTGCTGCTTCTCGGGTTGGCAAAGTTTTTCTGCAGGTATGGCGTCGACACCTTCATCGGTGCACGTGTCGTACTTGGCTGGTTAGGAAGTAATATATTTCTGTTCGTATTTGCCATCATCAACCTTGGCTGGATGACGATGGCATCCTTCATGCTCGGCGAATCATTCACGACACTGCTGGCCGAGTTCAATGCGCCTCAATGGGTCGTTGACCGCTCCATTGGTGCTCCTTTATTTGCGATCTGCGCCTTCCTCGTGGCTTGGATGATCGCCTATCGAGGGCCCATTGCCATCAAGTTGTTCAATCGTGTCGGCGTGCCCACCATATTCGCCATTATTGCCGGGCTGATTTTTTACATCCTGTGGGTCGAAG
Source organism: Litchfieldella rifensis (assembly GCF_042646605.1). Lineage (NCBI taxonomy): Bacteria > Pseudomonadati > Pseudomonadota > Gammaproteobacteria > Oceanospirillales > Halomonadaceae > Litchfieldella > Litchfieldella rifensis. Next base: position 91,431 of record NZ_JBHRUG010000048.1, on the reverse strand, counting down.
GCCTCGACAAGGCATTCAGCGCCGCGCCGGCAGCACCTTATGATGACCCCCGCCGCGGGCTGGTATCAGCCATCGAGTGGAATGTCGGACTGGGGTTCTCCTGGGCAGCGTATTTTGGCCAGTGGTGTCGCCTCGCCAAAACGGAAAAAACCGCAGTCTGGGGGAGTTTTATCGGCTGGGGCGTGTTGTTGAATATCGCGGCGATTCTTGGCGCGCTAACGGCACTGCTCGTCGGTGTCTATGATCCTGCCAAATGGATGATTTCCGCCGGCGGGCCAGTCTTCGGGATCGTGGGGTTGCTTCTGCTTATTCTGGCCAACCTGACCTCGGCAACCATCCTGGTTTACTCCCAGGGTATCAGTATCAAGACACTGTTTCCTCAGTGGAGTTGGTTAAAGGCCATTGCAACGACGCTACCAGCTATGCTCTTGATGCTGACGCCTGCATTCTACGATGGTTACACAACCTTCCTTTCTTATATCTCATTCATCATGGCTGCCATTGGAGCGGTGATGGTTGTCGAGCTGGTTATTATTCGTCGATACCGGGTAGATCTAACAGGAATGTATGATCGCTCCTCATCAGTCTACCGTTACCAGAATGGAATCAACTATGGCGCATATTTCGCCATTATCCTCGGTGGTTTGTTTTATTTTTGGACTTATAACCCAGTGGCTGATGCGCCAGGCCCCCTGTTTCTTTATATGAGTGCCGGCCTGCCCACGTTCTTCATGACAGCAATGATCTATTGGGCCGTAAGGTATTGGCAAACCGGGAGCAGGAAAGAAGCTGGGGTATCAAGCGCCTTATAACAACCATGTTCATTGAAACATCGAAACCACACATATAAGACAACAAAGGACCATAATATGACCGCCCTTAATTCTCATATAGAACACAACATGGATGAATCGAAAATTCAGGAAATCAAGTCCCTCATCCATGAATCCGGTGTCAAATATATCTATTACCAAGTTGTTACGCTTGGTGGAAAACTGCTGGCAAAAGTCGTTCCCGCCACGCAACTCGAGCGTAACCTTGCCAAGGGCATACAGTTTCATCGTACTGCTATCAGTGATATGCAGTGTAACCGGTTCGGGGAACTGATGGGGGGCGGCACCCAAGCCGCTGAATTTACAGCCATGCCCGATTTGGACACCTTCCAGGTGCTCCCCTGGGACCGTAGCGTTGGAGCATTCTTTTGTCGTGTCTACGAACCGGGTCACCGCGCTGAAGTCGGAGGGCAAGCACTATCGACAGATCCCCGAGGGCTATTGATTCGCACTCATGAGGCTTTCACCGAGCGACAGGGAATGCGACTGAAATCTGGATGTGAGCCGGAAATGTCCTGGCTGGGCGATTCCATGAAAATTAATCCCAGGCCCGGGGCGAGTCCAGCTTATCAGCTCAGCAACCTCGAGTTGATGAGACCTATTTATCAGAGGGTTATCGATTACGCATCCCAAATGGGTTTCGATATGATCGAGGGGGATTATGAAGATCCCTATCAACTCGAGCTGAACTGGATGTTCGACACTTGTGAGTTGACCGCTGACCGCCTTATGTTTTACCGGCAAATCTGTAGGCAGGTGGCCAAGGAGTTCGGCGTCACGGCAAGCTTCATGCCAAAACCCTATACTGGTGGCATGGGCAACGGATGCCACCATAACATCAGTTTGTGGCGAGGTGCTGTCAATACTTTCGAAGAAGAAGGCCGTACCGACCTTCATTTGAGCGACATCGCTCGGTACTCTCTGGGAGGACTGCTCAAGCATACCCCGGGAGCCATGCTCATCATGGCCTCGACGGTGAACTCCTATAAACGATTCTGGGATGTCGGTCAATTTGCCCCCTCCCAAGTCAACTGGGGCATGGACAACAAGACCTGCAGCGTGAGGCTATCCGCGATCGGTCGTCTCGAGTACAAGCTGCCTGATGCCAGCGTGAATCCTTACCTCTCGCATGTGGCCCTACTGGCTGCTATCGAAAATGGTATCGAACATAAGCTCGACCCCGGCGAAGCCATCGGGACTAGCAGCTATTCACGCGATATCGACGCAAGTGCTCGTATTCCTCTGACACTGGGTGAGGCCGTGGAGGCTTTCAAGAATAATCCTGTCATCAAGGGCGCCTTCCCCGAGGCCATGTCCTCTCTCTACGTCGATCTGAAGGCGGATGAGTGGGCCCGCTATTGTGCTGCGGTCACGGATTGGGAGCGTGATATGTACAAGGAGTATTTGCCGTGAGAAACCAGACACCTCTTAAAGTCATATGTGCAGACTTGCCCGCGCCCCCACTATTCGAACGCGACGCGAACGGTAAGCGTCATGGTTATGAGGCCGATGTCGCACGGCTCATCGGAGAAGTGATGGGGTTGCGCGTCGAGTGGGTTTATCGGCAATGGAGCGATTTCTATCCAGCACTGTCTGCGGGAGATGGAGATTTGCTCCTCTGTGGGCAGGGCATTTCGGAGTATCGTGCCAGCTTGGGTGATTTTACCAGGCCTTACGCCATATTCGATGAATCCGTGATGGTAAGGTCCGATAGCAATACCGCACAACCCGGTGACCTGGCCGGGAAGCGTGTCGGGGCGATCGCCAACAGCCTGAACATGCAGTTGGCAGAGTCGTTCCCTGATGTTATCTGTGTGCCGTTCGATGGCGCCAGTGATGATGTGTTTGGTGATATGGTGCATGCTTTGAGAAACGGTGACATCGATGCGCTCGTCGATGACGATGTTGCTCTCGTGCCACTTGAAGCAGATGATCTCAGGATCGCATTCACCGTCCCAACTCGAAATGCCTGGGGGGCTGTCGTAGCAAAAGGGAATTCAGAAGGGCTTTCCAGGATTAATCATGCACTCGACCGCATGATTGACGATGGTTCGCTGAGAGTTATTTGGCAAAAATGGATGCCATCCTTGTCATATCCTTTCGATTAGGTTCCAGGTGCCTTACAAGGGCTGCTGATCTGATGATGTGATACACTGCCCGGTAGTGTGCCTCATGCCACGGTGCCTTACCGGGCTTTTGGATTTGAGCATGTCCGCCATGTGACTTGCATCGGAGCTTTCATGTTACTCGATTTTTTTGAACCTTGAGCTTTCGGAGAAGGCCGGATGAATCACTTTTCCTCAAGCCAAGATACATCCTTCCTACGGATCCGATCCGAGGGGAAAACCGAGGAAGTCGTACGTCGTCTGATTGAGGCGATGGATCTCGGCATCTTTTCTGAAGGTGATCAGCTTCCTAGTGAAGCTGACTTGGCCTCACAGTTTGGGGTAGCCACTGTTACTCTCAGGGAAGCTCTATCATTACTGCGTCAGCAAGGGTTCGTGGAAACCCGGCGTGGGAGAAGTGGTGGAAGTTTCGTTAAAGCAAACCTTGAAGTGGCCCATGCAAGGCTAATCGACGAATTCAAACGCTACAGTGTCTTCGATCTTCGCGATTATGCTGACGAACATGCTGCCATCAGCAGTCATGCAGCATGGCTGGCCGCAGCACGAGCGACTCCCGACGATGTTGATCTATTATTTCAACATGTGAGGCTGATGGAAAAAGCGGATGGCCGCTCCGAGCAAAGACGTGCAGATATGAGATTTCATGTCAATGTGGCAGTTGTATCGCAATCTGTACGCTTAACCCAAGCAGAGATGCACCTACAATCGGAGCTTGGTATGTTTTTGTGGATGGTTGCTCTGGGCGCCTCTGATTTAAAAGCCCACACAGATAAGCTATACGCCATTACCGATGCTATTGCTAATGGTAACTGCTCCCTAGCCAGCTCCTTGTCAGCGTCGCTCTGCCACAAACAAGTGATGCGTGTGATTGATGCGCGTTTGGAACTTGAGAAAGGTGATAAAGCTCCCTGAGGTAATAATAACATGACATATGATAAAAAACTTGGTGTAAGTTCAGAGGATGAGGAGATTATTCGCCTTTGCGCCAAGAGCATCGAATCCTCGGTTTCCACCATACTTCATACAGTGGAGCAAGTCAGGAACACAGTTCTGGAGATTTGGAGAAACAAACCCAACCTCCAGAAGCAGGGCGTGTCAAAAAAGGACCTGGCAACCCTCCAAACATCAGTCAAGAAACTGATATCAGTAGCTGAGGTTCATATCAATGGGGCCGGATTCGTGGTCGCCCCTGATATTTTGTCGGATGCAAGGCTTTATTTGGAGTGGTGGCGACAAGGGGCAAAGCCTGGAAACTTTATTCCACTTAAGGTCAATCTCGATGAACATAGCGATACCTTTTACGACTACCCAAATATGCCTTGGTTCTACAAGCCTAGAGATGAAGAAGCAGGACATGTGATTGGACCCTATGTCGACATGTTGGGCGTTGACATGTATATCTGCACGTTCTCCCTTCCTGTCTACTATAGTGATGTTTTCCTTGGGATTGCTGGGGCGGATGTTCCTCTGAACAATCTGGAGCCTGTCGTCATTCCTCATCTCATGAGGCTGCACAAGCCAGCCGTACTGGCTAATGACGACTTCCGAGTCATCTCATCTAACACTTCGAGATGGCTGGTGGGTGATTTCTTGATGTCATTTCAACTATCTCGCTCTAGCAATAGTCAGATGATCTCCTTGGACCACTCTGTTGAAAACTGGCGTCTCGTTGTCTTCGAGGAATAGAAATCAATTCGTTAGAGAATTCATTGCTTTAAATTTATCATACTGAAAATTGTGGAGAGTCCCGAGACTTGCGGATCGACGTTCTCGGGATAATCGCGCGCCTTGTAGGACTCGGCACGGGCGCGACGGCGGGCGCATCATTACCCTCTCCTCGACCATCACCAAATTCCGTACTGACACCTATGGCCCGTATGCGGCATCGAAGGCCGCTCAAGACATGTATGCCGGCGTCCTTGCCAGGGAACTGGGCGGTCGGAACATCTCCGTGAATGCGCTCGCGCCGGGCGTGGTCGATACGACGCTATTCACCGACGGGAAAACGGAAGCCCAGATCGCGGGCTTCGCGCAACATACGCCACATGGCCGGATCGGAGAGCCCGAAGACATCGCCGATGTCGTCGCCTTGCTATGCCGCGGCGATGGCTACTGGGTGAACGGCGAAGTGCTGTATGCGAACGGCGGTATCGCATAAGGACCAAAGTGCTGATCAGGCTAGACCTTCCAGGGCAGCGGTGGCGGCATCAGGCGTTCGCCCTGGTACTGGGGGATATGACCGAAGCGCTCGCTGCCGGCCTCCCAGTCGCGCTGCGCCTCGGCGATCTCCACCTTGCTATGGCCGACGAAGTTCCACCAGATCAGCACCTCTTCCTCGAGTGGCTCGCCGCCCACCAGGATGACACGCCCACCTTCCGGCAGCGCCACTTCGACACTGTCGCGGCCACGACCCAGATAGGCCAGCTCATTGGTGGCGAAGGGCTCATCCTCGATCGTGAGTGCGCCCGCCAGCGGCAGCAGCCCATATTCGAAGTCATCCCGTAGCGGCAGTGACAGCGTCGTTGCCTGGGGACTGTATAGGTCCACTCCCACCAACGGGGAAAACGCCAGCGTCGGCGCCTGGTAGCCGGCAAATTCACCGATCAGCAGGGTCAGCTCTACGCCTTGCGCCCGCCAGCGAGGCAGGCCTGGGTAATGATCGAAACGCGGCTCGGTGTTGCGGTGCGCCTCGGGCAGAGCGATCCATAGCTGGACCGCGTGCAGGTGGGACTCACCAGGTACCGACTCCTCGGTATGACTGATGCCTCGCCCCGCCGTCATCAGATTGACCTGCCCCGGACGTATCACCTGCTCGGACCCCAGGCTATCGCGATGAAGTACCTCGCCTTCGATCATCCAGGTGAAGGTCTGCAGGCCGATATGGGGATGCGGCCCGACCCGTAGACCGGCGCTGTCACCCTTGAACACCGCGGGGCCGGCATGATCGAGAAAGCACCACGCCCCCACCAGACGGCGCTGCCGAGAAGGCAACACCCGATTGACGGGAATGCCGCCCACGTCGGCGGTGCGCGGTACGATATGCTGGATCAGACGCTTGCCAGCCACCACTGGGCAGTCCAAGGAGGACGACGGCGTCTTGTCATCGATGAGATTGCTCATGAGGTGCTCCTTGGGGATAAGGCATTTATTCAGCGCTTCCTGGGCACGGCTCGGCCCCATCGGGGGAGATCGCTTCAGCATAGGCGGTCTCTCCTCATCATGCCCGGGGCCGAGTCGGTCGGCATCAGCTCTGGCTAGAGAGACTCTGCTGCGCGTAGCTCTGCATCAGATTGGCATAGGCCGGGAGGTGACCGGCCAGCAGCCCGCCGAAGCCCTCGATATCGTTGCGCCAGTCACGATGCAGTTCGCAGCCGACACCGAACCAGGTCATCAACTGGGCACCGGCCTGTGACATGCGGTCCCACGCGGCATCACGAGTGGTCTGGTTGAAGGTACCGGAGGCATCGGTGACCACGAAGACCTCATAACCCTCTTCCAGCGCCGAGAGCGCCGGGAAGGCCACGCAGACCTCGGTGACCACACCGGCGATCAATAACTGCTTCTTGCCGGTCGCCTTGACCGCCGCCTTGAACTCTTCATTGTCCCAGGCGTTGATCTGCCCCGGACGAGCGTAGTAAGGCGCCTGTGGGAACATCTCCTTCAGCTCGGGCACCATGGGGCCGTTGGGGCCATCTTCGAAGCTGGTGGTGAGGATGGTGGGAATGTCGAAGAACTTGGCGATATCGGCCAGTGCCAGCACATTGTTCTTGAACTCGTCCGGGCTGAAATCGCGCACCAGCGACAGCAAGCCGGCTTGATGGTCGACCATCAGCAGGGTGACATCGTCCTTGTTCAGGCGGTTGTAGGTATAGGACATGACAGCTCTCCTTTCATGTTGCAGCAGGGAACCCGGCAACCGGGCTGCCGGGTGGTTGAGCAGACGGGTCAATCCCGCCTGTCACTCAGGACGCCGTACTTCCCTTGCTGGAAGTCGGCAAAGGCTCGCTGGATCTCCTCTGTGCTGTTCATCACCATGGGCCCATAGCCCACCACGGGCTCTTGAATGGGCTCGCCGCTGAGCAGCAAGAGCTTGGCATCGTTGTTGGCCTCCACATGCAGCGCGTCACCGCGGCGCGCGAAGCTCACCATCCCGGTATCGCGCACCAGCTCGCTGCCGTTGACCTGCACCGCGCCACTGAGCACCACCAGCAGCGTGGTGTGGCCGTCAGGTACGGGCAGCAACGCATCGCCACCCGGCCTCAGGCGAACGTCCCAGACATTGATCGGCGTGAAAGTCCGGGCGGGCCCCTGGTGGCCCAGGTAGTCACCCGCCACCACGCGAACGCGACCCGCTCCCTCCGGCAGAGCCACATCGGGAATATCGCCCTTGAGCAGCGTCTGGTAGGCCGAGGGCGCGGGCTTGTCACTGGCCGGCAGATTGACCCAGAGTTGCACCATCTCGAGCGTTCCTCCCCGCTCGGTGAAGGCCCGGGAGTGGAGCTCTTCGTGGATGATGCCCGCCCCGGCGGTCATCCACTGCACGTCGCCTTCGGCGATTCGCCCACCGCTGCCCGTGGAGTCGCGATGCTCCAGTTCACCCTGGTAGACCAGGGTCACGGTCTCGAAACCACGATGCGGATGTGCTCCCACCCCCCTCGCCCGTTGAGCCGGCTCGAAATCGAAGGGGCCGGCATAGTCCAGCAACAGGAAGGGGCTCACATGCTCCGCACCCATGCGGTCGTAGGAGAACAGCGTACGCACCGGGAAACCGTCACCGACCCAGTGGCCACGTGGGGCGCTGTAAACGCCATGGATTTTCTTCATCTCCAGGCTCCTTCATGAATCAGAGGGCGCTCGGCCCTGACATGGGAAGCCTAGATAAGGGACGAATTGCGCACTAGAGGCTAGAATTCACACTCACCGTTCTATTCATGGAACAATACAATGCAGGATCTCAACGACCTCTATTACTTCGTCCAGGTGGTCGATCATGGCGGCTTCGCTCCAGCGGGACGCGCCCTGGGAACCCCCAAGTCGAAACTGAGTCGGCGCATCTCGCAGTTGGAGGAACGACTGGAGACGCGGTTGATCAATCGCTCGACTCGCCATCTCTCGGTGACCGAGCTGGGGCAGGCATATTACCGTCACTGCGTGGCGATGCTGGTGGAGGCCGAGGCAGCCGAGGAGCTGATAAAACGCAACCTCGCCAAACCTCGTGGCACCGTCAGGCTGAGCTGTCCGCCCAGCCTGCTGCACTATCTGATCTCGCCGCTATTGGTGCGCTTCATGACCCAGTGCCCTGACGTTGAGGTGCAGGTCGAAGCCACCAGCCGGCGAGTCGATGTGGTCAAGGAGGGCTTCGACATGGCGATCCGGGTGCGCTTTCCGCCCCTGGAGGACAGCGACCTGGCCATGAAGGTACTGTCGAACAGCCCACAACGCCTGATGGCGTCCCCCAGCCTCTTCAACCAGCACCCGCTACCCCACTCGCCCGGCGACCTGGCACAGCTGCCAAGCCTGGATTTCGAGCAGGTCGACAAGCAGCACGTCTGGCACCTAGACGGCCCCGATGGCATGACTGCCAAGGTGCCACACCGGCCGCGGCTGGTGACCGACAACGCAGAGACCCTGCATCAGGCAGCATTGGCGGGTTTGGGTATCGTGAAGCTGGCCTTGATTGTCGCGGGCAAGGACGTCTCCAGTGGCAACCTCATCGACGTCCTGCCTGGCTGGGAACCACGAGCCGGCATCCTGCATGCCGTGTTCCCCACAAGGCGCGGGCTGCTGCCTTCGGTAAGGGCCCTGCTGGACTTTCTTGGCGAGAACATCAACGAAGTGGACTTCACCAGCTTGGCCGCCCTCTCTCAGCAAGACGATTAGCGGTGACAGAGCATCAGGCGGTTTGCATGCCAAGCTCTAGACTAGACCAGCGGCGCTCAGCCGACGCAGAACCGAAGAGGTTGAGCGGTAAGCTGGAGCGCCTTGTTGGGCAATTTTATCCAAAATGGTGGCCCAAATTTATGAAGGATTGGAGTTGTCTCCTTGGGTGGATTCGGGCAATACCAGAGCGACACAAGGGGCCGTGCCCCGAAAGAAGTCGGTCATCAATGCTTTCGTCTTTGGCCAGGCGCAATCATGCGCACTCTGACCTTGCGATGCGGTTGGACCTCTGTCTTGGCCTTATCTTGCCGATTGGCAACCTCACCAGCCCGTTCGGGAATGTCTACCGGCACGGCAACCCAGGCAAACACTGGCAGCGTAAGGTGCCAATAGATAGCACTAAGCCGAATTGCCAATGTGATGAAAATGGCCAGGGCGATCGCTATATAGGAATGGATGGCCAAGCTTATCATGACAGCAAGAGTGACACCGCCCGCGATGGAGGCCGTGGCATAGATCTCCTGTCGAAGTACCATGGGAACGCGGCGTGCCAGCACATCACGTATCATGCCACCGGCAACCCCGGTCAGGAGTCCCATCAATACCGCCACTATGTCAGTATGGCCCAGGGTTAGTGCCTTATACGTGCCGATCACAGTGAAAAGCGCCAGTCCAAACGCATCCAACACCGGCAAGAGACGTTTCGATATGCGGTGAATGTGTCGGAAGGCGGCAATGGCTATCACGACGGTAGCGATAATGACCCAGAGATAGGTGGGGTCACTCACCCAAAAGATGGGACGCACGCCAAGTAACACATCACGTAGGGTACCACCGCCAATTGCCGTGACCGACGCCAGCACCAACATGCCGAAAGGATCCATTCGGGAGCGGCAGGCAAGTGTGATTCCCGACAGGGCGAATACTACTACACCCGCTAGATCCAGAAAATAAATCCACCCTTCCACCCCGTAACTCCTCAGCTCTAGGATTCAAATCTTTAACGGTTGGAGGAACATCATCAACCCAATGTATACCGGAAGATGCTTTGAACCGCCCCGACTATCTCGGAGACTTTCTCGTTTGAGTCACGCTGCCTGAGCGGACTCGGTACTTTGTTGATAGTAGCGGGCTTCCGCCTCGGCGGGTGGTATGTTGCCGATGGGTTCCAGCAACCGCCGGTGATTGAACCAGCTCACCCCTTCCAGCGTCGCCAGTTCCACAGCGGATCGGGTCGGCCATGACCGGCGATGAATGACCTCGGCCTTGTACAGTCCGTTAATGGTCTCGGCCAGGGCATTGTCATAGGAGTCACCCACACTGCCCACAGAAGGCTCGATTCCCGCCTCGGCCAGCCGTTCCGTATAGCGAATCGACACATACTGCACACCGCGGTCACTATGATGAACAAGGCCGCTGTCATCGCGAGGGCGTCGTTCATGGATGGCCTGCTCCAGGGCATCGAGCACGAACCCTGTGCGTGCCGTGCCGGACACCCGCCAGCCGACGATGCGGCGGGCAAACACATCAAGGACAAAGGCCACGTAAGCGAATCCCTGCCAGGTGCTGACGTAGGTGAAGTCCGAAACCCACAGGGCGTTGGGCCGATCGGCACGAAACTGGCGATTGACCCGGTCCCATGGACACGCACTGGCCTTGTCGTTGACCGTGGTCTTGACGGACTTGCCCCGTACCACGCCTTGCAGCCCCAGACGACGCATCAAGCGCTCCACCGTGCAGCGCGCAACCGCCAGGGACTCCCGCTTCAATTGCCGCCAGACCTTGCGGGCGCCATAGACCCGGAAGTTCTCCTCCCAGACACGCTCGATTTCCTGGCACAACCGCTCATCACGCTGTTCACGGCGTGAGCGCCGAGCGGGCTGAGTACGGCGCTGCACATGGGCGTAATAGGTCGATGGAGCAATCGGCAGTACCCGGCAGATCGGCTCGACTCCATGAACCTCACGATGTTCGTCAATGAAGGCCGTCATGACTTGAAGCGGCGCAGGAGGGCCTGCCCGTCGCACTCCGCCTGGGCAAAATACGCGGAGGCCGTGCGCAGGATCTCGTTGGCCTGGCGCAACTCCCGGTTCTCCCGCTCCAGCGCCTTCAGGCGGGCGCGTTCCTCGGTCGTCAGCCCGGCCCGTTCGCCAGCATCACGCTCACCCTGCCGCACCCAGTTGCACAGGGTCTGCGGGGCGCAGCCAAACTTGCCGGCAATCGACTCGATCGCGGCCCACTGCGAGGTGTACTCGTCCTGATGCTCGCGCACCATCCGAACCGCCCGCTCCCTCACCTCCGATGAGTATTTCTTCGATGTTGTCATCACTCCATCCTCTCAAGAAATGGAGTCTCCGGGAATCCCGGAGCGGTTCACTCCCCCTCGTCACACTCATCGGCTCATGGACGCTGCCTCAGCGCCTGGCGGAATTCGGCGCGGTAGGCCTCGGCGTGCTGTGCTGGATCCGGCGGGAAGCGCTCGAGCTCAACGGCAAGATCGAAGAATCCCTTGGCGGGCAGGCCTTCGCCTCGGCGGCTGACGACCAGCGCCGCGATGAAGGGGCGATCCTGCTCAGCGTCCTCGCGCATTAGCTGTTCAAGTACTTGGGCGACGCGCTGGATGGTGCGCGGTGGCTCTAGTGCCAGCGTCTCGGCGAGCTGTTGGTAGGTCATTGGTAGCATTGAGTCAGGCACCGTCTCGAGGATATGACGAACCTGTGTGGCAAGCTGTGTATGGCGATGGCGGGCTGTCATGAGCTCTCTCTACCTCTTGAGCGGTCCAGTAGGCTGGTCAGCTCTCTCTTGCATCTCGATGATACTTATCAGCCTATCCGACATTGGTTTACGCTGATGCTGATAGGGAGAGTAGACGAGAGTTACTGTAAGAAGCAGTGCAGCGGTCGGGCGGCATTTGAATTTCACGCGCGCGGCTGACGAGGTGGGGCTGACACCCGCGGCGGTCAGCTACCAGATCAAGGAAATAGAAGATCAACTGGAGCGACTTCGGCCCATCAATCGCGGCTGAAGCCGCTCCTGCAAAACCTGCATCACGGCCTCAGCGGAATCAGGAAAGGCTGGCTTTACGCTCCTCGCTAGGCGGATGGCCTAGGCGTCGCCGATAGGCCCGTGAAAAGCTGGAGACATCGGCAAAGCCTATATCGAGGGCGATCTCGCCCACCGAACGACGAGTGTGAGTCAGCCAATATTGGGCCCAGTGCAATCGGCGATTCATGACATATTGCTGAGGCGTGACCCCGAACTGGCGCTGACAGAGCAGATGAAGTTGGCTCTGGCCGAGACACATGGCTTCCGCCAGTGCCTGGTTGTCGGGTGGCATGGCAAGACGCTCGTCGATGACGGCATCGAGAGCCGCAGCGGACAAGCGGCTGCGCCTGAGCGTCTCCATATCCCCCTGAGCGAGCAACTGACTGAACTGGCTCACGAACAGCACTGCCAGTTGATGGTTGATCAACGCGTGTTGTTCCGGCGAGCGAGCTGCCTTCAGCTGTCCGGTGGCAAATTCCACCACGGGTATCAAGTTGGGCGGCAGCCTGAGAGCGCGGGGCTCAGCGAACAATGACTCGCGAAGCTCCAGGGCGCAGCTTTGCTCCAAAGAAGTCAGACAAGGATCGTCGTCGTCCAGGTCGATCACCAGCACCTCGCTGTCGTCCCCTCGACCAAGGTAAAGGTGCGTTTCCCGGCTGGGAAGGATCGCCGCCTGGCCCAATACCAGCCGTTCACCACCACGACTGAACTCGTAGTCCATGGCACCACGCCAACCCAGCATCAGTTGAGGGTAGGCGTGGCAATGCTCGCCGGAGGTACGAGCGATACGGTTACAGTGTGCCTGCGTCTGGGACATGGAGCTTCCCCCTGGGAGCGGGGCGATTGCGTAGCCTGAGACAACGTTTGCGGAGACAGGGGCAAAAACCCACCTCATTACCCACATAGACTGGTCGTGGGTACAACTATAAATGAGGTTGCCATGTATCTCGACGCCGAACAAGTCACCACCAGTCTGCCTTGGAGCGCCTTGGTGGACGCGCTGGACGACATCTTCACCTGCACCGTGCACTCGCCGGTGCGTCATCACCACCATATCAGCGTGCCGGGCGAGCCGGACGCCACCCTGCTGCTGATGCCGGCCTGGCTCGAGGGCCAATACCTCGGGGTCAAGCAGGTCAACGTCTTCCCGGGCAACAGCGCCCGTGGCGAGCCCGGACTCAGCGGCCATTACCTGCTGAGCTGTGCTCGCACCGGCCGCCACCTGGCCCAATTGGATGGCAACGAGCTCACGGCCCGTCGCACTGCCGCGGCCTCGGCCCTCGCTGCACGCTACCTGGCCCGAGAGGACGCCCACGAGCTGTTGATGGTGGGTGCCGGTCGAATGGGGCGCCGCCTGATTCCGGCTCATCAAGCTGTCCGCCCCATCGAGAAGGTACGCATCTGGGACATCCGCGAGGCCTCGTCCCAGACTCTGGCAGAGGAACTCCGCGCCGAAGGCGTGGATGCCGAAATAGTGCCCGTCGATGGTCTGGCTGAAGCCACCGGGCAGGCTGACATCATCAGCTGCGCCACTCTCAGCCGTGATCCCCTTATCCAGGGAGAATGGCTGGCGCCGGGGACTCACCTGGACCTGGTCGGCAGCTTCACGCCCTTCATGCGCGAGGCCGATGACACGGTCATGCGGCGCGGTGCGATCTTCGTCGATACCCGCGAAGGGGCCCTGAGCGAAACAGGCGATCTGATCGATCCCATTGCCAGCGGCGTCATCTCGGTGGACGACATCCTGGCTGACTTCCCCGACCTCTGCGCGGGACGCCACGCCGGTCGGTCACAGCTCACGGCCCCCGACGAGGCGATCACGGTCTTCAAGTCGGTGGGCGCCTCCGTGGAAGATCTCGCCGCCGCCATCCTGGCCTACGAGCGCTGCCGAGACTGAGCCCGGCCCCCGCATTCTGGACTCCTACGATACAACGACAACGAGGGCGAGTTCGCTCGCCCAGGAATGACACTCCGATGAAAGAATACGCGACCCCTGCGATCCCCATGCCAGGTCTGCCCCTGGCCATGCTGCCCATCTTGCTGACCATCGCGCTACTGGCGGTGCAGATCTTCTATTATGACGACTTCACCCCACATATCCCGCTAGCCATAGGGTTCGGTATTACCGCCTTGGTCGGCTGGCTACAGGGCTATCGCTGGAAGGACATCGAGTCGGGCGCCTTCAGGGTTCTCCACGTGGCGATGCCCTCCATTGCCACCCTGATCATCGTCGGCATGCTGGTGGGAACCTGGATCGCCAGCGGCACCGTCCCCATGCTCATCTACCTGGGGCTGGAATTGATCGACCCGAGCTGGTTCCTGGCCGCGGCGATGCTGATGTGCTCGATGGTCTCGCTGGCCATCGGCTCGTCCTGGACCACCGTTGGCACCGTGGGGCTGGCGCTGATCGGGATCGGCGATGCCTTCGGCGTGCCCATCTACTGGACTGCCGGTGCGGTGGTCTCCGGGGCCTTCTTTGGCGACAAGATCTCGCCGCTGTCGGACACCACCAACCTGTCGCCGGCGGTGACCGAGACCAACATCTTCGACCACATTCGTTACATGCTTCCGACCACCATTCCCGCCATGCTGATCGCCCTGGCGGTCTATTGGATCGTGGGGGGCGCTGATGCTGGGGCGGCCCATTCCCTGGAGCGCATCGAGCTCATCAAGCAGGGGTTGGCCGACAGCTTCGCGATGGGCCCGTGGCAGCTTCTGCCGTTGTTGGTGGTCATCGGCCTTGCCTTCTTCAAGGTGGCGCCGATCCCGGCCTTGTTCACCGGGGTGATGCTGGGCGGCGGCGTGGCCATTCTGACCCAGGGAGCCACTTATCATGACGCCCTGACCTTCGCACACAGTGGTTTTTCCATCGAGACCGGCACCGCAACGCTGGACAGCCTGCTCAATCGCGGTGGGGTTACCTCCATGACCTGGGTCGTGACCCTGATGATGTTCGCTTTGGCCTTCGGTGGCGCCTTGGAGCGCACCCGCTGTCTGGAGTCCATCGTCACTGCCATCATGTCGCGGCTGAAAAGCTTTCGGGGGCTTCAAACCAGCGCCATCCTGACCTCCATCGCCACCAATGTGGTCTCGGGGGATGTCTACCTGTCCATCGCCTTGCCCGGTCGGATGTACAAGCCGGCCTATGACCGCATGGGCTACTCCCGGTTGAACCTGTCCCGTGCCATCGAAGAGGGCGGAACCCTAGTGTCTCCCTTGGTGCCCTGGAACGCAGGCGGCGCCTTTGTGATCGGCGCCCTGGGCCTGGGCGTGACCGCCGGTGATTTCAGCTCCCTGCTCTATATCCCCCTGGCCTTCGCTTGTTGGCTGTCGCCGCTGTTCGGCATCCTCTACGCTCAGATGGGTTGGTTCTCCAAGCGGGCCGAGCCCATCGAGGAGGAGGCAACCGACGAGGAAATGCGCATGGTGGAGGAACGGGGATGAGCGAAGGCGCCTTGGGCTCCCGGATCGCGGTGGTCGGCGCTGGTGTGGTCGGCATGACCACCGCTCTGGCGCTCCAGCGTCGGGGCTACCAGGTCACCGTGCTCGATCCCCGTGCGCCTGGAGAGGGAGCCTCCTATGGCAATGCCGGCTTCCTCGCCACCGAGCTGATTGATCCACTGTCAACTCCCGCCATGCTTCGGAAAGCCCCCGGGCTGTGGCTGGATCCCCATGGGGCTGTCGCGCTGCCGCTTCGCTACCTACCCCGACTACTGCCTTGGCTAGCACGCTTCATTGCCGCCGCTCGACCTTCCCGGGTAGCGAAGGGCCGTCAGGCACTGGCGGCCCTCAACGGCGCCTCGGTGCCGGCCTGGCAGCGCTGCCTGGCCGATATCGATGCCGAGGAGGAATTGGTCGCCTCGGGGTACCTGAAGGTCTGGGAATCCTCCCGGGGGAAATCGGCAGCCAAGGCGGAGATGGAGCACCTGCGCCGCTGGGGGTATGAGGTGGAATGGCTCGAGGCAGCAGAGGTTCGTGCTCGCGAGCCCGGCCTGTCGGGAGCCATCAGCCATGGCCTCTTCTTCCCTGGCGCCCACCAGGTTCGCGACCCCTATGCCCTGGTCCGCCGATTGGCCATGGCGTTTCAGGCCCGAGGCGGGGAGTTGCGCCAAATGCAGGTCGAGCGTCTCGTGCCTGCCGGTGACGGTGTGCAATTGAAGACGAACGCCGGGACCCTAACGGTGGCCCAGGCAGTCGTGGCTGCCGGCGCCTGGAGCCACCACCTGGCCGCGGGCCTCGGCCTCACGGTGCCGTTGGAAACAGAGCGCGGCTATCATCTGACCTTGCCTGACCGCGGAGAAGCGTTGCGACAGCCGGTCGGGTCGGCGGAGCGCCGCTGTGTCATGACCCCGATGACATGCGGCTTGCGTGTGGTAGGGTTCACCGAGCTTGGGGGGCTATCGATACCCCCGGTGGCGCGTCGCTATGATTCCCTGCGTCGCCATGCCGGTGCATTGCTGCGCGATCCCGCAGGCCTCGATACCACCGCGACGGAATGGATGGGCTTCCGTCCCACCCTGCCTGACTCCCTTCCGGTCATCGACAGCCACCCGACCTACCCAGCGGTGCACTTTGCCTTCGGTCATCAGCACTTGGGACTCACCCAAGCAGCGATCACCGCGGAACTGGTAACCGCTCGAATCCAGGGTGAATCCCCCGCCCTGGACCTCACCCCCTATCGTGTGACGCGCTTCGGGCCGCAGGAGGCATCCGGCCCGAAAGCGGGAGGCGTCATGACACCGGAGTGATCTAGATAAAAACATGAGCCTGACCCCCAACCCATAGGCTGAACCATACTGTCACCAGGCATGGCCAATCGGGGGCAGGGACATGGGACGGGAGGTACACGATAGCCGCTTCCGGCATCGCTACCTGAGTCATGACGCACTGACTCATCAGCTCAAGGCGTGGGTTCAGGCCTATCCGCACCTGGCCCATCTACAGAGCATCGGCATCAGCCCCAAGGGACGGGAGATCTGGGTGCTCACCATTGGCCCGGAGCCCGAGCGCCAGCGTCCCGCCGTATGGGTGGACGGCAACATGCACGGTACCGAGCTGGCCGGTTCGAGTGTCGCGCTGGCGGTGGCCGAGGCGGCGCTGGCCCTGCACACCGAGGCGGCGGCCCTGCCCGACGATCTGCCCGAGCACCTTCGCCATTTCCTGCAGGAGGTGCTGTTCTATGTGTGCCCGCGCATCTCGCCGGATGGCGCCGAGCAGGTGCTCCGGCAGGCCGGTTTCGTGCGCTCCGCACCGCGGCGCAATCCGGATGCCGCCGACAAGCCTTATTGGCGCGCCAAGGACCTGGACGGCGACGGCCGCTGCCGTTACCTGCGCCTCGAGGACGAGGCCGGCGACTTCGTCGCTTCGCCCCACTATCCCGGCCTGATGCTGCCACGCCAGATCGACGACCCACCACCCTACTGGCGACTTTACCCCGAGGGGGTCATCGAACACTGGGACGGCGAGACGATCCCCGAGCCTCAGTGGTTACAGGATACGCCAGACTTCAACCGCAACTTCCCCTGGAGCTGGCAGCCGGAGCCCGAACAGCTCGGTGCCGGCCCCTACCCCGGCTCCGAACCCGAGACCCGCGCCGTCATCGACTTCGCTGTCGCCCACCCCAACCTCTACGCCTGGCTGAACCTGCACACCTTCGGAGGGGTGTTCATCCGCCCGCTGATCGACGCTCCGGACAGCCGCATGGACCAGGGCGACCTGGCCATCTACCGGCAACTGGCCGCCTGGGGGCGCTCCTGTGCCGGTTATCCCACCGTCAGTGGCTTCGAGGAATTCACCTACCAGCCCGATACCCCACTGCATGGCGACCTCACCGAATTCGCCTACCACCAGCGGGGCTGTGTGGCGCTGGTCTGCGAGTTGTGGGATCTGTTCCACCGCATGGACCGGCCCCGCCCCAAGCGCTTCGTGGAGCACTATGCGGCCTTCGAGCGTGAGGATATGGAATGGCTGGCACAGTGGGATGCCGAGCATAACCAGCAGCGTCTGTTCCACCCTTGGAAGGCCTTGCACCATCCGCAACTGGGCGAGTTGGAGGTGGGTGGGCTGGACCCCATCATCGGTATCTGGAACCCACCACCCGAGGTCTTGCCGGAAATTTGCGACAGCCTCACCGCTTACTGGTTGCGTGTCGCGTCCTTGCTGCCACGGTTGGCAATCGCGGGCGTGCGCTGTACGCCGCTGGGCGACGGCTATCGAGAGTTACGGGTCACGGTGGAGAATCGCGGCTACCTGCCCAGCCATGGGCTCAATGCCGCCCGGGAGCGGCCATGGAACACCGGAGTGGAAGCGCACGCCAGTGTCGTCGGCTGCCGACTGCAGGACCCGGGGATGGCACGTCAGACGTTGGGCCACCTGGACGGCTGGGGGCGAGGGCTGGGCGAGGCGTCGCAGATGCCCTGGTTTCAGCGCTCACGTGGTAACGCTCACCAGACCAGTGCCCGCTGGGTCATCCAAGGCGAGGGAGAGATCACGCTGCGTATCGGTGGGCCACGGTTGGGCTACGTGACCCGCACGATACCGATCCCGGGAGACGCCGCCGGGTAACGGGACGACCGACGAAGCCTTCATGGCATTTACGGCTGGACCCACAGCTTGTCGGGCGGGAGCCCAAGCCGGATCATGGCGATGTGGTGTAGCCTGTAGCAAAGCCATCGAATCGTCATCACGAGGCATGCCATGCTGACCATCTCCAATACGGTGGAACTGGCCGAGTGGGAAATCGAGATCAGCCAGATCCGCGCCCAGGGGGCGGGCGGCCAGAACGTCAACAAGGTCGCCTCCGCGGTGCACCTGCGTTTCGATATCCTCAACTCCAGCCTACCGCCCTTCTACAAGGAGCGCCTGATGGCCCTCCCCGATCAACGGATCAGCAAGGAGGGGGTGATCGTCATCAAGGCGCAGAGCTTCCGCACGCTGGAGTTGAACAAGGAGGATGCCCTGGCGCGGCTCAAGGAACTCATCCAGAGCGCGGTGAAGCAGCACAAGGCCCGCCGGCCGACGAAACCCACCAAAGGCTCCCAGCGGCGCCGGGTGGACAAGAAGACCCACAAGGGCAAGACCAAGGCGCTGCGGGGCAAGGTCAAGGTGTGAAGGTCGCCTGGAAATGCGGGTGTGCCCCAAGCAGCAGCGGCGTCGGGACCACGGTGCCCTCATCGTGGCTACGACCGAGCGAGGCGCACCGGCACACGACGGCGGCCCCAGTGCCCGGGCGGGCCGGCGAACACCCCCGCACAGCGGGTACCGCATCGCCGGCAGTGGCCGGCGTCGGTGAGGTTCCACTCCGAGAGGGCATACCAGTCACGTCCGATCAGACGCTCCCCGCAGTGGTGGCAGTAGGTACTGCCGCCAGCGGAGTCGTGCACATTGCCCGTAAACACGTAGCGCAGTCCGTTGGCCATGGCGATCTCGCGCGCCCGGCTCAGCGTGGCGGAGGGAGTGTGCGGCTTGTCGCGCATCTTCCAGTCCGGATGAAAGGCGGTGAAGTGCAGCGGCACGTCGGGGCCGAGCCGATCCATTACCCAGCGGCTCAGGGCCTCGATTTCCGGCGGCGAGTCGTTCTCGTCCGGGATCAGCAGGGTGGTGATCTCGAGCCAGACGTCGGTGGCGTGACGCAGGTATTCCAGGGTGTCCAGCACCGGAGTCAGGCTGCCGCCGCAGATCTTGCGGTAGAAACCCTCGGTGAACGCCTTGAGGTCGACGTTGGCCGCGTCCATGTGGGCAAAGAATTCCCGCCGCGGGGCGTCACAGATATAGCCCGCGGTGACGGCCACCGAGCGCACGCCGCGCTCGCGACAGGCGTCGGCCACATCCCTGGCGTACTCCAGAAAGATCACCGGGTCGTTGTAGGTGTAGGCGACACTGTGGGCACCGCGGGCCACGGCGGCGTCCGCCAGGATCTCGGGACTGGCGGCGTCGGCCAGGGTGTCCATCTCCCGGGACTTGCTCATGTCCCAGTTCTGGCAGAACTTGCAGGCGAGATTGCAGCCCGCGGTGCCGAAGGAGAGCACCGAAGTACCGGGGAGGAAGTGGTTGAGCGGCTTCTTCTCGATGGGGTCGATGCAGAAGCCGCTGGAGCGCCCGTAGGTGGTGAGCACGATCTGGTCGCCCTCGCGGGCGCGAACGAAACACAGCCCGCGCTGGCCTTCGCGCAACTTGCAGGCGCGTGGGCAGACATCGCACTGGATGCGCCCATCGTCAAGCGCGTGCCAGTATTGCGTCGGGATCACCGAGCTGTCAGGTTCGATTGCCATGATGAGGAACGGGCAGCGCCCGCTTCGAAGCCGTTGGTCAAATTTCATTCTACCCAATCGAGGCGCCGGTGTGGCTCAAACCCCGAAGGGATAAGTCTCGGGAGCCTCTTCTTTTTCTGCCAGCTTTCACCTCGGTCGAAAGGCTCGACGGCCGTCGTTATCAGTCGTCGAGTGATCTCTCCGCGCAGACGACAGAACTCGGCGGTGCCGTGGGAGGCCTCGCCGAGCAGGACGAACGGCCGGTCGCCGACCTGCTCCAGCAGCGCATCGTAGTCGCTGCTGCGCTCACCGAGTCGCAAGCTGGCGTACGCAGGTAAGGGGTGTGACCATGAGCCTAGCCTCCCATCAACAGGGATACCCTTCGAGTCTAGGCGTTATGCCCCCGTCGACACGAGCGCTCAATAATCTCCTTGAATGTAACAAAATGTGTACTAACGTTCAGGTAAGCCTGTCGTCGAAAGCGCACAGACCCGGTTGTAAAAAAAGCTGCAGCGTCAGGGGTAAGCCATGTCCAGCACATGCACCCAAACCGGAGGGCATCCCATGAACACTCAACACATCACTGAAATTGGCCGCTTCCACCTAGGTATCGTCAGAGCCTCCTGGGCAGGGCGTACGATAGTCACGGCACGACGTGAGCCGGACGAGGGACCGATGAGCGTGGAGCAAGCAGCCAACGCGCGGCGCGAAGCCGAGTACGTGGCCAGGCGCAACGGCATCAAGGAGCCGCTGCTCCAGCTCTGGAAAATCGGATCCTGAGCGTCACGCCACGTGAATTAATGGGCTTCGCTTCGCGAAGCCCATCCTCTCTTGGCAATGCCTTCGATGCAAAGAGTGGTGTATGGGTTATCTCGCAACCAGCCAGTCGCAGCACCAGAAGGCGGCACGAACCTGGATCCGAATTTCTTCCTTGAATTCTATCCGCGCTACCGCGGCCACCAGGTCCGAGGGACTCCTCATCGGACTCGTATCCTTATGCGAGTTAGGAAGAGCCTGAGGGAATGGCGTACCATCGCGGCTGCAGCAAGCCCCGGGGACAGTCAAAGGAAGGACGAAAATGAAGAACCTTTCTGGCATGCTTAATGCTTCCGATTATTTATTTGTTTAAAAGGGAAGAAGTATGCTGGCTATCATTCTGGAGTTCGATGTTATCCCAGGGAAAGAGGAAGCGTTTCGTGAAGCCTGGGAAGAAACGACAAAGTATATCCACACGAATTTCGGCAGCCTAGGCTCGCGCCTGCATAGAGCGGAAGATGGTAAATTCATCGCTTATGCTCAATGGCCAGATCATGAAACCTACGAGAAAGAGCATGACTGGTCAGAAGAAGGGATCAAGTGTCGAGAGCGGATGCGATCGACGCTCAAGTCTGAACAAGTGATCGTATTACATAAGCTTGACGTGGATACCGATTTGCTTGAACAAGAAAGCTCCCCGCACTGATCAGCACAACATGCTTGTTTCGAAGCCTCATCCCTAGGGCGGGCCAAGGCTTCGATGATTTCTTGGGTCTGTCCGCCAACCCAAAAAAATGACAGCACTATCGCCCATGGGCTTCGCGGCTATCCGTTGGCGCCTGCTCGCGGTCGTCGAGACCGTAGTCACGCACGACATGAGCAATCCTTAGTCGGTAGTTCTCGAATATCGAGGACCTACCCGCCCGCTGCGCGGCTCGATGCTGTTCCAGGCGTCGCCATTGCTCGATGGCAGCTTCATCGCGCCAGAACGAAAGTGACAGCAGTTTATTCGGGTCATTAAGGCTCTGGAAACGTTCGATGGAGATGAAGCCCTCGATATCATCAAGCAGCGGTTTCAACTCGGTAGCAATATCAAAGTAACGCTGACGTTGGTCGGGTGTCGGCATGGCTTCGAATATGACGGCTATCATGGTATCTTCTCCATTGGCCGGGAAGAACTCACTAAAGTCACGTTCATGGAAGCTCATCGAAATGATCGAGCTGGTCGGTGATGTCGAACCACGGCGCCTTCGATGCACAGAATATATGCACATTGGGTTGCTGCGTGGGGGCATCATCGAGCACACCTAGCCGAACGATATATTTCCCTCGTTTCAGCTTGTGGGAGAACAGGCTCGAACCACAGTGGCCGCAAAACCCCAATTCCGTCTCCTCGGATTTCGGGTAGCGGGATACGAACTGCTCCCCGACCGTAATCGTGAAATCCTTTGCATCCACAAGACCACCGGCCGCAAACGCGGAGCCCGACCACTTGCGGCATTCCGAACAATGACAGTAGCCGATAAAGTCGAATTTATCCGCCACCTGGATTTCTACTTTCCCACACAAACACGAACCCGTCAGATTTTTCATCTTGACCTCATATCGAACGGTGTTTCATTTCACTGGGCCACCGATGGACCAGATATGACCAAAGGGATCCTTGATCTGGCCATACCGCATCCCCCAGAACTGATTGTCGAGCGCCATGATGACTTCCGCGCCGGCGTTGACTGCCCGCTCCCAGGCGACATCGGCGTCAGGTACATCGAGATGGATGACGCAGCTCGCGCCACCAAGCCGCGTGGGAGCCTTGGCACCACCATGGTCTCCAAACTCAGGGAACTCGTCATGCAGATAGATCGCGCCAGCGCCAAGATTCAGATGAGCATGCATCAACCGCTTTCCGTCCTCGGCAAGATGCTTTCCTTCGAGTGTCGCGCCAAAGGCTTTCTCGTAAAATGCCACAGCGGCTTCTCCATCGTTGACGGCGAGATGGGGAGTGGGGACTAGGTTGGTCATGGCTACCTCCCTCGTGGACATGTGATCATGGATATGGGAACAGGACGATCCGACGGTTACCCGTTCCCCTACGGAAACGAGCGTGCTCGCCACCTCACATTAGCCTGCGCCTCTGCCTTCTGCCACAAATCACGCAACCCACGGAACCTCAAGGGAAAAGTCTTTCGAGAAGCAGCACATCGGCCCTCCGTCACCGTGCACTATCGCCTGTGCCGCACGGGAGGGGACCACTCCAGGGCGTGGCAACAAAAAAGCGGCACCGCATATATAAGCGGTGCCTGACAAAGAACTGCTGAGAGACGGTTAGTGATAATGCTTGCAGCAGCCGACGATCCCTTTGGCCGCTTCGTCATCCTCGCAGCGATTGGCTATGTCACCCAAGCTAAGGATTCCAGTAAAATCCTTGTCGCTGGCGTTGTTGAGCACCACCAGACGCTGAACTTTCTGCTCCCGCATGTTCTGGAGCACGTCCTTGACGTCCTTGTCCTCAAAGGTATAGAGAACACTGGTGGTAGCGATGGAACTCACCTTGTCATCAGGGCTCTTGCCCTCGGCAACCGCACGGACGGCGATATCCCGATCGGTGACCGTACCGGCGATCTTGTCGCCTTGCACCAACGGCTCGAATCCTGAGCCGTCTTGCTGCATCTTCTCGGCCACCTCGCGAATGCTCGCATCCATGTCGAGATAGCTAGCCTGTGACCGTGGCGTCATGACTTCTCTGACTTGCATAACAAAACCTCCGTTTGTTAGCGAAACCATGTCGGAGCGCCATGCGCTGGGCTCGGCGCTCATGCTAAGCACCATCCTGCCAGCTACTTGTAGGAGTAGTTGTCGAGGCGAGTCATTTCAAACAAGAAATGGCTTATCAAGGTGATTCCCGGTTATCAGGAGTGCTTTTCGTCGACGAGGCGAGTATCGAACGCCAGGTGTTCAGCGATATCGGCCATGGCCTCGAACGGTTGTTCGTAGCTCCAGGCGGCATCGGTCACCGTTTCCCCGTCCAGCTCGACGGAGTAGTAGCTGGCATCGCCCTTGAACGGGCAGTGGGTGACCGTGGTCGAGCGAACCAGGCGCTGCATGTCGACGTCCTGGCGCGGAATGTACTGGCGATGGGGATAGCCCTTCTCGCGCAGTTCGATGGCGTCATGGGTATCGGCGATCAGTGTCCCGCCGACCCAGACGCGAACCCGCTGTGGATTGGGGTGCAGGCTGATGTGTCCGCTGGGGTCATGGATCATGGCGTCAAACCTCATCGCTGGAGAGATTGTTAGTCATAACCGTAGCAGACCGGTAGCGGCGAGGCTTATTCCGCCTCCTTGTACGCCACGAACTCGCCCTTGCCGACGGGCACCAGGCAGGTCGTGAAGGCCGGCAGGCTCTCGATATGGGCCATGAAGTCGGCCAGTTCCGCCTGATGCGAGACGGCATTGTCGCAGACCAGCACCCCACCGGGTTTCAGTGCCGCGACCACATCATCGGCAAAGCCCATGTATTCCGAGCGCTCGGCATCGAGGAAGACGACATCGAAGCATGCCTTCTGCGCTCGAAGGTAGTCCGCTGCCGAGCCTTCGATCTGCTGGATCTTGTGTGCCAACCCGGCCCTGGCGAAATTGTCGCGAGCCTCGCGCACCTTGTCGGGCGAGACCTCGACGGTGGTGATCCGTCCCGACTCAACGATCGACGCGGCCAGCCACAGGGTGGAGTAGCCATTCGAGGTGCCGATTTCCAGCACGCTGCTGGCCTGCATGGCCTTGAGCAGCACTGCCAGGAACTGACCGGTGTCGCGGGTGATGTTGAGATATTTCCGGCATCGCTCGGTGGTTCGGGCATCGTTTTCTTCGCCCTTCCTCTCCAGTTCTGCCAAGAGTGCCTGGGGTGACATAGGAATCCTTATCTATCGCAATGAGGTTGTTGAACAGGACGGCGCCCCCATCAGGCACGCTGCGGCTGCGGGTGAGCGCGCAGCAGATAGGACGCGGCAGCCACGCCCACGAGGCCGAAAATGGCGCCGGGAAGCGCGCCCAGCACCAGGCTGATAACGATGCCGCCGATCAGCACCGCCCCTCCCACCACAATCACCGGAGTCACGGTGGCATGTGCCACATCCCGCTTGCGGCGCATCTCGAACGTCACGACCGCCACCATGACGGGCGCAACCACGATAATACACAATGCGATCCACCACAGGCGGCCGAACCAGAACCCCACTTCCCCGGGGACCCCGGCATCGATGGGAACGCCCAGGCGTTCCCCCAGCCATGCCGCTGGCAACTCGGCGAACTTGTGCCACAAATACAGCGGCATCCCCAGCGCCCCGAGAATCGCCACCAGCCGGTCCACCCGACGACGCTCCAGCAGCCGCCGCACCGGACCCTCGAATGTCAGCACCGCACCCACCTGGATCCACATCACCCCCACCAGTGCCAGCGTCGGCGGCAGAAGGTTGCTGGGGCTGCCGAACTCGCCATCCACCATGGCCACGGGATAGCCAGTAGCGACGGTGCCAGCCAGCCACAGCAGCCCGAGCAGCAGCAGGCCGATACCGACACGTGGCCCGGCGAAGCGGCCTCGCTTCCAGGCGATGCCAAGTTGTTGTGGCAACAGCCAGACGGCAGCGGCATTGACCCAGCCGATCCCACCGTCGCGACTGGTGACCAGTGCTCCCAATTCCAGCAGGTCACCGGGAGACGCGATACGAGCACGCAGTAGATCGACGACAGCGGCGATGGCGAGCAGGCCGACCACGGCCTTGAGCCCCCAACGACGATCGGCCCAGACACTGAGCGGCAGCAACGCCTGGATCCCCAGCAGCATCATCAGGAACCACAAGTGGATCGTCAGCGAATGGTTGAGGGGGCCAAGGAGGCGACCGCCGGTATAGGCGGCAACGATGGCGAAGGCCATGAGGACAGCCAGGTAGGTGACCGTGGGGCGGGCCAGGCCCAGTGCCCTGCCTGCCCACCAATGCAGTTGTCGATGGCCTTCCTCGAGCCGGCGCAGGGCGCCATCCGCACTGACCGCGGCCGACACGAACACGAACAGCGGTACGACCTGCAGCACCCAGGTGAGAACCCCGGCCCCGGTCCAGACCACCAGCAGATGATCGGTCGCCACCATTTGCCCGTCCTGGAGCCGCGGCAATGTCGCGATCCAGTGACCGAACACCACCACCAGCAAGGCGCCGGCCCGCAAGGCATCGGGATAGCGGTCTCTGACGGCCTGATGCGCCGTGGCATTTCCTTGTCGTTGGCTCAAGTCGTAGCCTCCCCTGCCGCTCGCTGTGACTCTTGCAAATATTGCGTTCTTGACTAAAGTTTTCGAACACCGTTTCCTAACATCTTCCAACAAACATCGATGCCTGGCAACTGGCCGGTGGTGCTGGACCTGGTGACCCTCGACTGGCTGGCCCCGGGAACCTGAGCCAGCGTTTCCTGATGCACGGTTTCTTTACGGAACATCTCTATGCGCGGTTGGAACAGTTACGCTGCCACTTGCCCCCCTAGCCGCCCCTGCTAGCTTGAGAGTCAGCGATCACGGACAAGCCCAATAACAAACCTCGGTGGCTGACCATGAAATTCATCCGCTATCCTCACTACCCCTCTCCCGCCGTTCCTCTCACGCTTGGTTTCCTGTTGCTTGGCGCCGCCTTCTGGCAGGCGCCAGCCCACGCCCAATCGTCGGACCAGGTTCCCCGCCTGGAGCCGTCGGAGTGCGCGACGCAGGTGCTGAACGAGCTACAGGCGCAGTGCTACACCTTTTATGGCCAAGAGAATTGGGACGAGCCGAACGGCATCATCATCGAGTTGCCCGTGGCGGTGTTCGAGCCCGAAGCAGAAGCGGCGTCAGGAGACGACAGTGCCGATGTGCCGGTCATCTTCTTCCCCGGTGGTCCCGGCTATTCCTCGCTCGGCAATCGCGACTACCTGGAGCAACTGCTCAAGGACGTCGGCAACCGCACGCTGGTGACGATGGATCACCGCGGGTTCATTCATGCCGAACCGGCGCTGGAATGTCCCGACTATGCGGCGGTGTCTCCCTACCACAACATCATCC
Source organism: Litchfieldella rifensis (assembly GCF_042646605.1). Taxonomy (NCBI): domain Bacteria; kingdom Pseudomonadati; phylum Pseudomonadota; class Gammaproteobacteria; order Oceanospirillales; family Halomonadaceae; genus Litchfieldella; species Litchfieldella rifensis. Next base: position 64,464 of record NZ_JBHRUG010000048.1, on the reverse strand, counting down.
ACACGCCGGCCATTGCCTCCTCGCTGGATCCCATGGAACGCCTGGATAGCATCACCGGCGTCGTGGCCGACTGTTACCAGAAGCTCGTCGATGAGGGCATCGACGTCTCCCAGTACAACTCCTACTCGGTGAGCCGGGACGTCGAGGAGATTCGTCGCCTGCTCGATTACGACACCATCGACGCCTTCGGCTCATCGACGGGTAGCGGCACGGTGCTGTCCTACATCCAGTATCACCCGGACAGTGTGCGCGCGGCGATTCTCGGCTGGCCCTGGTTCATCAACCTGCGCAATCGCGCGCCCGTGGACGAGCTGTATACCGCCAAGCAGACCTTCACCGACACCCTGGCCCTGTGCGTAACGCAGCGTGAAGGTTGCCGAGAGATGCTGCCCGCCTGGTTCCTGGCCATCGACAGGGCACGCCGGGCCCTCGATGCCAAGCCTTTCGTCACCACCGTAAAGGAGGCCGATGGCAGCGAGAAGACGCTCTACTTCGATGGCGCGGCCTTTATCGACACTCTCTACCTGACCCTGGCCAGCGACTACGCGATGCTGCCGAGTCTGATCACCGACATCGAGCAAGGCGATTACTCCCGCCTGAAGGATTTCTTCCTGATCGACGACTACGACCCCGAGCCGGAAGCGCCCACCTATGCGCTGGGCTACTTCCTGGCCCATGTCTGCAGCGACATGGGCACCAATCGCCCCACCCCGGAGGACTCGATCGCCGCGGTCCAACGCGAACCCGCGGTGCTGGGCTTCGAACCTCCATGGCTATGCGCCTGGTGGGGCGAAGACGGCGATGTGCCGGCGGAGCACAACGACCCGCTGGTCTCGGAGACGCCGGCCCTGGCGATTCATGGCCAGATGGACCCGTGCTGCGGAACGCGCTGGAGCGAGCATGCGGCACGCACCATGCCCAATCTGCAGTTCGTGGAGTTTCAGGCCATGGGGCACAGCCCCGTCACCGAATGCCGCTCGATCATGATCCAGGAGTTTCTCGGCGATCCCCAGGCGACCGTGGACGATAGCTGCAAGGACGAAGTGTCGCTGGAGCCGTGGGTGCTGGAATAGCCGCTGGCGAGACCCGGTCATTTGCTGGAGGGAGCTTCTCCAGGGAGGGCGTGATGATGACAAACTAAAACGTTTACGTCACACCCTCATCGGTGGCAACATTCGCAGCCATATGCGTCAGGATGCGTCCTCGACTCCATGCGTTTCGCCAGGGATTGGACATGCTGCGTTTTCCCAGCCGTCACCATCGGCAGGTGACCCTTACCTACTTCGGGATGTTTGTCGGCGCTGGCATGACCGCCGGGCTGCTGGGCCCGGCCCTGCCGCATCTCGCCGCGATGACCGGCTCGAGCATGAGCCAGATCGCCATCCTGTTTACCGCGCGGGCGCTGGGCACCATGATCGGTGCTGTCAGCGCCGGTCTGTTGCTGGATCGCTTACCAGGTCACCGGTTACTGACCGGCATGGTACTGCTGGCTGTCCTGGGACTCGTTCTGGCCCCCTTGAGCGTGGCGCTTGCCGTGCTCACCGCGGTGGTGTTCCTGCTCGGGCTCTCGGAGGTTTCGCTCAACACCGGCGGCAATACGTTACTGCTGTGGACCCACCGCGAGATGGCCGGGCCGCATATCAGTGCCCTGCACTTCTGTTTCGGGTTGGGCAACATGCTGGTGCCGTTGGTCATGATCACTGCGATCGCCCTGACCGGGCAGTTCCACTGGGCCTTCTGGCTTGTCGGCCTCTATCTGCTGGCACTCATATGGCCGCTGTCGCGCCTGGCCAGCCCACTCCGGCAGCGCTCCCGTGAAGGCGCACCGGAGGAATCTCCCGCCAAGCCCCGGGATGCCTGGCTATTGGCCGGTTTCATGCTGATGTTCGGCCTCTACGTTGGCACCGAGATCACCTTCGCCGGCTGGATCACCACCTACGGCACCCTCAATGGCCTATCCGCCGATGACGCCGCCTTCCTGGTGTCGCTGTTCTGGCTCGCCCTGTCATTGGGGCGCCTACTGGCCATACCGCTGCTGGGCTGGGGGTCTCCCTGGACGATGCTCTACGGTTGCCTGGGCCTGGGACTGCTGACCGCTCTCGCGCTCCATGCACTGTGGCTGCCCTTGTCGCTGGCGGTGCTGCTGTTCGGGCTGTCGGCATCGGCCCTGTTTCCGACGCTGCTCAGCCTGGGCAATCAGGTCATGGAGATGACGGGACGCAACACCGGGCTGATTTTTCTTGCCTGTGGCCTGGGAGCAATGATCGCACCATCGCTCACCGGCCCACTGCTCGATCTGGTCGGCGCCCAGGCCTTTCCGCTGTTGCTGGCCGGCCTGGTCATCCTGCTGATGGCTGCCCTGCTGATGTTGCGGGCCAGGCTGACCAACACCGGAGTTCTCGGCACCACGACCACGGCATAAGGGCAACCATCTCAGATCCACCCCTTGCGGCGGAATATCCAGGTGAGGCCAACGCCGATACCGAACATGAGGGCCAGCACCACGAAATAGGCGTACTTGAAGCCCAGTTCCGGCATATGCTCGAAGTTCATGCCATAGATGCCGACGATAAAGGTCAGCGGCACGAAGATGGCAGTAATGACCGTCAGGATGCGCATGGTGTTATTGAGCTGGTGAGACGAGATCGATATGTAGCCGTCGATCAGGTCACCACAGATGTCGTAGTACATCTGCGTCAGGCTATAGAGCCGCTCGAAGCGCTCGTAGACATCGTTGATGGCGTGCAGCGTCTCGGCATTTTCGCGCGAGAGGTGTCGGTAGTCGTAGGCAATCAGCTCCCGCGTGATGCCTTGGTGGTAATTGAAGATACGGCGCATCTTCACCAGTCGCGACCGATAACTGATGATTCGCCGCATCAGCTTGTCGGTACCCGCTTCCTGCAGTTCATCTTCCAGATCGCTGAGCTGGGTTTCGAATTCCAGCAGGCCATCCAGATAAAAACCCGCGGAGATATACATGATCTTCAAGGCGACATGCTCGGGGGATATCCGAAGCAGGGGCTTGCCCTCATGCTCGAACAAGCGGTCGACGCTCATGGCCATGCCGGGATGCAGGCTGATCAGGTAACGATCGCTGATGAAGAAGGAGATCTGTTGTGGCTGGTAGTTCAGTTCGGCATCGAAGGAGGAGATGCCGCGATAGATGACCAGGGTGTGAGACTCGAATTCCTCGATCTTGGGCGGATGACGTTCACGATGCGCGTCGTTGATGGCCATCGGGTGACAGCCAAATTCCTCAAGCAATGCCCGCTCTCGCGCCATCGGTTCACCCTGCAGGTCGATCCAGATATGGCTGTCCGGGTCGTCACGCCAGCGGGCAATGAGTTCCTCGTTGCCGGTGTGGAATTGACCGTCGGCGGTGACCAGCAGGGTGCGAATCATGGTGTCTCCAGCAGTCCGTTAGCGAAGCCTGTCCATCGAACATAAGACAAGAGGCATTCGATTGCATGCTGAATGAGCGGCAATCGATGCCACCACCATGATCGCTCCCCCTTTTCACCCGTCAGTGGTCGCTGTTTCTCTCTTGTCACTCAAGGCCGGCCGATGGGCTGGCGGTGACGTCGGGTCGCCAGTGACTTGAAAATGGCCGACCAGGGCATGCATCTCGGCCGCCTGTTCGTCCAGGCTATGGCTGGCCGTCGAAGCCTCCTGTACCAGGCTGGCATTCTGCTGGGTCACTTGGTCAAGCTGCGCGATCACCCGGTTGATCTCTTCGATACCGATCGACTGCTCCTGGGTGGCATCGGCGATTTCCGAGGCAAAGTGCGTGACCTGCTCCAGGCGCTCGACGATTTCCTTGAGATACCACGAAGAGGCCAATCAGCATGGCCCGGATGCTCAGGCGTCTTTTCATTTCATTGCCTTCTGAGAATCGCAGAGAACAGCACAGTCGACCCGGTCGTTACCGGGTCGTGTCATGCGTTATCGGCAGGCAACGAAAAAATTGAAGGGATTCGCTCAGTGACGCTTGACCTTCCAGATACGCCAGGCCAGCCCCCCGATGATCAGGATGCCAAGGGGGCCCAGGATGGCGGCCGCGAGTCGCGGCTCGACCGCCAGACCGAGGGCATCGACCCCTTCGAGGGAAAGCTTGAACAGGCTGACGATGTAGTAGCTGATGACGATGATCGACAGCCCTTCGACAGCCTTCTGGATCTTCAATTGGCTGCTGGTGCGTTCATTGAGGCTCTGCAGCATTTCCGAGTTCTGTTCCTCGATCTCGACCTGGGCTCGCGTTCGCAGCAGGTCGTTCAACTGGGCGACACTCTGGGCCAGGCTCACCTGGCGCTTGTCGATCGCCGCACAGTAACGGACCGTCGGGCGGAAACGTCGCAGGATGAAGATACCCAGCCGCTGACAGTCCTCCACCCGGGTTTCACGCAGTTCCTCGATACGGCTGAACACGATCCTGGCATAGGCCTCGGTCGCACTGAAACGCTGTCGGGAGCGAGCACTGCTGCGTTCCAGGCGTGCCGAGAGCGACGAAATGGCATCCAATAACGGCCGCGGGCTCCCGTGATCGTTCTCGGCATTGCGGTCCGAAAGGTCGCCGAGCTCGTGTTCGAACTGTCTGAGTTCCTTGCTGAGTTCCTTGGCCAGTGGTAGCGACAGCGAAGCCATCATGCGGTAGGTCTCGATTTCCAGCAGCCGACGCGTCATCCTGCCCAGGCGATAGTCATTGAGCTGGCGATTGACGACCAGCAGACGATTGACGCCCTCCGGAGTGAGTCGGAAGTCACTCCACACGGTGGCGTCCCCACCACCGACATTCGAGCCGGCCGGGTCCTGGAAACCATAGGCCGCGGTATCTCCCGCCCAGTGCGTCGCCGATTCGATCAGCACCAGGCTGGCATTGATCAACACGTCCTGGTGTTGATCGACGATGTGCGCCAGCACGACGGGGGGTTCAGGCCAGTGCTCGCCGTCTTCGACCTTGGGCACCAGCATGGTGAGGGTGAAGAATTCCGTGTGCCGCTCCCACTTCAGGGTCATACCCTCGAGCTTGATGATCCCCTGGGCGGCGTTGGTATCCAGCGGCGTCTCGGCGGCCTCGCAAAGACGGCGAATGATGGTGTCACAGACGCCATCGGCATCGAGAAAGGCGAAATGGTGCAGGTATGCCGGCCCCGTGAAATAGATCGAGGGCCGGGCATGAAGCTCGTTGTGCAGGATTTCTCTCTGGGGATGCATGGTCGGGTCTGCAAGGACGGAGGAAACAGTGAGCGTAACCGCTAGAGTCGGCCAGTCAAGTCGACTTCGCGACGGGCCCGGAAGTCGTATCTCGCCTGGTTATTCGGAAGAGTGCTACTCAAAGCCCGCCGAGGCGCTCGGCCAGCGCCTCGATCTCGTCATGGGCGAAGACCTCGATGCCGTGCCGACGCAGCAAGGCGGCCGTCACGCCTTCACCGGCATGACGGGTACCGTTGAAGCTGCCGTCATGGACCTCCCTGCTGCCGCAGGAGGGGCTGCCGTCGGTAAGCAGGGCGAAGCGACAGTCATACTCCCGGGCCACTTGCAGCGCCAGCCGAGCGCCGGCAACGAAGGGCGCGGTCACATCGTCACCCTGGGCATCGAGGATACGCACCTCGCCTTCCAGTACGTCGCTCCCGCTGGCTGCCTGTTCGATCTCGGCGGGTGGACGCGGCGTCGGCAGGCCGCCGGCGACTTCAGGGCAGATCGAGACCAGACGCCCTTCGCACCGCCATCGCTCCAGCAGCGAATGCTCGATGCGCTTGTCGCTGCCGTTATAACGCACCGGGCTACCGAGCAGACAGGCACTCACGAGGATCTTGGCTGTCACTCGCTCATTCATCCCACCGCGGTGCCCATTCGGGATCGGCGATGCGCTCGCCGGCGTCCAGCTTGTCGATCCTGGCGATCTCGTCGTCACTGAGCTCGAGTTCCAGTGCCGCCAGGTTGGCATGCTGGTGCTCCGGCTTGGTGGACGACGGAATCACCACGATATCGCGGCCGGCGACCCAGGCCAGGGCGACCTGTGCCGGTGTCGCGCCGTGGGCGTCGGCAATTTCCTGCAGCAGCGGGTCCTTCATCACCTTGCCCACCGCCAGCGGCATGTAGCCGGTGACTTGCAGCCCGCTGGCCTGGCAATGCTCGACCACCCTACGGTTGGCCAGGTAGGGATGCACCTCGATCTGGTTGGTGACGAGATGCTCACCCCCGGGCACGCCGAGCGCTTCGTCGAGATGCGCCATGGTGAAGTTGGACACGCCGATGTGTTTCGTCAGCCCCTTCTCTCGCGCCTCGTTGAGGGCTCCGATGGTTTCGCCCATCGGCACCTCGCCATTCGGCGATGGCCAGTGGATCAACGCCAGATCGACGTGGTCCACGCCGAGCCGATCGAGGCTCTCTTCCAGACTCCTGATCAGATCATCGCTCTCGAGGCGGTCGTACCACACCTTGGTGGTGAGAAAGATCTCGTCACGCGGCACGCCGCTTTGCCGAATCGCTTGCCCCACCTCGGTTTCATTCTCGTACGCCTGGGCAGTGTCGATATGCCGGTAACCCAGTTCGAGCGCGGAACTCACCGAGTCGATGACCTCCTGCCCCTTGAGACGAAAGGTGCCCAGGCCGATACGCGGAATCAGATTTGCCGTTGCCATCCTGTTGCTCCTTGTGTATTCCACGACTCATACCGTCATCAGTGGAGACACGCGGCATCGGTTTCAAGCGGAAATTTTCCGCCGCTGTCGATTTCGTACCTCGTCGGACGACTACGCTGTGTCATAGGAACAAATACCATCCCTCGCAGGAGGAAGCCGACATGCAGAGCGCAACCACCCACGTCTCCGCCGAGGCCGCGATTCTCGAACTGCAGGAATCCTGGCAAGCTGCGGTGCGCGACAAGGACATCGAGGCCATCACCGCCCATTATGCACCGGGTATCGTGGCCTTCGATGCCATCAGCCAATTGCAATTCAAGGGACTCGAGGCCTACCGCAAGCACTGGGAGGCATGCATGGCCATGTGCCAAGGCCCGATGACCTTCGAACTACACGAGGTGGCGATCACCGCGGATGAGCACGCCGCCTTCTGCCACGCCCTCGTCAACTGCGGGGGCACCAACGACAAGGGCGAGCAGGAATCCGGCTGGATGCGAATGACCGCCGGTTATCGCCGTATCGACGGTCGCTGGCTGGTGGTGCACGAGCACTTCTCAGCCCCCTTCGACATGGCCAGCGGCAAGGCCATGTTCGATCTCGAGCCATAACGGAAGCACTGCATAAAGGAAGCCGTCATGAAATATCTCTGCCTCGTCTACAGCAACGAAGCGCTTTTGCATTCCCTGCCCGAGAGTCCCGAGGACAGCGAGTGCCTGGCCTATGCCGAGCATATCCAGGCCAGCGGGCGGATGATCGCCGCCGAGGCCCTGCAGAGCGTGCATACCGCCACCACCGTGCGGGTGCGAGGCGGCAAGACCTCGATCACCGATGGGCCCTTCGCCGAAACCAAGGAGCAACTGGCAGGATTCTACCTGGTCGATGCCCACGACCTGAACGAGGCCCTGCGGATCGCCGAGAAGATCCCGGCAGCCCGCGTGGGTAGCGTCGAGGTACGGCCGGTACGCGAACTCGATGTCACTTCGCCGTCGGTTCACGCACAGGAACACCCCGCATGACCGATGGCGTGGCATGAACAATACTATGGAGCGCCCCCCGACAGAGTCCGCCGATGATGAGTGAGGCCAGCCCTGCCATACGCGAGAAAGTCGCGGCCATTTACCGTGACGACTCGCGACGCGTTCTTGCCACCCTGATCCGGCTTCTGGGCGACTTCGAGCTCGCCGAGGAAGCGCTGCACGATGCCTTCGCCGCGGCCGTGACCCAATGGCCGCGCGAGGGGATGCCGGCCAATCCGCGTGCCTGGCTGGTCTCGGCCGGGCGCTTCAAGGCGATCGACAGCCTGCGTCGCCAGACCCGTTACGATGCTTCCGTGGCCGAACTCGCCAACCAGTTGGAGATCGATTCTGCCACGCCGCCGGACTGGGACGAGGCGAGCGTGGCCGACGATCACCTGCGCCTGATCTTCACCTGTTGCCATCCGGCGCTGCCGGCGGATGCTCAGGTGGCCTTGACGCTGCGCGAAGTCTGCGGCCTGACCACCGAGGAAATCGCTCGCGCCTTCCTGAGCCGGGCCTCCACCCTGGCCCAGCGCATCGTACGCGCCAAGGCCAAGATCCGCGACGCCCGCATTCCCTATCAGTTGCCCTCGGCAGAGGAATTGCCAGAACGCCTGGATGCGGTACTGCGCGTGATCTACCTGGTGTTCAACGAAGGGTACTCGGCCTCCTCAGGGGATAGCGTCACGCGCGCCGACCTGTCGAGCGAAGCGATCCGACTGGGCCGCCTGATGCACGAACTGCTGCCGGAGCCCGAAGCCCTCGGCCTGCTGGCGCTGATGCTGCTGCATGAGTCGCGTCGCACGGCGCGCGCCTCCGCGACAGGCGAACTGATCCTGCTCGACGAACAGGATCGCGCCCTGTGGGACCGGGCATTGATTGCCGAAGGTGCGTCGCTCGTGGAACAGGCCCTGCGATCGCGGCGCTTCGGCCCCTATACGCTGCAGGCGGCGATCGCTGCCGTGCATGCCGAGGCGCCGAGTGCCGAGATGACCGACTGGGAGCAGATCGTCGGCCTCTATGACGTCCTGGCCCGGGTAGAACCCTCTCCCGTGATCGCGCTGAATCGTGCCGTCGCCGTGGCGATGCGCGACGGCCCCGATGCCGGTCTGGCCTTGATCGATACCCTACTGTCTCAGGGCGAGCTGGCCGACTACCACCCGGCCCATGCGGCCCGGGCGGACCTGTGCCGGCGGCTGGACAAGCGTGCCGAAGCGCGCGCCGCCTACCGGCGCGCGCTCGAGCTGGCGCAGCAGGTCCCGGAGCGACGCTTTCTCGAACAGCGTCTGGCCATGCTGGAGGACTGAAGCCTCAGTCGGCGGCCAGCTCCTTGCGCGGCAAGCTGGTATAAGTCGCCATGAAGCGCAGTGCCGGCGGCAGGCTGGCACGCCATACCCGCCATTGGTGCCCACCGCGAAACAACTCGAACGCCACCCGGTCAGGCTGGTGAGCCTGCAGTCTTCGATAGAGTGCGGAGGCATGGCGCTCGATATCGAGGATATCGCGGTCACCGGAGCTGATGTACATGGGCACGACATATTCCTGTGCCTTGTAGTCGTCGAGGTATTCGGGGTAATTCAGCCTCAACCACAGCTCAGGATCGAAGTTTCCTTCCGGAGTCATGAAGGCGGGATGCCGATGGCTCGATGACAGCTGTGGCGGTAACGGTTCGTACGAGGCCGGACTCAAGGCCGCCGCCGCCGCAAACATGTGTGGATATTCGAGCACGAAATTGACGGTTCCATAGCCGCCCGCCGACAGCCCGCCGATGGCTCGCCCTTCACGCTCGGCGATGGTACGCCAGGTCGCATCGACATGCGGGATCAGCTCCTCGAAGAAGGCGGTCCTGGCCTCCTCGTTGTAGCCATCCACCCACCAGCTCTGGCTGCCTGGCATCACGAAGATCGTCGGTGGAATGTCCCCGTTGCGGATCATGCGATCGGCGATCCGTCGCAACCTCCCCTTGCCGACCCAGTCATGCTCACTGCCGAAAGATCCGTGTAACAAATACACCACAGGATACGAGAACCCGGAATCGGCATAGTCACTCGGCAAATAGATATTGTAGGCATAGTCACGGTCCAATATCTCGGAAGGAAAGGCATGGTGCGAGATCTGTCCGGCCGCGGCCGCACCGGCGCTCAGTAGAGTGAGTATCAGCATGGCGACGAGGGACCGGTGCGCGCGCATGCGATATCACCTCCATCTCCATGAAAAAAATGAAAAACCGGTTCGCAGGAATTCTTTCACGGTATTGAAGTCCGACAATCGTTCGGCCGATGCCGTTCAAAGTCCATGTTCGGATAACCTCCAGGGACCCCATGGCAAGAATCGAAGAAATCTACTGGTTGCGCTTTTATGGCTGTATCGCCGTATTTTGCTTCCACTTTCTGGACCGGCTCAACCAACATATCGACAACGTCTATGTCGATCTGGCGCGGATTCCCACGGTGCTGGGTACCCCCGCCTTCATCTTCATCTCGATCTTCCTGTTCTCCGTCCGTTACGCCAAGACCATTCCCGAGGGCTTCCTCGCCAACCGAGTCAAGTACGTGATGGTGCCCTATGTGGTCTATGGCCTGATCTATGCCGGCACCAACTACGTGAACGTCAACTATACGAACGTCGACACAAGCCACGGCGAAATCGGTTTCGTGGCCAACTTCATCGAGTATCTGATCTATGCCGGCTGGCATGGTTATTTCCTGATCATTGCCACGCAGTTCTACGCCTTCTACTGGGTATATGCGCGCTATGATCTGGAACGTTTTCTTCCCGCCGGCCCCTGCCTGGCGATCGGTAGCCTGATCAGCATGTCGTACTGGGGCCTGACAAGACTCTTCGACATCGACCCGCCCGGTTACTTGCTGTGGATCGCCCCCCTGGGTTGGATCTACTTGTTTTTCCTGGCCGTGCTGCTGGCCCGTTACTACCCGAACCAGGAACGGGTCATGCTGCTACATTGGCTGTCTTCTCCAAAGTGGCTGGCGGGCTTCGTCAGCCTCGTCATATTGCTGTCTCTGCCGAGCTGGTTGGAATATTCTTCCAAGGAAGTCTGGGTGGTGCCCTTGTTCATCCTCTTTACCCTGTACTTCATGCGTTATCTCAAGGATCGCCCAGCCACACCGATGGTCAAGAAGATCAACGAGTTCTCTTTCGGTATCTACTTGACCCACCCACTGTTCTTCGGAATGGTCGATTTCGTCGACCACTGGGCACACTTGCCGCTGGTGCTCTACTCGGCATTGCTGATCGTGGTCGGCTTCCTCGGCTCGATAGGCTTCAACATCGTGGCCAACCAGGTACCCGGGGGAGGACTGCTATTCGGCAAGCAATTGACGGTCCGATAGGCTCGGGCTCAGAACAGGCCGACGATATGTCCTTGGGTGTCCAGCTCCATGCGCGTCGCGGCAGGCTGCCGCGGCAATCCTGGCATGGTCATGATATCGCCGCACACGGCGACCACGAAGCCGGCACCCGCCGATAGGCGCACCTCGCGCACATCCAGCCGATGCCCTTCGGGGGCGCCACGCGCCTGGGGGTCGCAGGAGAAACTGTACTGGGTCTTGGCGATGCACACCGGCAAGTCGCCATATCCCAGGTCCTCGAAGGTCTGCAGCCATCGCGCGGCAGCGGGATGCAGAGTGATATCGTCCGCCCCATAGAGCTCTGTCGCCACCGTGCGGATCTTGTCGGCCAGCGACAGCCTGTCAGGATACAGGCATCTGACATGGGGTGCCGGCGCCTCGTCGAGCTGCTCGCTCAACGCTTCCGCCAGCGTCATCGCCCCGGCTCCGCCGTGAGCCCAGTGCGACGTTTCCAGCGCCTGAACCCCCAGTTCGGCGCACATCGACTTCAACAGGTCGAGTTCTTCCCGGGAGTCCGAGTCGAAAGTGTTGATGGCCACGATCGGAGACAAGCCAAAATGCCGCAGATTGTCCACATGACGGCGGAGATTGCTGAACCCTTGGCGTACCCTGTCCGGGTTGGGCATCCCCCAACTCTCCTTGTCGGCACCGCCGTGGAATCGCAGGGCCCGCAGAGTGCAGACCAGTACCGAGGCATCGGGGGACAGGCCCGATTGCCGGCACTTGATATCGATGAACTTCTCGGCCCCCAGGTCCGCTCCGAAGCCCGCCTCGGTGACGACGACATCGTTCAACGCCAATGCCGCGCGAGTCGCCATCACCGAACTGCAACCATGGGCGATATTGCCGAAGGGTCCACCATGGATGAAGGCTGGATTGTGTTCCAGGCTCTGCACCAGGTTGGGTTGCAGGGCATCCCTGAGCAACACCGCCATGGCCCCAGCAGCCTCCAGGTTGTGAGCGGTGACCGGGGAGCCATCGCGACGGTAGGCGACGATGATCCGTCCCAAGCGATGCTCAAGATCGTCGAGATCATTGGCCAGACACAGGATCGCCATGACCTCGGAAGCCACGGTAATATCGAAGCCATCTTCGCGCGGTATGCCATTGCCCGCGCCGCCAAGGCCGATGGTGATGTGACGCAAGGCGCGGTCGTTGAGATCGATCACCCGTTTCCAGACGATTCGCTGGGGATCGATGTCCAGCGCATTCCCCCAGTGCAGATGATTGTCTAGCAACGCAGCGAGAAGATTGTGTGCCGAAGTGATGGCGTGGAAGTCACCGTTGAAATGCAGATTGATGTCTTCCATGGGCACGACCTGCGCATGTCCACCACCGGCCGCGCCGCCTTTCATGCCGAAACAGGGGCCCAGTGAAGGTTCCCGTAGGCAGGCTGCTGCCTGTATCCCCAGACGGTTGAAAGCGTCTGCGAGGCCGACGCTGGTCGTGGTCTTTCCTTCACCGGCAGGTGTGGGACTGATGGCGGTCACCAGCACCAGCTTGCCTTTGGGGCATTCCTTCAGCGAGGCCAGGTAGTCATGAGACAACTTTGCCTTGTAATGACCATAGGGAATCAACGCTTGGGCGGGAGTGCCGAGCCTTTCTTCGGCCAGTGACAGTATCGGCCGCATCAATACGGCACGAGCGATCTCGATATCCGGTGTGCCAGGAGCCAGAGCCGTGACCAGTTGATTGAGGGAGGTATTCATGATCCACCACCGATGGCACTGCTGTGAAGTTAGCACTTCCTTATCGGCTCTTGACGATTTGCGCCAACAATGGTGTCAGGATGCGACAGCCCCTCTCGTCAGGCATGCTCTTGGACGACGCCGGACATCCCAAAACCGGCATCTCTCATCGCCTCAGGCCATCGCTTCGTAGGCCCGTCTGAGACGGTAGAATTCATCGACGATGGCTTCCATGGCATCGGCATCGTAGTCGCGCAGGCCACTGACCACCAGCTTCTTGGAGCCGCTACCGATGGTCTCGGCGCCCGATGTCATGCGAAATTCCAGCAACGCCTCGCCACGTTTGCCGATCACCTCGAACGAGGAGTCCGCCAACTCCAGGCCTGGATCGAGAGCGTCGAGCCGGTCCAGGGCGAAGCCCATGCTGTCGTAGATCACCAGCGGACGCTGGGGATTGAACATCACGCCCTGCGCTTCCATCAGCGGCTTCAGATAATGCGGAAAGTTCTTGCCGGAAAAGGCCACGTAACGCCGGGTAAAGGCTTCCACCACCGACTCGTCATGGGTCGACTCACCGCTACGCTCGACCTTGAGATAGACCTTCCCGGTGTCATCCTCCACCTGGATGCCCCCATCGGCATGCTCACGGAAGTGGAGTGCCACCCCGGCGCCGACCATGCTGAGAAAGCGAAACGTCATACGCTGGGACAGGCCGAAACGCGCCAACACCAGAGCAAACAGCAGGTCTCCGGGCACGCAGAAGCGGCGCGCATCCGGGTTGTGGATCGGGTTGTAATCGCCTGCAACCCGCTTGGCGAAGTGGCTGGCCTGCTCGGCGGAAATACGGATACGACCGTCCGTGAGTGTATGGAAGTTGTCAAGAAACATGCGTCGTCTACTTGCGCCTCAAGGTAAGAACCCGCACTTGGCACGGGACACTGATCGCGGTTATACCACATCGGGGTCCATGACTTCTTTGATCGGACGACCATCAAAGGCCAAATATCCGACGACTCCTCCCATAGTGTAAGCCGCAAGGCTGATGACACCCAGGCCCTCAAGCATTCATCCCGAGTGGTTCAACGTCTACCAGACCGTGGATATCTGGTTGACCACCCATGAAACCGGTGGAATCAGCGAGCGCGATTTCCCCCTTGCCAAGCAAATCGACCGACTGGGGAAGTGACGGCACCGACGGGCAGCGAGCACCGTCGCTTTGGGTACTGAGCCTAATGTAGCGGAGTTTCCATGTACGCCTTCATGGTAGCATCGGGCTTCCTTTTTTCCTGGCTAATAAAAACCGCTACCTCCATGCATATCAACGTATACCCCCCGTCCGTCCCTCGATACCTGCCCACCCTCTGTCTCGCTGCACTGGTCCTGTTCTTCAGCCCTCCCGTGCTGGCAGCAGCCACCGGCGCGCTGAACATGACCGGCACCAACGTCGGCATCGTCGCCCTGGCCATCTTCGTCCTCGCCTATCTACTGGTGATGGGCGAGGAAAAGTTGCACATGCGCAAGTCCAAGCCGGTGCTGGTGGCGGCAGGGATCATCTGGGCCCTGATCGGCTGGGTCTATGTCAGCGCTGGAATGCCCGATGCCGCCGAGCATGCCTTTCGTGAGACACTGCTGGAATTCACCGAACTGATGCTGTTCCTGCTGGTGGCAATGACCTACATCAATGCCATGGACGAGCGGCGCGTCTTCGATGCACTGCGCGCCTGGTTGCTCCAGCGTGGATTCAGCTATCGCAGTCTGTTCTGGATCACCGGTTCCCTCGCCTTCGTTATTTCCCCGGTGGCCGACAACCTGACCACGGCACTGTTGATGTGCGCGGTGGTGACCAAGGTGGCAGAAGGCGATCACCGCTTCATCAACCTGTGTTGCGTGAATATCGTCGTTGCCGCCAATGCCGGCGGTGCCTTCAGCCCTTTCGGCGATATCACCACCCTGATGGTGTGGCAGGCCGGGCTGGTCAAGTTCTATGAATTCTTCGATCTGTTCTTGCCTTCGCTGGTCAATTACCTGGTGCCGGCCATGGCGATGAGCCTGTTCGTCAAGAAACACCGGCCCCATGCGCATCACGAGCCCATCGAGCTCAAGCGCGGCGCACGACGCATCATCGCCCTGTTCCTGCTCACCGTGGCCAGTGCCGTGGCCTGCCACACGCTGCTGCACCTGCCGCCGGTACTGGGCATGATGACCGGTCTGGGATATCTGCAATTCTTCGGCTACTATCTGCGCCGCACCCTGCCCCGCTCACTGGAACGCAAGCGCAATATCGCAGTACGCCGTGGCGACAGACAGGCCCTGGAACGCCTCGGTAGCGTAGTGCCCTTCGACGTCTTCAATCGTATCGCCCGAGCCGAGTGGGATACGCTGCTGTTCTTCTATGGCGTGGTGATGTGTGTCGGCGGACTCGGCTTCATGGGCTACCTGGCAATGCTCTCGGAGGTGCTGTACAGCCAGTGGGATGCCACCGGCGCCAATATCATCCTCGGGCTGATGTCGGCGGTAGTCGACAATATCCCGGTGATGTTCGCCGTCTTGACCATGCAGCCCGAGATGTCGCATGGCCACTGGCTGTTGATCACCCTGACCGCCGGTGTTGGCGGCAGCCTGTTGTCGGTGGGCTCCGCTGCCGGCGTAGCGGTGATGGGGCAGGCACGTGGCTCCTATACGTTCATGGGCCATCTCAAGTGGGCCCCGATGATCCTGCTGGGCTATATCGCTAGCATCCTGGTCCATTTGTGGCTGAATGCCGAGAGCTTCACCCAGTTCGGGTGACACCGTGTAGAGACTAAACCGGCACAACGCCTTCATGTGATGTAACTTGAATGGTATTAGTGTGTAGAATCGGTGCCGCTGACATATCGGGCTGATTCCTTGGATGTTTCAGAAAGCTTCATAAAAAAGGCTGAGCGGTAGAGGCATGAGGGGCAGCAAGGGAGGAAGGACCATCGAGACACCACCGACAATCAGGTATCTGACACCTGTTCCGAACCCTGACCCCACTCCCGCTCCTCGGGAACCGGGGTCGTCAGCCAGGCGCCATGCGTGCTGATCTTCCGTGGTCTTTCGGCCTCGGTAGCCTTGCCGGCGGATGGACCCGAGCGGAGTCACGGACCATGCCCGTATTGATACTTGGCCTGGTGTTGATCTTTATGGCCCTGTTGACGCCCTCGGCCGGGTTCGCCGACGAGGAGTCGGTGGTGCTGGTGGCTCACCCGGCGGTGGGCACCAGTACGCTGAATCGCGATACCGCGCGTGCCATCTTTGCCATGCGCCAGCGTACCTGGCCCGATGGCCAAGCCGCACGCGTCTTCGTGCTTCCCAATGACCATCCCGTTCATGCCCGCTTCGCCAAGGAACTCCTTGCTGTCTATCCGCATCAGCTTCAGTTGTCCTGGGACCGCTTGGTCTTCTCAGGCACCGGTCAAGCACCGACTCGCGTTTTCTCCCAGTCCGAGATGTTGGAGCGTATCGCTGACACGCCCGGCGGCCTGGGATATCTGGAAAGGGAGCACCTGGATGATCGTGTCCAAGTCATATCGATGGAATGACACCTGCGCCCGCCTGGCACTGTGCGCCCTGATTGCAGGGTCCGCCAGCCCGGCCTTGGCCGATGGCATGCTGGATACCTTGCAGGTACACGGCTTCCTGAGTCAGGCGCTGGTCATCACCGACGAGAATGACTTCTTCGGCCCCAGCAGTGATGGTGGCAGTGTCAAGTTCACCGAAATCGGTGCCAATGCCTCGTTTCGCCCGCATCAGGATGTACTGGTAGCCGCCCAGGTATTGAGCCGCCGGGCCGGGGGGGACGGCAGCGATGCACAGCCGGTGCTGGACTATGGCGTGATCGACTATCAAATGATCTCGGATCAGCATCGCAGCTTGGGGTTTCAGGTTGGGCGCTTCAAGAATCCCTTCGGGTTTTACAACCAGACTCGTGATGTCGCCTTTACCCGGCCCAGTATCCTGCTGCCGCAATCCATCTACTTCGACCGCACTCGGTCGCTGGGGCTGGCCGCCGACGGTGTAAGCCTGTACGCGGAGGAGCGTCTGCCTGCTGGAACCCTCCGCTTCCAGGCAGGCATCGGCACCCCGCAGACGGATAACGACCTCGAACAACAATTGGCCCCGACCGATCAAGAACGCTCGGTGGATGGTCGAACATCCTACATTGGACAACTGCTCTACGAACACGAGGGCGGAAATATTGTCGCCGCCTTGAGTGCTGCCAGCGTAAAGGCTCGATTCGACTCCCCTCCCGAGGCACTCGGTACGGGAGAGTTTCGTTTCCGGCCCTGGATTCTGTCGCTGCAATACAATGAAGAGCTCTGGAGCCTGACAGCCGAGTATGCGTTACGCTCATCAAGCCTCACGGGGCTGAATGCCTTCAACTTCGATATTACTGGCGAAAGCTGGTATGTGCAGTACACTCGCCGCTTTCATGACGACTGGCAATGGCTGGTCCGTTACGACAGCCTGACCAATAACCGTGACGACCGTTCGGGAAAGGCCTTCGAAGCAATTGGCGCCGGCCCCGCCCACTCCCAGTTCGCCGACGACATTACCTTGGGCTTGCAATGGACCGTGCATCCTCAGGTACTACTGGCGGCGGAATATCATCATGTCGATGGAACCGGCTGGCTTCCTCTCCAAGACAACCCCGACCCCCGGGAAACCAGCCGTCGCTGGAACATGTTGCTATTCCAGCTTTCACTGCGATTCTGATCTTCCGACAGTTGCTTGGAAATGGTGTCGAACTGCCAGGAATGCGCGAGGATGACTAAGACGAACACCACTGACAAACGTCATAGGCTTAGCCTGACCTGGCGCGTCATCACCCTCACCAGCCTGTTGCTGCTGGGGCTCGCTACCCTGTTCACCTATATCGGTCATGACAGCCTGACACGCCAATTCCAGCAAAGCCGCGATGCCCATCTCAAACGCCAAGAACAGGAAATCAGACTCGCCCTGAGCCGCTCGGAGGAGAGCTTGCGCCAACTGGCCAGTCTGGTGGCAGCCTCCCCCCGATTGGGGCCGGCCCTTGCCTCCGGCGATCAGATAGCGATCGCCGAGTCGCTTTCCTCCCAGTGGCCTACCATGCAACTCGAGACCGGTCTCGATGAAATCCTGGTCTTCGATGCGCGGGGACGAATCATGGCTTCCTGGGGGGAAGGACTGGCAGATGACGAGCGCCCTATCAAGAACTGGGCACAGCAGGTCATGTCGTCCGAAACCCCACTGACGGCTCGACGCTGTTCCATGGACTGCCGTCAGTACGCCACCGTGCCAGTGTTGGTTGCCGGCGACAGCGTCGGCCTGGTGATGGTCTCCCGCTCGCTGGCCGACGTGACCCGTCAGGCCCAGCAGGTGTCTGGAAGCGATGTGGCGCTTCTGGTCAGTGGCCGGCCTGCGCCGAAGTATCTGGCAGAAGACCGCAGCATCGAAGCCTGGAACGGGCATCTCGAAACCTTGACGCATCAGGAGCAAACCCTACCCTTGCTGCAGGAAGCGGCCAGCCGCACGTCTCTCCAACGACTACTGGACACCCCGCTGACGCTTCGACACCAGGGCCGTTACCATGAACTGACCGCGATCCGCATGGCAAGCAGCAGCGAACGCCGCGTCAGCGACTATTTTCTGCTGATTTCCGATATCACCGACCAGCTCGAGGCTATCGATCAGGACACGCGCACCATCCTTGTGGCTGCATTGGGCGGCTGGCTGGCTGCCGAATTGATGCTGCTGGCGATTCTCTGGCGACCCATGGCACGCCTGCGTCGCCTGGCCGGCGTTCTGCCCGCCTTGGCTCAGGGAGGCTTTGCAACGGCCAGGGCGACTATCCAGCGTCCGAGGAAGCGACTGCCCGACGAGATCGATGTACTCGACGGCACCACCCTGGACCTGGCCAATCAGTTGGAGACTCTGGAAGACGAGGTCCGCTCACGCGGCGAGCAGTTGGCCGCGCGAGTGAAAGAATTGGCGCAAGAACGTGACTTCGTTGGAGGGCTGCTGGACACGGCACGGGTCTTCATTCTCACCCAGGATGACAACGGACGCATCACCCTGGTCAATGACTACGCCCTGTCGATGCTCGGCCTGACCCATGATGCGCTGATCGGTCAATGCTTCGATGCCGTCTTTACTCGCGATGATCACCCCCTACCCGAACCCGATGGCAGCCTGCAGGAGGAGCGCACCCTGCTGATTCCAGGCCAGCAGCAGCGCACCATTGTCTGGTACCATGCTCCACTTTCCTCCGGCGATGACCGTTCGATGGCACGCATCTCGGTGGGACTCGACATCACCGAGCGCAAGGCAGCCGAAGCACGTCTGACCTGGTTGGCGCAACGCGACCCGCTCACCGAGCTCTACAATCGCCGCTTCTTTCAGGAAGCACTCGTGCAAGCCTTGGCAAAGGGACATACGGGTGCCGTGTTGTTCCTGGACCTGGATCAATTCAAGGATGTCAACGAGCTCAGCGGCCACCATGCCGGCGACCGTCTGCTGCGTATGGTCGCCGACACGCTGCACCAGGAGATCGGTCGGGAAGGCGTGATCGCCCGTCTCGGGGGCGATGAATTCTCGATGCTGTTGGAAGGGGCCGATGCCGAGCGGGCAATACGCATCGCCCAGCATATCGAGCAACTGCTCGACAATATCGGTCTCACCGTAGCCGAACGCCGGCATCGCGCCATCGCCAGTATCGGCATCGCTCTTTATCCAATGCATGGCGATACGCCTGCCGACCTGATGGCAAGCGCCGATGTGGCCATGTACAAGGCCAAGGAAAGTGGCGTTCAACGCTGGCATCTGCTTGCCACCATCGAGCGCGCCAAGGACGAACTGCAGCAGCGTGTCTACTGGGTGGAGCGCATTCGCAAGGCCCTGAGACACGATGGTTTCGAGCTGATGGTACAGCCTATCGTACGCCTGGCCGACCGCGATGTTCAGCACTATGAGGTACTGCTGCGCATGCGCGACGAGGATGGCAGCCTGGTGTCGCCTGGCCATTTCATTCCCATCGCCGAGCGCAGCGGTCAGATCGTGCAGTTGGACCGCTGGGTGTTGCGCGCCAGCCTGAAAATTCTCAAGGCCGTACAGCACCGGGGCATCAGCCTGGCCATCAACCTTTCCGGGCAGTCGCTGCATGACGACGATTTCAAACAGTATCTTGCCGATGAGTTGGCGGCCAGCGGTGCCGACCCGCGCCATCTGATTCTCGAGGTCACCGAAACGGCCGCCGTGACCGACTTTGCTACTGCCCGCGGCGTAATGCACGGCATCCGGGAGCTGGGCTGCCGGACGGCACTGGATGACTTCGGGGTAGGGTTCAGCAGTTTCCACTACCTGAGCCAACTGTCCGTCGACTACATCAAGATCGATGGCTCCTTCATTCGCAGCCTCTCGACCAGCACCGACAGTCGGGTGATCGTCAGGGCCATCGCCGATATCGCCACGGGCTTCGGCAAGCAGGCTATCGCCGAGTTCGTCGATCAGGAAGTTCTGATATCATTGTTGCAAGAGTACGGCATCACTTATGGCCAAGGCTTCCATCTTGGACGCCCAATGCCTGCTTGCGATACTTTCGGGATCATTCCTTGAGTATTGGTTACTCATGGATAGACATCCAATTCATCAAGGAATCAGTCCTATGAAAATTGGCTCACCACCGTCACATAACCATGGAAAAAGCGATATTCTTTTCAAGAGATTTATAGACGAATTCAGCTTTAAACTCTCAGACACAAAAGAAGAGAAAAGCAAAGTTTTTGGTTTGCGCTACAAGGTGTATTGCGAGGAGCTAGGCTATGAAAAACCGTATAAAGAAAACCAAAAACTGGAAATAGATAGTCATGACGACACTTCATATCACTGCTTGCTGACGCATAAGAAAAGTGGCCTATCTGCAGGATGCATGCGGCTCGTCATTCCCCGAGAGTCAGGTCCTTACCCACTCGATGTTCTCCCCTTGGAGCAAAGCTGTTACAGCAGCTTGAAGCATCCAGAAATTCACCCTCGTCTTATGCCTGAAAGCAGGATATGCGAAGTGTCACGCCTCGCCGTCCCTCTTCATTTCAGAAGACAAAAAACGTTAAATAATGAGGAAATATCGAGCCACATTGAACACCAGGATATCAGCGCTGAACACAGCCAGCTATTTCCGCTTATCAGCATCAGCCTCTTTCTGGCGGCAACTGCACTCGTTGGCATCGTGGAGCGGCATCATGTCTTCGCCATGATGGAGCCTCGCTTTGCCCGTCTATTGGGAAGGTTCGGTTTGAAATTTAACCGGATTGGCGAAATCATAGATTATCATGGCAGTCGGGCGGCATATTACATTGACCAGCGCCAAGCCGAGATAACCATGAATCCAAGCTTGCACCCGCTCTACCTGCATATTCATGAAACTCTGAGCCAACAGTATGCTACGGCATTCCTGCATCAACGACATGCAACCGTGACGAATTATTGAGTTCCACTTTGAGATGCTCTGCAACAGATGAAAGATAAGGTCCCGGAGTCAGCTGATCAGGCCACCTGAACAGAATGATGGCCAACACGTTACGATGCTCGCCACGCTCAAGATCGTTACTGCCACTTGGTGAGGGAATCATCCGTGTCTCTGGATTGTAGGCACGCACGAGCGCGGCTTCGATTCTCTCGATAGCCGGATGTTCCTGCTGCCCGGCCAGCAGAAAGCTAATGCCCACCTCAGCATAAATATCCTCGGTAGTCTCATCGAGAATGCGCGGTAGACTGTCTTCGAACTCCTCGAGTATCCAGGCAAATTCCTGCCCACTCACCGGCTGTTGATAATAGCGGCTGGCGGCGATCACGAAATGGGTCATGCCGTAGATCTTGTTGCGATACTCGGCATTGGACAGCATGGCATCTCGCTCGGGAGGATACTGTTCGCGAAAGGCCGTGACGACCTCGCCGCGCAGATCGTCGATCCCCAGTTGATGCAGGTAATAGACGATATTGGCCACTTGGGCCGCATAGACCCGCATGACCGCCGGATCGGTCAGGAAGGCACGAAAATCCACCGTCGCCAGATAGTCCAGAGCTCGCTCGTGACCTGCCAGAGGCGGAGACTCCAATAGCTGGTAGTACTCGAGCTGGACCAGGCGAAATAGCAGATTGCGGGCAAATGCGATTTCGCCCCACTCGCCCAGCATCTGCTTGCGGGCCCGCTGCTTGTCGGTACGGGTAGGGTAGTCGGCGATCAGGGCCTGACTGCGTGATAGCGCATAACCAGGCTGTGCAAGTCCCTCGATATCCTCGCGCAAGCCAGGGATCAGACGCTTGGCATAGCCTCGATTGAGCGGCAGGTACTTTTCATCGCCGGTGATGCGGTACAGCCGCTGCGCATAGTGGCGTTGCTTGGATAGCGGCAGGGTGAACAACTCGGCCTCGTAGCGGGCCTGGATCTGGCTGGCGATATCGACTTGCGGCGCCGGCCTTGTCAGTGGCGAGGTGCAGGCCGCGAGCCACATCGCGACCACCAGCACGCAACCGAGCTGCAGGACATGCTGACGAGGGGCTATCTTGCGCTGCGGTCCTTGCATTGGTTGCTCCCTGCAACGAAGTGACTGCGCAGAGTATAACCATCAACGCCGACAGCGCGAAGCCGTTCAGGGTCAGCTTCGCGGCGGCGATGGCCAGGCAGTCATGACGCCTCGCCAGGTTTCGAACGCCCTGGCCAGTTGCAACGTCAGGCGATCGGCGAAGCGCGGCCCGATGATCTGCACACCGATGGGCATGCCGGCGTGGCTGAACCCCGCATTCAGCGACACGGCAGGCTGCTCGCCCATGTTCCATGGCACGGTGTAGACGATATGCTCGAAGGGACGTTGGGGGTCGTTGGTCGGCGAAACCCAGCCGGCGGGAAAGGCGACGTTCGGGGTGGTGGGCGACAGCACCGCATCGACGTCGTCGAACACTGCCTCGGTGGCACGACGCATGTTCAGGGTCTGCTGGAACCCGCGTACTGCTTCGACGCCACTGAGCCGTGCCCCGTCACCGGCCCAGGCCAGGATCTCGGGCAGTACCTTGGCACGCTCCTCGGGCCCCAGGAGTTCGAGCTCGCTCCACTGACGGGCCCGCCAGAAACGGTCCAGGCCGTCGAGCATCTCGCGGGTCATGACCGGCGCCAGAGGGACCAGGGTCGCACCGGCGCGCTCGAACTGCCGCGCAGCGGCCTCGACGACATGGCGGATTTCCTCGTCCAGGGGCAGGCCACAGCCGGCATCCAGCATCACCCCCAATCGCATACCGCCGACCTCGCAGGCGAGATCCTGCCAGTCGATGGTTTCCGGTGGCAGCCGCATGGCATCGCGGCGGTCGCTACGCGATAGCGTGGCCATCATCAGCGCGGCATCATCGACGCAGCGAGTCATCGGCCCGGCGCAACGCCCGACATAGTAGGGGTCGATGGGGATACGCCCCAGGCTCGGTTTGAAACCGACGATGCCGCACCAGGCCGCCGGCAGACGAATGGAGCCGCCGATATCCGTGCCCACATGCAGGGGGCCGTAGCCAGCGGCTGCCGCCACTGCCGCTCCCGAGCTCGAGCCGCCGGGATTGCATGCCAGGTTCCAGGGGTTGCGCGTCAGCCCGTGAAAGGAGGAGCGGCCGGAAGACAGCATGCCGTAATCGGGACAAGTGGTCTTGGCCACCAGCAGGGCGCCATCCTCGTTCAGCCGCGCCGCAGGCGGCGCGTCCGCCACCGCCGGAGGATGGTCCCCGGCGAGGGTGCCATGCGGCACCGGCAAGCCGTGCGTGGCGATCAGTTCCTTGAGCGTCACCGGCACCCCATCCAGCGCCCCTCTCGGCTCGCCACGCGCCCAGCGCTCGGTGGCTGCCTTCGCCGCCTGCCGTAATCCATCGGGATCATAGGCGTAGAGTGCGTTCAACTCAGGTTCCCAACGCTCGATATGGGCCGTCAGTGTCTCGACGTATTCCAGCGGGGAAAGAGTCTTGCAGCGGTAGGCTGCCAGCAGTTGCGTTGCGGTCAGGCTCAGGCAGTCATCCATGGCGCACACCTTTCGTCATTGGACGTGTTGCGGGTTGCCTTTCTGCATGGTGACATTCACGTCAGGCTGTAGAGGTTGCGTGCCCGATCGAGATGGGACCGCATCTCGCGGATCGCCGCCGCTTCGTCGTGGGCCCTGATCGCATCGAGAATCCGCGCATGCTCCTCCAGGGTGATGTGCTCGTTGCCTTTCCAGTGCAGTACCGTGGCATGAAAGTGCGCCAGCCAGTTGAGCATGGCATGGCTGACCGCGACGAAGATCGGATTTCCCGTGATTTCGGCAATCGTGGAGTGAAAGGCCATATCGGCCTTGATGAAGGCGCCGGTATCGCGGTTCAGCTCGGCGCGCTGTCTTTCGAGTACGGCTTCCAGGCTGGCGATGTCCGTGTCACTGGCCACTCTTGCGGCCCGCGCCACCATGCCCAGTTCGAAAAAGGCCCGGGCTTCCTTCAGATGCTCCAACGATTGCGGCGAGCTGGAAAGCATGTGCATCGCCGTCAGGTCGATCTGTGCCAGCATTTCTGAAGCGGTGGGCGCGATTACCCGCGGACGCTGGCCGTGCTGGATCGATACCAGGCCCAGCCGCTCCAAGTCCTGCATGGCCTCGCGAATGGCCGGTCGCCCCACGCCGAACAACTCCATCAGTTCCCGTTCCGAGGGCAGCAGATCGCCGGGGACATATTCGCCATTGAGCAGCATGGCATAGAGCCGATCGAAGACTTCATCGGACAGCTTGCGGCGCGGGATCTTCAAGACATCACTCATGATAACGGCCTTCAGTCAATGATCGGCAAGATCGCAGCATACCCAGCAAATCACCGGCAATCAGCGCCACCACGACTAAAGTTGTGTTTGACAGACTGGCATACTTATTATGTCATTATACCAGTTTCCCAATGATAACCCCCTCACATTTCCTCAATAGCTTCACATCACACTCGCTCCACGACGCAATAGCTCTCCACACCAGAACGAGGCGTAAACCATGACCACCATCGCGTTGATCGGTGCCGGCGGCAAGATGGGCTTTCGGCTGTCACGAAATCTCCAGGGCTCGGCATTTTCCGTGAGCCATGTCGAAGTCAGCGAATCGGGGCGTGTCCGGCTCAAGGAAGAACTGGGCATCGATTGCCGCGACGCCGATCGGGCCGTGCCCGGCGCCGACGTGGTCATCCTGGCGGTGCCGGATACCCTGGTCGGGAAAATCTCTCACCAGCTTTCGCCAATGATGGAGTCCGGCACCATGGTGATCACGCTGGACGCCGCGGCCCCCTTCGCCGGCCACCTGCCGGCACGAGATGACCTGACCTACTTCGTCACTCATCCCTGCCATCCGTCGATCTTCAACGACGAGACGGAAATGGAGGCCAAGAAGGATTTCTTCGGCGGCTACAAGGCCACCCAGCATATCGTCAGCGCGCTGATGCAGGGCCCCGAGGAGAGCTATGCGCTCGGCGAGACAATCGCACGCACCATCTACGCGCCGGTGGGCCGCTCGCATCGCGTCTCCGTCGATGAGATGGCGCTGCTCGAACCCGGCCTGTCCGAGACCGTCTGCGCCACCCTGCTGTCGGTGATGCGCGAGGCCATGGACGAAGTGGTCAGTCGCGGCGTGTCGCAGCAGTGCGCCCGCGACTTCCTGCTCGGCCATATGAACATCCTCGGCGCGGTGATCTTCGACGAACAGCCCGGGGCCTTTTCCGATGCCTGCAACAAGGCGATCGAAAACGGCAAACCACTGCTGATGCGCGACGACTGGAAGCGGGTCTTCGAGCGCGACGAGATTGCCGAAAGCATCCGGCTCATCACCTGACCTCGTGGAGCCGGCCCATGACCGAGCGTATCTTTGCCACCTACTTCATCGAAACGCCCTACCCGTTGGCACGGGCCGCCGAGGTCATGGCCGGCGAGCAATCCTCCGGCACCTTCACCCGGCTGGCCAACGAAACCGACGCGCTGCGCGCCAACCATGGCGCCATCGTCGAGCGCATCGAGCCGCTGGAGAGCGTCGCTGTCCCCTCGCTACCGTCACGGCCGATACCGGGTCAGGCCGGCGTATCTCGTTACCGGCGCGGCAACGTCACCCTCTCCTGGCCGATCGCCAACCTTGGCCCATCGCTGCCCAACCTGATGTCGACCGTCGCCGGCAACCTGTTCGAGCTCAAGGAATTCTCGGCATTGAAGCTCCTCGACCTGACGTTGCCGCCGAGCTTCGCCGACGCCTACCCAGGCCCCCAGTTCGGCCTCGCCGGGACGCGGGAACTGACCGGCATTCAGCGACGCCCGCTGATCGGCACCATCATCAAGCCCAGCGTCGGCCTGTCGCCACAGCAGACCGCCGACGTGGTCAGGGAACTGGTCGAGGGCGGCATCGATTTCATCAAGGACGATGAACTGCAGGCCAACGGGCCTCACAACCCCCTCAAGGCGCGGGTCGATGCCGTCATGCCGATCATCAACGCCCATGCCGCACGCACCGGGCGTCAGGTGATGTACGCCTTCAACGTCACCGGCGACATCGACGAAATGCTCGACAACCACGACCATGTGGTCGCCGCCGGTGGCAGTTGCGTGATGGTCGCGATCAACAGCGTCGGGCTGGCCGGCGTCACCCATCTGCGCCGCCACTGTCAGGTGGCGCTGCACGGCCATCGCGCCGGCTGGGGCCTGTACAGTCGCTCGCCGCATCTCGGCATGAGCTTCAACGCCTACCACAAGCTGTGGCGCCTGGCCGGGGTCGACCACATTCACGTCAATGGCCTGCGCAACAAGTTCAGCGAGGAGGATGCCAGTGTCATCGCCAGCGCGCGTGCCTGCCTGACGCCGATGTTCGAGCCGCCCGCGCCGGGCTGCGAGGTGATGCCAGTGTTCTCCTCGGGCCAGACCGCCACCCAGGCCGCCGATACCTATCAGGCCATCGCCAGCACCGACCTGATCTACTGCGCCGGCGGCGGCATCATGGCCCACCCCGGCGGTATCGGCGCGGGAGTCCGTAGCTTGCGCCAGGCTTGGGAAGCGGCAGTCCAAGGCGTGGCACTGGGCGACTACGCCCGTGAGCACCGCGAACTCGCCCAGGCACTGGAGGCCTTCCGCTGATGGGAGCCGACACGCCGCTGATCGCCTACTACGGCGACGACCTGACCGGCTCGACGGATGTCATGGAGGCCTTGAGCAGCCAGGGCGTACCGACGGTGCTGTTCACCGCCATTCCCGAGGCGTCGCAACTGGCGCGCTTCGCCGACTGCCGAGCCATCGGCCTGGCCGGCACCAGTCGCAGCGAATCGCCCGCCTGGATGCATGAACACCTGACGCCCGCCTTGGCATGGCTACGTTCCCTGGATACCGCTTTCTGCCACTACAAGACCTGCTCCACCTTCGACAGCGCCCCCGAAGTCGGCAGCATCGGCTGCGCATTGGAGATCGGTCGCGAACAGTTCGAGCAGTCCTGCGTGCCGTTGGTGGTCGGCGTGCCGCAGATGAAGCGCTACACCGCGTTCGGCCAGCTCTTCGCCGCCGCCCAGGGTGAGGTCCATCGCATCGACCGTCATCCGGTCATGTCGCGCCACCCGGTCACGCCGATGGCCGAGGCCGACCTGTGCCGGCACCTGAGCCACCAGACCGCGCTCGATATCGGCCTGGTGGACGTGGTGTCGCTCACCGCGGACGACCTCGATGCCCGCGTCGACGACTGGCAGCGTCGATACGAGGCGCTGCTCTATGATGTGCTCGACCCAACGAGCCAGGCAACCGTCGGGCACCAGCTGTGGCGCACGCGCCGGCCGGAGGGCAGCTTCGTGGTCGGCTCGTCCGGGGTCGAATATGCCCTGCTCGCCGAGTGGCGTCGCCAGGGCCTGATCGATGCCCCACCAGCTTTCGAGAACCCCGGTGCCGTGGAGCGCATCGCGGTGGTCTCCGGCAGCTGTTCCGAGACCACCGCACGGCAGATCCGCTGGGCCCAGGAAAACGGCTTCCGTGCCATCGGTATCGATGTGGCGCGCCTCGCCAGTGACGCCACGGCCGATGCCATGCAGGACGAACTGTTGGCGCAGGCACTGACGGCGCTGCGAGAGGGCAAGAGCGTGGTGCTCTACACCGCCCTGGGACCCGAGACGAACGACCGCTCGCTGAGTACCGAGCAGGCTCGGCACGGTATCGGGCGGCGACTGGGGCTAATCCTGCGCGAGCTGGTCGTGCAGGAACGGCTGACCCGGGTGGTGGTCGCCGGCGGCGACACCTCCAGCCACGCGCTGCAGCAGTTGGGCATTCATGCACTGACGACCCGTCTCCCGCTACCGGAAACACCGGGCTCGCCGCTGTGCACCGCGCACAGCGACAATCCCGCCTTCGATGGGCTCGAGATCGCCTTCAAGGGCGGGCAGATCGGCAGCGATGCCTACTTCGGCAAGATTCGCGACGCCGACGCCTCGTAACTGTCACACGGCTAGCGTGCTTCCAGGAGCTGGATCAGCTCGGGCACCAGCCGCTCGCCATGCCCTTGGTCGTTGACCTCGCGGTAGAGCGCCTCGATGATCTCGGCCACATGGTGCGATGCCCCGACATCCGTCGCCATGGCGTTGTAGTAGCCGACGTCCTTGAGGGTGTTGGCGAGGCTGAAGCGGAAACCCGAGGGATCTTCGGCGACGATGAACGGCCGCAGGCGCTCGAGCACCACCCCACCGCCACCGCCGTTACCCAGCACCTCGAGAAAGACATCGTCGGCAATACCCGCCTTGCGAGCCGCCGCCGTCGCTTCCGACAGGACCGCGGTGAAGCCCAGCGACACATAGTTGTGCAGCAGCTTGAGCTTGTGGCCCGAGCCCACCGGACCGCCGTGGGTGATATGCTCCGAGAAGCTCTCCAGTAGCGGTCGCA
Source organism: Litchfieldella rifensis (assembly GCF_042646605.1). Lineage (NCBI taxonomy): Bacteria > Pseudomonadati > Pseudomonadota > Gammaproteobacteria > Oceanospirillales > Halomonadaceae > Litchfieldella > Litchfieldella rifensis. The sequence continues at coordinate 35,832 of NZ_JBHRUG010000048.1, read as the reverse complement.
CGTCGCGAAACAGCTCGTCCGACGCCCCCACGATCAGATTCAGTCGCCCCTCGGCCGCCTCCTTGGGGGTGCGTGTCATGGCGGCATCCATGAACCGTCCTCCCACTGCGGCGACACGCTCGGCGGTGGCTTCGGTCGAGCGGGGAATCGCCGTGGAGCAATCGACGATGACGGTGCCGGGCCGCAACCCGTCGAGCACCCCGCCGGCGTCGAACAGCACGCTCTCGACCTGGGGGGTGCCGGTCACACACAGGATCACCACTTCCGAGGCCTCGGCGACCTCGCGGGCCGTCAGCTTGCGGACCGCACCGGTCCCCAGCAGATCGTCGACCGGCTGGTTGCCGGGGTGATCGAGAAAACACAAGTCGTGGCCGGCACGCAGCAGGCTCAAGGCGATGCCATGGCCCATCAAGCCGACGCCCACCATGCCCACTCGGTAGGTTCTACTCATCGGGACTTCTCCCTCCTGCATTGTTCGGATCCAGATATCAGCGTAGTTCGAGCGCCTCGGCGACGGCACGCCCCAGCGTCCCGGTCGCCCCGGTGCCCTTGAGGTCCGGCGTGATCACTGCCGTGTCGCTGCGTTCGAGGACAGCCTCGATGGCCCCGACGATCGCCGCCCCCGCCTCGGCCTCGCCGAGATGCTCGAGCATCATCGCCCCGCACCAGATCTGGCCGATGGGGTTGGCGATACCCTTGCCGGCGATGTCCGGCGCACTACCGTGCACCGGCTCGAACAGGCTGGGATATTGCCGCGTGGGATTGATGTTGCCGGAGGGCGCGATGCCGATGGTGCCGGTACACGCCGGGCCCAGATCGGAGAGGATGTCGCCGAACAGATTGCTGGCCACCACCACATCGAACCAGTCGGGGTGCAGCACGAAGTTCGCGGTGAGGATATCGATGTGGTACTGGTCGACCTCGATATCGGGGAAGTTGGCCCGCATCGCCTTGACCCGCTCGTCCCAGTAGGGCATCGAGATCGACAGGCCGTTGGACTTGGTCGCCGAGGTCAGCTTCCTGCGCGGCCGCGACCGGGCCAGCTCGAAGGCATACTTCAGCACCCGGTCGACGCCGACCCGGGTCATGATGGTCTCCTGCAGCACCACTTCACGCTCGGTGCCCTCGAAGACCTTGCCGCCGAGCCGCGAATACTCGCCCTCGGTATTCTCGCGCACCACCAGGAAGTCGATGTCCCCCGGGACCCGGCCTTTCAGCGGGCTTTCGATGCCCGGCATCAGCCGGCACGGGCGCAGGTTGACGTACTGGTCGAAGGCGCGGCGGAACTTGAGCAGCGAGCCCCACGCCGAGACATGATCGGGCACCGTGTCGGGCCAACCCACCGCGCCGAAGTAGATGGCATCGAACTTCGAGAGGATCTCGAACCAGTCGTCCGGCAGCATGTCGCCATGCTGCCGGTAATAGGCGCAGCTGGCGAAATCGAAGGGCTCGAACTCGAGCGGCAGGTCGAAGCGCTTCGCCGCCGCCTCAAGGACGCGAAGTCCCTCCGGCACGACCTCGAGGCCGATCCCATCACCCGGCAATACGGCAATCCTGTATGTCATGTTTTCACTCCGGCAACCGCCTGATGGCGTTTAGCGCGCACGCAGAGGTCCCTGCTGCCGCGGGTCGCCCATGCAGACCCGTTGGCAGCCATGAAAAGCGCTGCTGAACGCGGTGTTGGTATCGCTACCCGTGACGGATGGCGATGGTTTTCAGTTGGGTATAGCTCTTGAGGCCTTCGAAGCCTTTTTCCCGACCATGGCCGGAGCGACCGACGCCGCCGAACGGCAACTCGATACCACCGGCCGCGCCGTAGTTGTTGACGAACACCTGGCCGCTGCGAATGCGCTTGGCAAGGCGCAACTGGCGACCGCCGTCGCGCGTCCAGACACCGGCGCACAAGCCGAAGTCGGTCGCGTTCGCCAGGCGCACGGCGTCCTCCTCGTCCTCGAAACGCTGCACCGCCAGCACCGGGCCAAACAGCTCCTCGCAGGTGACGTAGTGTCCTTCGGGAATATCGGCCAGCAGCGTCGGCACCACGAAGTGCCCCTCGGCCGGGGCATCCTCGGCCAGCCGCCCTTCGGCCACCACGCGGATGTCATCGGCCCTGGCGGCGGCGAGACACTCCTCGACCTTGGCGCGCTGGCGGGCATTGATCAGCGGCCCGCAATCCGGATCGTTCTCACCGGCATCGCAACGCAACTCGGAGAAGCGTTGGGCGAGGCGCGACAGCACCTCGTCGTAGCACGAGGCCTCGACCAGCAGTCGGCTGCCCGCCGAGCAGGTCTGGCCGGCATTCTGGATGATGCCGCGCACCACCGCCGCCAGCGCGGCGTCCAGATCGGCATCGGCGAACACCACCTGTGGCGACTTGCCGCCCAGTTCCATGGTCACGGGAACGTGGTTGGCCGCCGCCGATTGGGTGACCAGCGTGCCGGTGGCCGGCGAACCGGTGAACGACAGGTGATCGATGCGTCGATGCGCGGCCAACGCCGCACCGGCCTCGTTGCCCAACCCGGGAATGACATTGAGCACACCGGGCGGCAGGCCACATTGCATGGCGATCTGCGCCAGACGCAGGATGCTCAGGCAGGCATCCTCGGCGGGCTTGAGCACCACGGTATTGCCCGCCGCCAGCGCCGCGGCGACGCAGCGCCCGAAGATCTGCGCCGGATAGTTCCAGGGAATGATCTGGGCACAGACGCCGAACGGCTCACGCAGGGTCATCACCGCGTAGTCGGTCTCGAAGGGAATGGTCTCGCCGTGCAGCTTGTCGGCGGCCCCGGCATAGAAGCGGAAATAGCGGGCACAGACGGCGATATCGCCCTTGGCCTGACTCATCGGCTTGCCGGTATCGGCACACTCCAGAGCGGCCAGCGACTCGGCGTCGGCATCGATCGCCGCGGCGAAGGCATACAGCCACTCGCCACGCCGACGCGCCGACCACTGGCTCCAGTCGCCCAACTCGCCGTCGAAGGCCTGACGCGCCGCCATGACGGCATTCTCGACATGTTCCGCCTCACAGCGGGCGATCTCGGCCAGCGTCTTGCCGGTGGCGGGGGCCTCGACGCTCAGCACATGCGGCGTACGCACCCACTCACCGGCAATCAACGCGGCACAAGGCGGCATTGCAGGAAGGTCACGCATCGTTGTTCCCTCTCTTCAAGTCGGTGTCAGTAAAGGAGATCGACCAGCCCCAGCGAGATCCAGGGCAGGTAGGTGATCGCGATCAGGCAGGCCAGCACCACGAGCACGAAGCGCAGCAGCCAGGGAATCAACTGGTCGATGGACAGCTTGGCCACCGCACAGGCGGCGAACAGGTTGACGCCGAGCGGCGGGGTGAACATGCCCAGCGCCAGGTTGACGACCACGATCAACCCGAAATGCACCGGATCGATACCGTACTGGATGGCGATCGGCGTGAAGATCGGGGCCAGCACCAGGATCGCCGCGGAGGTCTCGACGAACATGCCGATCACCAGCAGCATCACGTTGACGGCGAGCAGGAAGGAGACCGGACTGTCGAAAACCTGGGTGACCCAGGCCGCGACCTGGGTAGGCAGCCCCGAGCGGCTGATCAGGAAGCTGAACAACGCCGCCGCCGAGATGATCAGCATCACCGTGGCGGTGGAGATCACGCTCTGTTTGAGGATCGGCCAGAGTTCCGTGAGGGGCAGTTCGCGATAGATCAGGCCGCCGACGATCAGCGCATAGACCACCGCCACCGCTGAGGCCTCGGTGGGGGTGAAGACGCCGCCGTAGATGCCGCCGATGACCACCACCGGCATCAGCAGCGCCACCCAGGCCCGCTTGAAGGCCGAGGGGAAATCGGAGCGGTCCTCGCGGTCCCGCAGGCCGTAGCCGCGCACCTTGCAGAACAGGAACAGGAACAGCAGCAGCGCCCCGCCGATCAATAGGCCGGGGCCGATTCCCGCAATGAACAGCCGCCCGATCGAGGTGTCGGTACTCACGCCATACAGGATCAGCGGAATCGACGGCGGGATCAGCACGCCGAGCTCCGCGGAGGAGGCCTGAATGGAGGCCGCCAGGGGTTTGGGATAATCGTGCTTGACCATCGCCGGAATCAGGATCGAACCGATGGCGAAGGTGGTCGCCACGCTCGAGCCGGAGACCGCGGCGAACATCATGCAGGTCAACACGCAGGTCATGGCCAGGCCACCCTGCAGCCCGCCGACGATCGACTTGGCCAGATCCACCAGACGTTGGGAAATACCACCCGCCGCCATCAGGTTGCCGGCCAGGATGAAGAACGGAATCGCCATCAGCGGGAAGTTGTCGATGCCGACGAACATCCGCTGGGGCACCATCAAGAGCGGCAGCCGCGAGAAGAACTCGATACCGATGATCGAGGCCAGCATGATCGAGACGGCGATGGGAACACCGAGGGCGAACAGAATGATCAGCGACAGGCCGATGGCTGCGTTCACGAGCGAGCCCTCCTGGTGAGTCGAGACGAGTTGGAGACGGCAGGCGATTCAGGCTCCGACGGCGTTGCAAGCGAAGGCTCCGCCACTGGTTGCCGGTCATGGGCAGACGGCATGTCGGCGTCGGCAATACCGACCGGCTCACGGCCGGTGGCCTGGGCCAACAAGCGTGCCAATACCGCCAATAACGAGAAGCCGGCACCGATAGGAATAGCGGCATAGGCCCAGGAGATGGAGATCCCCAGCCCCGAAAGTACCTGCGAGCGCACCCGCCAGGTCATGGCGGTACCGAAATAGATCAGCACCACCAGCGAGATGATGCAGCACAGGGCGATCAGGCTCTCCACCAGGATCAAGCGGCGCCTCGGCACCAGCTTGTAGATGACCTCCACGGCCATCATGTAGCCGCCGCGAAAGCTCGCCGCGGCACCCAGGAACACGCACCAGATCATCGTCGAGCGTGCCATGACCTCGGACCAGGTCGACGGCGCATCAAAGACGAAGCGCGTCAGCACCTGATAGAAGCCCATGGTCACCGAGACGACCAGCATCAGGACGGCAGCCACCAGCGCCATGCGCGACGTGAAGCGTTCGATACGCAGAAAGAATTCCACCATGACATTCACCTTGCGTCGGCCCGCCCCGGCGATAACACCGGGGCGGGCAGATCGGGACGATCAGCAGTCGCTGTTACGGATACGATCCAGCATTTCGCTGCCGTACTGGTCGGTGTAGCCCTTGTAGGACGGTTCGACGGCATTCTGGAACAGTGACTTGTCGATATCCTCGACCACGGTCATGCCCTTCTCCTTGAGTTCCGCCAGCCCCTCGGTTTCGAGCCGCGAGACCTCGGCACGAGTCGCCTCGGCCCCGGCCTGGGCCGCCTCGATGAACCAGCCCTGCTCTTCCTCGCTCAACCCCTCCCAGAGGATCGGCGAGGCCAGCATGATCGCCGGCGAGTAGACATGACCGGTTAGCGATAGGTAGTCCTGCACCTCCCACAGGTTGCTGGTCAGAATCACCGGGATCGGGTTTTCCTGACCGTCCACGGTACCCTGCTGCAGGGCGGTGAAGACCTCGGGGAAGGCCATGGGGGTGGGGTGCACATCCATCTCGCGGAACGCCGCCATGTGCATCTCGTTCTCCATGGTGCGAACCTTCAATCCGGCAGCATCCTCGGGCGTATTGATCTCGCGCTGGCTATTGGTCATGTGACGGAAGCCATTCTCGGACCAGGCCAGGCCGACCAGCTCGTGCTCACCGACCTTGGCCAATAGATCCTGACCGACCTCGCCGTCCAGTACACAGCGCGCCTGGGCGTAGTCCTTGAACAGGAACGGCAGGTCGAGCACATAGGTTTCCGGCACGAAATTGCCCAGCGGCCCGGTGGAGGTGACCACGGCATCGAGCGTACCGATCTGCAGCCCCTCGATCATGTCGCGCTCCCCCCCGAGAGCACCGGAAGGATGCTCCTCGACGGTGAATTCACCACCACTGAGTTCCTCGAGCTTTTCCTTGAAGGCATCGACGCCGACCGAGTAGTGCGAGTTGTCGGAGGTGGTGTGCCCCACCGTGATGCTCTGGGCAGCCAGGGCATTGAAGCTGACCGCCGCCAGGGCGAGGGTGGAGGCACCGGCGATGGCGGCATTCAGGGCGTTGCGAGCGAAGCGTACTGTCATTGTTGTGTCCTCTTGCAGGTTTAACGCTGGTGGTGGTGGCCAGCGGCGAAGTCCGCTGGCACCTTGCTGGTCGAGCCGCGCGAACGCGAACCCGATATCAGTCGTTTCGTGCGGGGTCGGCGAGGAAGGCCTCGACGATCTCGCGGAAGTTCCGGTCGCCCACGAAGCCGAGTCGCTCGGCCTTGCGGGTCGCGAAGCGTGCCGGCCAGCTGGCGACGATGGCCTCGATACGTGCATCCGGCTCGTGGCGGACGCGTGCCAGGGCCTCCTCGCCGCCCTGCTCACGCAGGGTGTCGAGCATCTCGGCAACGCTCACGGTGATGCCCGGCAGCATCAGGCTGCGCGAGGCGCCGAAGGCCTCCCCCGCCACCTCGGCTCCATGCACGAGCGCCTCGATCACCCGGTCGGGCGACATGACGAACAAGTCGAGGTCGGTCGGCACCGGACAGATGGCCTCTTCACCATTGAGCGGCTCCCGCAAGATGCTCGAGGCAAAACTGGACGCCGCGGCATTGGGTCGGCCGGGGCGGATGACGATGGTCGGCAGGCGCAGCACCCGGCCGTCGACCAGGCCACGACGGCTGTAATCGTTGATCAGCAGCTCGCCCATGGCCTTCTGGGTGCCGTAGGAGCTTTGCGGGGTCAGGGCGGTCATGTCGTCGAGCACCGCGGGCAGTTCGCCGCCGTAGACCGCCACCGAACTGGCCATGACCAGGCGTGTGCTCGACAGCTCCCGGGCGCGGCAGCCTTCCAGCAGCGCGCGTGTGGCATCGAAGTTGACCGTCAGTCCCAGGTCGAGATCCGCCTCGGCCGCCGAGCTGACCACCGCCGCGAGGTGATAGATCATGTCCGGGCGCTCATCCAGGACCGACTCCAGGGCGCCGGGGGCGGTAATGTCCACCGCTCGCGAGACGATCTCGAGAGGCTGGTCGGATGGCGGGACAGGGGCGTCCCGATCGATCAGCGTCAGCCGCGACAGCGGTCGGCCGTCGAGTTCCCCGCGCGCCAGCAGCGCGTGGGTCAGGCGTTGTCCGAGAAAGCCGGCGGCGCCGGTGATCACAACATGCATGGCGTGTTCCTTGTGGTCGTCTCGCTATTCATGGCGTCAGCCCATAGGCGGCGGCCCAGCCCAGGCCGGCCCGCGTGTCGCCGGCCGGTCGATACTCGCAACCCACCCAGCCGTCATAGCCCAGCGCCTCGAGGCGTTCGAGGAGGGCCGGATAATGCACCTCGCCGCGATCCGGTTCGTGACGCTCGGGCACGCCGGCGATCTGCACGTGGCCGAGATGCGGGAACTGCGCTTCCAGGTTGCGAATCAGGTCACCCTCGACGATCTGGCAGTGGTAGAGGTCGAATTGCACGCGCAGGTTGTCGGCCCCTACCCGCGCCAGGATTTCGCGGGCGTGATCCTGGCGATTGAGAAAGAATCCCGGCATGTCGCGACCGTTGATCGGCTCGATCAGCAGGGTCCTGCCGACCTTGGCCAGCTCCCCGGCGGCGAAGCGCAGGTTCTCGACATAGGTCGCCAGGTGGGCCGCGCGAGTGTCGGCATCGGCGTCCTCCGGCAGCAGGCCGGCCATGGCATGCACACGCGGGCAGTCCAGCACCTCAGCGTAGCGCAGCGCCTCGACCAGCGAGTCGCGAAATTCGGCCTCGCGGCCCGGCAGGCTGGTCAGTCCCCGCTCGCCAGCGTTCCAATCGCCCGGTGGCAGGTTGAACAGCACTTGGCTGAGGCCATTGTCATCCAGTGCCGCTCGCAGCTCGCCCGCTTCGTAGGCATAGGGAAACAGGTACTCGACGCCACGAAAGCCGGCAGCCGCAGCGGCCGAAAAGCGAGCGAGAAAATCGTGCTCGGGGAACAGCATGCTCAGGTTGGCGGCCAGTCGAATCATCTCGGTTCCTTCCCTGTCTCGTTCGGTGTCAATCGCGCAGGAAGCGCGCTTCGAGTTCGGCGACCTGCGCATCGCTCAGGCAGCGCGGGTTCTGACCGCGCAGCAGCAGGAACAGCCTGGCCGTCTCCTCGAGCTCCTCGGTGGCGTACACCGCCGCCTCCAGCGACTTGCCGGCCACCACCGGGCCATGGTTGGCCAGCAGCACCGCACTGTGCTTGCCGGCCAGTCCCCTGACCGCGTCGCCCAGGGTCGGGTCGCCGGGCATGTGGTAAGGCACCAGCGGCAGCTTGCCGACACGCATCACGTAATAGGCGGTCAGCGGCGGGATGCAGTCGCCAGGGTCGATCTCGGGCAGGCAGGACACCGCCACCGAATGAGTGGAATGCAGGTGCACGATGGCCCCGGACTGCGGACGCTCGCCATACACCGCCAGATGCAGGAAGCTCTCCTTGGTCGGCCGGTCGCCATCCAGCAGCCGCCTTTCGCTATCGAGCCGCGAGATACGCGCCGGGTCGAGGCGTCCCAGACAGGCATTGGTCGGGGTCATCAGCCAGCCGCCGTCTGCGAGCCGCACGCTGATATTGCCGCTCGAGCCCATGGTCAGGCCACGATCGAACAACGACTGGCCGAACATGGCGATTTGCTCACGCAGACGGTTGTCGTCGTGCACGCTCATGGCAGACGTTCCTCTCGAAGGGCATCGAAGGCTCGGGAAAAGAAATCGACACCACCGAAATTGCCGGACTTCAGCGCCAGCGACAGTGGCGACTCGTGTCCCTTGATGTAGGTCTGGGTCCAAGGCACGCCGGGGTCGATCTGCTCGCCGATGCGCAATTCCCTGATACCCAGCGCGGAGACCACGGCCCCCGAGGTCTCGCCACCGGCCACCACCAGCCGGCCCACGCCCTCCGCCACCAGCGTTTTCGCCAGTCCGGCCAGGGCACGCTCGACCAATTCCCCGGCCGCGGCCACGCCGAGGCGCTGCTGGGCACGCTTGACCCTGTCCGGCGCCGCCGAGGCGTAGATCAGCACCGGTGCCTCGCCGCCGTCGGTAGCGAACAGTCGCTCCCGAGCGAAGGCCAAGGCCTGCTCGACCTGGCCACTCCCTTCGGCAAGCGCCAGCGGATCCAAGGTGAAGCCGTCATGCGTCGCCAGGAAATGTTCGACCTGACCCAGCGTGGCCCGCGAACAACTCCCGGACAGCACCAGTGCCGCGCCGCCGGCCGGTGCCAGACGCCCGGCGTTGTCGACCGTCTCCAGCCAGCCGCGGCGGCGATACTCGGCGGGCAGCGCCTGGCCGAGCCCGGAGCCGCCGGTCACCAGGGGATACTCCGCCACGGCAGCGGCGAGCACTTCGAGATCCGCTTCATCCAGGGTATCGCAGATCATATGGCGTACGCCTTGTGCCGCCTGATCGTCGAGATGGGTCTGCGCCGCTTCGGCGCCCCTGGCCAGGACCGGGCGAGGCAACAGGGCGACCGGATGCGGTGTCTGGCGTGCCAGCACCCGCACCAGATCGGCATCCGTCATCGGGTTCAGGGGGTGGTTCTGCATGCCGCTGTCGTTGAGCAGCCGGTCGCCGACGAACAGGTGCCCTTGGTAGACGGTGCGACCGTTGGCCGGAAAGGCCGGCACCATCACCGTCTGGCGTGCCTCCATCGCATCCAGCAAGGCATCGGCGACCGGCCCGATATTGCCCGCGTCGGTGGAGTCGAAGGTCGAGCAGTACTTGAAGAAGATCTGCCGGGCACCCAGCGCCCGCAACCAGTCCAGCGCCGTCAGGGAGTCGTCGACCGCTTCGTCCGCCGGGCAGGAACGCGACTTGAGGGCCACCACCAGCGCATCGACATCATCGAGCGGCAGCTCACCTCCTGGCACGCCGATGACCTGCAGGGTGCGCATGCCGGCACGCACCAGGTTATTGGCCAGATCGGTGGCACCGGTGAAATCGTCGGCGATGGCGCCCAGCACGAGGCTCATGGCTCGCCCTCCCGCTGCGCGTCGTTGGCCGCCGGCAGCTCGAGAGCCGACAGTCGCTGGTAGACCTTGATCACCGCGGCGTCGTCCTCGCGACCGAACCCGGCCCCGCTGGCGGCGGTGAACTGCTGCAGAGCGCTGGCGGCGACCGGCATCGACAGGCGCAGCTCGCGACCGGTCTGATGAACGATATTGAGGTCCTTGACGAAGATGTCGACCGCCGACAGCGGGGTGTAGTCGGCCTTGAGGATATGCGGCACCCGGTTCTCGAACATCCAGGAGTTGCCCGCCGAGTGGGTGATCACCTCATACAGCGTGTCGGGGTCGATGCCCATGCTCATGCCCAGCGCCATGGCCTCGGCGGCAGCGGCGATATGCACCCCGGCCAGGTGCTGGTTGACCAGCTTGACGCTGGAACCGGCTCCCGGCGTATCGCCCAGGCGATAGACGGTGGCGGCCATGGCCTCCAGTGCCGCCTGGCCCTTGGCGTAGGCCGCCTCGCTGCCGGACGACATCACCGACAAGTCGCCCGAGCGTGCCTTGGCCGCCCCGCCGCTGATCGGCGCATCGAGCATCTCGAGGCCTGCCGCTGTCAGGCGCTCCCCCAAGGACCTGGCGAAGCTGGGCGCCACGGTCGCGCACTGGATGACCAGGCTACCCGGTGCCAGCCCGGCGACCGCGCCTTGTTCTCCGAACAGCACCGCTTCGACCTGCTCGGCGTTGACCACCACCAGCACCACGACGTCGCATTCAGCGGCCAGTTCGGCCGGGGTCGCCACGCTCCTGCCCCCCTGGGCGACGAAGGCGTCCCGTGTCGAGGCCGACACATCGCAGCCGATCACCGGCAGTCCGGCCTCGAGCAAAGCGCTCGCGATGCCCATGCCCATGGCTCCCAGGCCGATCACTCCGACCGCACTGCTTGGCGATTGCTGCTGCATCCTGACACTTCCTCCCATGACCGCGTGAACCTGAACGCGTGAATTCGATCGCCCGATGTTAGCGCTACCATTCTTTTTAGATTATGCTCTAAGGACATGCAAGCGCTGTCGAAAGGAGTCCGACCAATGTCTAACCAGCAACCCCCGGAGCGGCGACGGCGCCGAGGTGCCAACAATCCCACGCTCGACGACGTGGCCAAGGAGGCAGGCGTGTCGTCGATTACCGTGTCGCGGGTGCTCAACTCGCCGGACAGCGTCCGCGAGGCCACCCGGCACAAGGTCGAGGCGGCCATCGAACGGGTCGGTTATGTGCGCAACATGGTGGCAGGCAGCCTGGCCTCGGCCAGCTCGCGCTTCATCGCGGTGATCGTGCCCTCGCTGTCCAACGTGGTGTTCATCGAGGTGATCCAGGGCCTGCAGACCACCTTCGAGAAGCACGGTTATCAGATCCTGCTGGGCAATACCGACTACAGCATGCAGCGCGAATACGAGCTGGTTAACGCTTTCCTCGGCTGGTCGTCGCTGGCCCTGGTGACCACCGGGCTGCGTCATGAGGAAAACTGCACCAGCCTGCTCAGGCGCTGGCAGAAGCCGGTGGTGGAAATCATGGAACTGGGGAAAGGCATCGACCTCAATGTGGGCCTATCGCACTACGATGCCGGGCGCTGCATGACCCAGCATCTGCTGGACAGAGGCTATCGACGCATCGTCTACGCCGGGACCCAGATGGAAGGAAACTACCGCGCCAGGCTGCGCTACGAGGGGCACCGTGACCTGCTCGAACGGCACGGCATCGAGGCCCCGCTGGTGGAGTGGCCCGAGGCCAGCGAGCTCGAGCGGGGAGCGCATGCGCTCCAGCATGTCCTGACGACTCGCCCGCAGACCGAGGCGATTCATTTCGCCGACGACATCCTCGCCACCGGCGCGATTCTTCACGCCAACCGTGTCGGCCTCAAGGTGCCGGACGATGTCGCCATCTGCGGCTTTACCGGCTTGCCGCTCGGCCAGCATTTGACACCACGCCTGACCACCATCATGTCGCCCCGCGAGGCCATCGGCCGCATCGCCGCCGAACAGGTGATTGCGCGCATCGAGGGACGCCCTCTCGATGCCGATCAGGTCGACGTCGGCTTCGAACTGGCGGTCGGGGAAAGCACCTGAGCGACGCAACCGACCTGACAGATGATTCCCGCTGCCGACAAACTTCAAGATACCGGCTGGCGATCCGGTGCTAAAATCCTTGAACAGGCATGGTTTTGTTCTGAACGTCATGGGAGGCGGGATGCGCCGGCATGCACAACATTCTTGTCGTCGACGACGATGCGGACATTCGGGAGATGCTCGTCGATTATCTCTCCCCGTTCGGCTACCAGGTGAGCCAGGCCGAGAGCGCAACCCAGCTGAGAGCCATGCTGCAAGCCTGTCTGCCGCAAGTGGTACTGCTCGATGTGAGCCTGCCGGATGAGGATGGTCTGTCCCTGGCCCGGCATATTCGCGAGCACTACGACATCGGCATCATCATGGTCTCGGGGGCTGGCGCGACCGTGGACCGCATCATCGGACTGGAAGTCGGTGCCGACGACTATGTCAGCAAACCCTTCGATCCCCGGGAGCTGCTGGCTCGCGTCAAGAGTGTGATCCGCCGCTACCCGCCGCTATCCTCCGCTCTCTCGGCCACCGCTACGAACACCACGGATACGCAAGCATGGCGACCCTTCGGGCGCTGCCAGGTGGACCTCGACGGCCGACGACTGCTGGATGGCGGGGGAGCCGAGATTCCCCTCACCAGCATGGAATTCGACCTGCTCAGGGTCTTTCTCGAACGTCCCAATCGCGTCCTCAGCCGCGACGACCTCCTCGGCCTGACCCAAAACCGGGACTGGGATCCCTTCGACCGCAGTATCGATATTCGGGTAGCCCGACTGCGCAAGAAGATCGAAGCGACGCCGGACAAGCCCGAGTTCATCAAGACGGTGCGCGGGGCCGGCTATCGCTACCAGCCACCCGGCGGGGGATGATCCGGACGGGAATGCCAGCGTGTTTCCCGCCCGTTTCAGTTGTCACAAGTGTTTCCGGTCGCCCTCGGGATCGATGGCGAAAGATAGACTTCATCCATAGTTCGTGTCGCTACCGGAGCGTGCCCCCATGAGCGCATCCAGCCAGCCGGAACTTCCGCCACAACGCATCGTCGACGCCCTGCGGCTGGCAGCGGAAGCCCGCAGCACGTCTGGCGATAATGACGTCTTCTGCCAGTTGGCCCGTCATCTCGCCCAGGCCCTGGGTGTCGCCCATGCCTTTATCGGCGAACTCTACGCCGGCAGGGAACCCGAGGTGGTGCACGTGATCGGTGGCTATTTCGCCGGGCGCTGCGAAGCAAACTTCGACTATCCCCTGCGGGACACTCCCTGCCGGAACGTGGTGGGCCAGTGCTACCGCTTCTACCCTGACAATATCCAGGCCCGCTTCCTCGACCCCCATCTCCGCGAACTGGGCGCCGAAGGCTATGCCGCGATCCCCCTGTTCTCCTCCACCGGGGGCCCCATCGGTATCATGGCGGCACTGGACACCAAGCCACTGACCCAACCCGAGCTGACCGAGTCGTTGCTCAAGATCTTTGCCGTGCGAGCGGCCCTGGAACTGGAACAGCGCCACATGCTGGCGGCCAAGCAACGCTCGGAGGCCAACTATCGCACGCTCTTCGAGGCCACGGATGACGCGGTCTTCATCTACGACCTGACCACTGGCGTCATCCTCGACGTCAATCCCCGGGCCTGCGAAACCTATGGCTATTCGCGGGAAGAATTTCACCACCTGTCGATCGGCGCCCTCAGCGCGGGCTACCGCCCCTATACCGCGGCCGAGGCACGACAACACTTCGAGCGGGCCCGCGCCGGCCAACCGACCCGATTCGAATGGCGTACCCGACACAAGGACGGCTCCCTGCGCTGGGACGAGGTCAAGCTCAAGCGGTTCTCGCTGGGCGATACCGCCCACATCATCGCCTTTACCCGGGACATCACCGCACGCAAGGAGCACGAGGAAGCCCTGCACAAGAGCGAGGACCGGCTGCGCGCCACGGTCGAAGCCGCCCTGGACTGCATCGTCGGCATGGACGGCAACGGCGACATTATCGACTTCAATCCCGCCGCTGAGCGCTGCTTCGGCATCCGCAAGCAGGATGCCGTCGGCCGCTCCCTCGCCGACCTGGTGATCCCCCCTCGTTACCGGCAGGCGCATCAACAAGGCCTGGAACGCTTTCACCTGACCCACTCCGGCCCCTATATCGGCAAGCGGGTGGAGGTCACGGCCATGCGCGCCGATGGCAGCGAATTTCCTGTCGAGCTGGCGATCGACCATGCCCGGGGCAAGGACGGCACGATCTTCATCGGCTACCTGCGCGACATCACCGAACGCAAGCAAGCCGAGCGCGAACGCGCCCAACTGGAAGCCCAGTTGCGCCAGGCCCAGAAAATGGAGGCCATCGGCCATCTGACCGGCGGTATCGCCCACGATTTCAACAACATCCTGACGACCGCGCTAGGCTATACCGTCATGGCCCAGGAGCGCCTGGCCCAAGTGCCCGATGCCAAGCTGGAAAAATACCTGGATCGGGTCCAGCAGGCCGGGCAGAAGGCCCGCCACCTGATCCAACAGATGCTCACCTTCAGCCGCGGTCAACACGGCACCCCCCAACCCTTGCAACTGGCAACGATCCTGGCGGAGTCCGTGGACCTGATCACCGCCACCTTCCCTTCCACCATAGAATTGACCACCCGTTGCGAGGCCGCCTGCGCGCCGCTCATGATCGACCCCGTGCACTTCGAGCAGATCCTGCTCAACCTCTGCATCAACGCCCGCGATGCCATGCCCCAGGGCGGCACGCTCGACGTCTCGGTATCCCACCACCGGCTCTCCGGCGGCCACTGTCGCTCCTGTCATCAGCCGGTCGAGGGCAACTGGGTGGAGCTGTGTGTCAGCGACCAGGGCACCGGTATTGCGGATAGCGTGCTCGAGCGCATGTTCGAGCCGTTCTTCAGCACCAAGCAGACCGGCAAGAGCAGCGGTATGGGGTTGTCGACCGTGCATGGCCTCGTGCATGACTACGCCGGCCATATCCTGGTCGATACCACGGCAGGGCAAGGTACCACCTTCCGGGTGCTGTTCAAGCCGCTGCCTGTCGCCGCTACCGATCGCTCCGCCGGCCTTACGCCGACGGCCGTGCCCCCGGCCCAGCCGCAACGGCTGTCCGGCCGGGTCCTGCTGGTGGACGATGAGGCCATGGTCGCCGAATTCATGGGCGACCTGCTCAGCGGCTGGGGTCTGGAGCCGACCGTGGTGCTGTCCAGCACCGAGGCTCTGACACTGCTCGATAGCGACGCCGTCTTCGACCTGGTGATCACCGACCAGACCATGCCCAGGATGACCGGCCTGCAACTGGCCCATACCCTATGTCAACGCTGGCCGGCGCTACCGGTGATCCTGTATACCGGCTTCAGCGACGACCTGACCGATGCCCAGGCGCTTGCCGCCGGCGTCCGCGCGTTCCTGCGCAAACCCGTGGACACCGGGGCCCTTCACCAGCAGTTGAGCGAGTTGCTGACCACTGCTCCTCCCGGCACGGCAACAAAGGACTAGCCACTGAAGCACTTCGGCAACAATACCATCGCGTACGGAAATACCCTGGATACGAGACGCGCCTAATCTGGCTCCATCGCGCCGCCCTGCCGTAACGCGATCCCCAAAACGACAATACGAGGAGCCACACCATGACCGCCATGATCCAAGCCCAGGCCGTCGACCGCTATGCCCGTTGCATCGAAGTCTCCAAGCGCGTGCGCTGGGACATCGACAAGGACGTCATCCGCGACCGTGACTTCGACTTCGGCAAGACCTTCATCCCGGATGGCCTGTCCCGGGTCGACAGACTGGATTTCCTGAACACGGACGACAAGCGCCTGTATAGCCATATCCAAGGCCGCACCTATGCCAACATGTTCGGGCTGGTGGAACGCTTCATCTGCGCCAAGATCCTGGAACTGAGCCGCGACCACTTCCTGGGCGATCAGGTGGCCCTGGAAGCGCTGGTGCGTTTCAGCGACGAGGAACTCAAGCACCAGGAGCTCTTCCGACGCATCGAGCAGATGATCGCCCGCCGCATGCCGGAGGGATACCGCTTCCTGCCGCAACCCAACGAGGTGGCGCTGGTGGTGCTGGGCAAGTCGACCTGGGCGGTGCTGGGACTGACCCTGCATATCGAACTGTTCACCCAGGCCCACTACCGGCAGAGTATCGATCCGCAACAGCACATCGATCCGCTCTACAAGGACGTCTTTCTGTATCACTGGAAGGAAGAATCCCAGCATGCCATCCTCGACGAGTTGGAATGGGTGCGCGAGGACGCCCGGCTCACCGACGACGAGCGCGAGCAGGCCGTTACCGACCTGATCGACCTGGTCGTTGCGGTCGACGGCATCCTCCAGGCACAGGCCGCGGCGGACGCCGACTACTTCCAGCAGTTGGCCCCTCGCCACAACGATGAGGAAAACGCCAGGATCGCCGAGGCGTTCCTGGATGCCTACCGCTGGCAGTTCATTGTCTCCGGCGTGCTGGAGCCGCGCTTCGCCGGCGTGCTCACGCGCCTGATCACCGCCGAGCAGGGCCAACGCATCAACGCCGCCCTGGCTCCGCTGATGGCTTGATCCGACCTCGATAGTCTCGCCGCCTGCCCTGGAGTCATCCCGGGTAGGCGGCAACATGGCCGCATGCCGGCCTGAGACGAACCTGTCCACCGATGTCTACCACCTTGGTCGCAATGGCCCCCGTTGCCCCTGTTTAACCGGCATACTAATCGCGAACTGAAACGTTTCAGAAACTCCCATAGAAACGCATGCGACTGATCCAGGAAAAGCTGACACCGCCATCCCTGCCACCAGGCATCGTGGCCCGCGAACGGCTCAACGACTGTTTCGTGCTCGACGAGCGGGTGCGGCTGCAGGTGGTGCAGGCGCCGCCCGGTTACGGCAAGACCACGCTGCTGGCCGAGCGCTTACCGGCCCTGGAGCAGCCGGCAGCCTGGCTACGCCTGGACGCTTGCGACGATGAGCCCGAGCGTTTCAGCCGCTATTTCCAGGCGGCGCTCAAGACCCTGTGTCGCGAGCATCTCGACGTCGAGCTGCCGTCGACAGACGAAGCCGGCCCCTTCAACACCGTCATCGAATACTGGCTGAGTGGTTTACCGACGCAAGCTACCCCCTGTCGACTGGTGATCGACGAGTTCGAGCACATCAGCCACCCGGCCCTTCTCCAAGGCCTGAGCCATTGGCTACGCCACCAGCCCCGTTGGCTGACCCTAACCCTGATTTCGCGCACACGCCCGGCATTGGGCCTGCCGGCCATGCGCCTACGCGGCGAGTTGGAGGAGATCGACCTGGAGGCATTGGCGTTCAATCTGGAAGAGGCCCAGACGCTGTGCGCCGAGCAGCTCAGCTTCCCGCCAACCCGGGTCAGCCTGGAGCGAGCCCTACGGCGCACCGAAGGCTGGCCAATGGCACTGACTTGGCTGGTCGAACGCACCACCACCCGTGCCGGCTTCGACACCCTGGTCGAGCGCCTGGGCGGCAACCATCCGGACTTCGTGGCCTGGTTCGACGACCTGCTGCGCGAAGCGCTCGAAGACGACGACCGCCACCTGCTGTTGCAACTTGGGGTGCTCGAACGCTTCTCGCCACAGATCGTGGCCCGATTACTCGAAGGCGAGCGCGTTTCCCAGCGCCTGGAGACACTGGAGCGTGGTGGCTTTTTCATTCAGCGGCTCGCCTCCCACGACCAATGGTGCCGCTTCCACACCCTGTTCGCCCAGTACCTGCGTCACCGCCGCCATGAGTTGAGCCTGGATTCCCAGCGCCAGCTCCATCGCCGCGCCGGTCAGGCCTGGCTGGCACTCGGCGATCCGGCGCTCGCGCTGGCCCAAGCCATCGACGCCGACGACCCCGAAGCCCTTGTCGCATTGATCGAGGAACATGGCCCCAAGCTATTGGCCAACGGTCATTTCGCCTTACTGGCCCGTGCCATGGAGACTCTCGGCGAGCCACGCATCGGTGCCTTGCCACGCCTGACCCTGATCCACGGCTGGGTGACCCATGCCCAGTACCAATTTGCTCGTACCGAACGTGCCATTGGCTGGATCGAGGCGCAGCAAGAAGAGCCGGCATGGCAGGAACTCGCCGCCGAATTCGCGACTCTGCGCGCGCAACTGGCCATCAACCAGGGCGATGCCGAGCGCGCCGCCCCGCTCGCCGAACGGGCACTGACCCTGCCGGCCCGTTACCTGGCCCCGACCCCGGTATCGGCGGCGGCGATTCTCGCCGAGGCGCGTTTCGTCCAGGGGCGGCTCGAGGAGTCGCTGGCCCGGGTGAGGGACGTCGAACGCGAAGCGAGCCGCATCGGCGACGACCAGTTGCTGCTGCAGACTCTCTGCCAACAATCCGAGGTGCTGGTCGCGCAAGGCCGGTTGCAGGCTGCCTTCGACATCCAGGAGCGTGCTTTCGCGCACGTCGAGCGCTGTGGCCTGGAGCATCTGCCAGTGACCGAATTCCTGTATCGCATCCGCAGCCAGCTGTTGTGGGAATGGCATCGCCTGGATGAATCTGAACAGGCCGCACTCAACGGCATCGCCGTACTCGACAACCAGGGCGAGCGCTGGACGCTGCAGTGCCATATCAGCCTGGCCAAGGTGGCTCAGGCACGTGGCGACCAGGCCCAATGTGCCGACCATATCCGCCGCTTGCGCAAGATCCTGGCCGACGGCGACTACCATATCGACTGGCTGGCCAATGCCCATGCCACCCTGCTCGCCTGGTGGCAGGCCAACGACGATCACGATGCCGTGGCGCGCTGGTTGCAGGAAGCCCCCACTGCCGAGCCCGAGTCTGCCAGCAACCACTTCGCTCAGTGCAATGTGCGCAACCATGCTCGCGCCCTGACTCTGCTCGGCCATTTGGAGGAGGCTCGGCAGCTGCTCAGGGCTCTGGAACAGCAGACCGCACGCTTCGGACTCGTTACCGACGCCAACCGCAATCAGCTTTGCCTGGCGGCGCTGGAGTGGCAGGCCGACAACCGCGAGGGGGCGCTCGACCATATGTGTCAGGCACTGGAACTGGCCTCACGCACCGCGCTGGTCGGCAGTTTCCTGCGTCTGGGCAAGCCCTTGGGAGAGATGCTGCAGGCGTTGCTGGACGCCGACGAGATGGATGACCTGGCCCGAGCCCGTGCCAAGCGGTTGCTCGAATTGGCCGGCCGCCAGCGCGACTTTGGCCGTGCCGTGCGACTGATGCTCGACGAATCGGTGATCGCCGATATCGTCTCCCGTCCCGATGTTCCCGAGTTGATTCGTACCTCACCGCTGACCCGCCGCGAGTGGCAGATCCTTGGTCTGATCCATGCCGGACTGTCCAACGAACAGATCGCCGAACAATTGTCGGTGGCCCCCACCACCATCAAGACGCATATTCGAAGCTTGTACCAGAAGCAGAACATTCGTCGCCGCGAGGAGGCCATTGCCCTGGCACGAGACCTGCTCTCGCGCATCCAAGGGGAGTAAGCGTCGTCTGAAAAGTCACCGAACGATGATCAGACAAGGCAAAAACCGACGAGAAGACGGAGTTTACGGGATGTAAATGAGTACTTTGAGCCGGTTTTTAACGCCGTATGATCGAGTGCAGGCAGTTTTCAGACAACGCGTAGGGCTCTCCTCCCCCTTCCTACGCCACCTCTCCTCCCCCTGGGAGGATTTTTCCTGCGCGATGTCGCGCGACCATGTCGTGAAACGCTACTCGACAACATGGACACGGCACATGACTCGCAACTCGACTCTCATTGGCCATCAAGGCCAGGACTGGTGGCGCGGTGCGGTTATCTACCAGATCTACCCGCGCAGCTTCATGGACGCCAACAACGACGGTATCGGTGACCTGCAGGGGGTAATCGACAAGCTCGACTACATCGCCTCGCTGAATGTCGACGCCATCTGGCTGTCGCCCATCTTCACCTCGCCGATGAAGGACTTCGGCTACGATGTCAGCGACTACCGTGACATCGACCCGATGTTCGGCACCCTGGAAGATTTCGACCGCCTGGTGGAGGCCGCCCACGCTCGGGGCCTCAAGGTCACCATCGACCAGGTACTGTCGCACACCTCCGATGCACACCCCTGGTTCCAGGAGAGCCGCTCGAGCCGTGACAATTCCAAGGCCGACTGGTACGTGTGGGCCGACGCCAGACCGGACGGCTCTCCGCCCACCAACTGGCAGTCGGTGTTCGGCGGGAGTTCATGGCAATGGGATACCCGACGCTGCCAGTACTACCTGCACAACTTCCTGACCACCCAACCCGACCTCAACTTCCGCAATCCCGAAGTGGTCGAGGCGATCCTCGGCGAGGTGCGCTTCTGGCTGGAACGTGGCGTCGACGGCTTCCGCCTCGATGCAGTCAACTTCTGCACCCATGGCGAGCTCAGGGACAACCCGCCACAGGAGGAGATCGCCGAGGGCTTCATCGGCGTGCGACCGGACAATCCCTACGGCTACCAGCAGCACCTCCACGACAAGACCCAGCCGGAGAATCTCGCCTTCCTCGAGCGGCTTCGCGCCCTGCTCGACGAATACCCCGGCACCACCAGCGTCGGCGAAGTCGGCGACGATGACTCGCTGGGGGTGATGGCCGGGTACACCCAAGGCGGCAAGCGCCTGCACATGTGCTACTCCTTCAACCTGCTGACCGAGCAAGCCGACCCGCAATACCTGCACGATACCCTGACCGAAATGGAAGCGCGCATCGGCGACGGCTGGCCGTGCTGGGCACTGGGCAACCATGACGTGACTCGTCTGGCCACCCGTTGGCAGGCCGAGGGCAACCCGGCCGCACTGCGACTGTACATGGCTTTCCTGCTTACCCAGCGCGGTAGCGTGTGCCTCTATCAGGGAGAAGAGCTGGGCCTGCCCGAGGTGGAACTCACCTTCGAGCAATTGATCGATCCCGCCGGCATTACCTTCTGGCCGGCTTACAAGGGGCGCGATGGCTGCCGCACGCCACAGCCGTGGAAAGCCGACGCCTGCCACGCCGGTTTCACCGGGGCAGAACCCTGGCTGCCGGTGCCCGATACGCATCTGGGCCTGGCGGTGGATCACCAGGATCGTGCTGCGGACTCGCTGCTCAACGCCTACCGCGACTTCCTGGCCTTCCGTCGCCAGCAACCCGCGCTGGTCAAGGGCTCGGTGCACTACCACCCGGTACGTAACGAGGTGCTGTGTTTTGAACGCTGCCATCCATCCAACGCTCCCGTTCAGCGTCTGCTGGTGGCGTTGAACTTCTCGGACCAAGCCCGGGAGCTGCCGGCTCCCCCACAGGCAATGGCCATCGAGGAAGCCCCGGCACTGATCAACGGTACCTGGAGTGACGGCAAGCTCCAGTTGCCGCCTTACGGCATCGCCATCGCTCGCTGCCCGCAATCCGATGAGGAGGTTATCCAATGGGACGTCTGACACTGAGCGGTATCGGCAAGGATTATGATGGCGTCGAGATCTCGCGGAACATCGACCTGACCATCGAGGATGGAGAATTCGTGGTTTTCGTCGGACCCTCGGGCTGCGGCAAATCGACCTTGCTGCGCATGATCGCCGGGCTCGAGGACATCACCCATGGCGAGATGTGCCTGGATGGCGAACGCATCAACGAGATCCCGCCACAGGAGCGCGACATTGGTATGGTCTTCCAGTCCTATGCGCTCTACCCGCACATGAGCGTGGCCGAGAACATGGCCTTCGGTCTCAAGCTCGCGCGCACCGACAAGGATGAGATCCGCAATCGCGTCACCCATGCCGCCGGTATCCTGCAGCTCAGCGAGTTGCTCGAACGCAGGCCCAAGGACCTCTCCGGCGGCCAGCGCCAACGGGTGGCGATCGGCCGCACCCTGGTCAAGGAACCAGCGGTATTCCTGTTCGACGAGCCGCTCTCCAATCTAGACGCCTCACTGCGGGTCGAGATGCGCGTACAGATCGCCGAACTGCACCAGCGCTTGGGTGCGACCATGATCTACGTGACCCACGATCAGGTCGAGGCGATGACACTCGCCGACCGAATCGTGCTGCTCAGTGGCGGAAGCATCGCCCAGGTCGGCGCGCCGCTGACGCTCTACCATTTTCCCGAGAGCCTGGAAGTGGCTGAATTCATCGGCTCACCGCGTATCAATACCCTGCCGGTGACGGTCATCGACCCCGGCCCACACCGCACCGGCGTGCAACTGGCCAATGGTGACACCCTGGCCGTGGCGGTGGACGGCCGTGGCTTGTCGTCTGGCGATCAGGCCACGCTAGGCGTACGCGCCGAGGACTTCGTTGCCCCCGGGCATGCCGAAGCGACGCTGCAGGCCAGGCTGACCGTAGCCGAGAAGCTCGGCTACGAGACCCTGGCGCATCTGCAGGTCGATGGTCTCGAGAGCGCTATCACCCAACGCCTGGATGGACTGGCTCATCTCGAGGAGCACCAGGTCGTTTCTCTGGGGCTTGCCGGCGAGCATTGCCACCTGTTTGGCCCCGACGGTCGCGCCTGCCCGCGGCAGGTGGAGATCCCCGGCATCTCCCGCTGACCGCTGTCACCAACGACAAATGCCCTCATCCGACACTCAGCGTTCCGTCACCGTCGCCTCATCGAGGTGGATGATGGTATGCGCATTGGTGACGCTGGTGGCCAGGGTATCCACCACCCCGGTGCGCAGCGCGCCGAGAATTCCCGCCGCCTTGGTGTTCTCGCTGGCGATGGCGATGACATCGGGTATACGCGCCAGGTCGGTAAGGCCGAGCCCGATCACTCGCCCCTGCATGGGAGTGGCCGAAGGCCGGCCATGGATGTCGATGAAGTGGCAGCCCATGATGTCACCCACCGTGCCGGAGAGGCGCGCCTCGGCGATCTCCTGGGGTGAGAACCAGCCCATGCGCACCATGTTGCTGTCCTCGCTGAGGTCGCCGACGCCGACCAGCGCAAAGTCGGCGCGACGGGCACGATCCAGGGTCTGCCTGACCGTACGGTTCTCGTAGAGTTCGTCGCGCAGCGCCGTGTTCTGTACCAATGCGGGAGCATAGAGCGTCTCGCTATCGCCGCCGAACTTCATCGCCAGGCGGCGGCAGATATGGTCGGGGTTCATGTATTCGCCGGCCCGCTGGGACCCACCGATGGCGCAGACGAAGGAGCACTTGCGTTCGCCCTGCGTGAATACATTGTCCGCCACCGCGCCGACATTTCGCCCCATGCCCACGGTGACGATACTGCCCTCCACCAGGCTACGCGCCAGATGATCCGCCACCAGGCTGGCCACTGCCGAACGTTGAGCGTCGGCGTCGCCTTGATCGAGCGCGATCAGCGCGCGCTTGATGCCGAATCGCTGCTTCAACTCGCGTTCGATCTCGGCGCTGACCGCTGGATGCTGGCGCACCCGCACATCGACGATGCCTTCCGCCTGGGCCCGCTTGAGCAAGCGCCCGACCCGAACACGGGAGATCCCCAGGCGATTGGCGATGACTTCCTGAGTCTCACCCTCCACATAGTAGAGGGTGGCGATTTCCGTCATCAGATCGATATCGGCGTTGTCCTGGCGGTCGTGCATCACGCTTGTCCCTGATGGTCGAATATCGTGGTAAATGGCGCCATACGATAGCACATCGACCGCCGACTTCCCCCTGCCCCGCCGCGCGGAACAGCGGGGCACAAAGAGCCGCAGGATGCCCGCGACAATACAGCCTTCGCCGAATCTATTCCTCCACCACGCTATCCGATGCCTGGCGATAGCTGCGCATGGTCTGCTGGTTCCAGGTTTCGAAATGCTGGTCCATGGCCTGGCGGGCCAGTTTACGGCTGCGGGCCTTCATAGCGGCGACGATGGCGATATGGGTCTCGTTGGTCTTCTCCTGGGCCCCCGGCGACTGCCGTGCCAGTACGCGACGCTGATGGAGCACCTTCTTCAGCACCGATGACAGGCCCTGGAAGATGATCAAAATGGCGGGGTTCTTGGCCATGATGGCCAGCTGTTCATGGAACTCGTAGTCGGCCTGAAGGCCTTCCATCACATCCGTGGAATTGACGATCTTGTCGCAAAGCGCTTGCAGCCTTTCCAGTTCCGGCTTGAGATGGTTGACCGCCGCTGCCTGAACGATTTCTCGCTCGAACATTTCACGGGCAGTTTCCAGATGATCGACGGAAATGTAATTCAGCCTGAGCGCCAGCTCGAAATATAACTGAATAAAGACAGGTTCCGGCATCTTGAGAAAGGTGCCACTGCCCTGCTTCCGCTCGATAAACCCAAGGCTTTGCAACACCGAAAGAACATTTCTCACCGACGTTCGGTGCATGCCGAAATGCTCGCAAAGAGCCCTTTCAGGAGGCAGCTTCAAGCGACCATCCTTGGATAAATCGGAGATGGAAACGAATTCTTTAAGCCTATCAAGAAGACTCGGATCAATAGCACTCATAAGATTACCCAATGTAGCCCCTGGCAGGGTCACCTACTCCTTTATACAGCGCCTGCCAAGGGCAGCATAGCATCACTTAGTGGATATGCATGCCACCATTAACGTCGATCGTGGCACCCGTAATGTAATCAGAGAGATCGGAAGCCAGGAACAGAAAAGCCTTGGCAACGTCCTCTGGCTTACCTAGACGATTGAGCGGAATACCTTCGAGAATCTTCTGCTTCATGGCGTCGTCCAGCTTGCCGCCTGTGATATCGGTGGCGATCAAGCCGGGAGTGACGGCGTTGACACGCACCCCAAAGGCTCCGAGCTCACGTGCCATGGCCTTGCCGAGACCAAGCATGCCGGCCTTGGCCGCACTGTAATGGGGGCCGCCGAAGATACCGCCACCGCGCTGGGCGGAAACGGATGAGGTATTGACGATGGAACCCGAACCCTGCTGCTTCATCTGCGGGGTCACTGCCTGGGACATGTACAGCATGCCACGCAGGTTGACATCGAGGATTCTATCATAGTCATCCGGCTGAATCTCATCGAACTTCACCGGCTGAGTAATGCCAGCATTATTCACCAGGACGTCGATACGACCGAACTTCTCCAGCACCGCACTGGCCACCCGCTCACAATCATCCTTGCTGACCACGTTGGCGACCAGCACCAAGGAGCGGTCCTCATTGAACATGGAACGCACAGTATCGCAAGCCTGCTCATTCACATCGGTGATAACGATGGAAGCACCATGTTCATAGAATAGCTTGGCGGTACGCAAGCCGATGCCATTGATGCCGGCTGCGCCGGTGACGATGCAGACTTTGTTTTCAAGTAACTTGGTCATGACGATTACATCTCCGATTTGATGTCATTTATCCAACGAATCGAGCGAATAATATTTTCCTCGATCTCTTTCATCGGTACTGCTGAATCCAGCCGCCAGGGCTGAGCGTCGCGATCACGACGCAGACGGAAAGGAAGCTCCAGGGAAAAGGGAATGCCCTCTTTCATCAACTTCCTGAGTAAAGGCGCCTCGTGGATATCGCCCTCGCCCAGCGTGGTGAAGACGATGCCTTCGGCAATCTTGGAACAGGACTTGATATGGAAATGATCCACCCGGGAAACCGCCGCCAGGGCATCGGCCAGAGGATCGAGGTGTGGGCAGTGGGATAGCAGATTGCCCACATCGAAGTTGACCCCAAACTCCGGGGCCTCCAGCTTTTCCAGCACCGGGGCGAGATGTGCCGAGTGATCGATCAGGTTCGCCACACGGTTGCCCGGGTTCTCCAGCAGAATGCGCATGCCGTAGTACCTGGCGATGGCGGCCAGTTCATCGGCCTGGGCCAGGAAGGTCTCGCTGGAGTCGATGCTGGCCGCATTGGTGATCACATAGGCAGCACCCAGAGCGGAGGCGAAGCGGCAGCGCGCCTCCAGCCGCTGACAGGCGTTCGATTCCCCCAGGTCGATATGGCCGGAGAAATAGCGGCACTCCTGGCCGTTGCGGCGCATCTCCTCCTGCAGTTCTCGGCCGTAGGCGGTGGTCAAGCCGTTGTCGGAGAAGGCCTCGACATACCCCTCGATAAAGGCCACCTCAACCTGCTTTACCCCGCAGCGGGCAAGCGAAGGAAAGATCTCATGGAAGCCATAGCCATCGTAAGCCGCGGTGCTCACCGACATATAACTTTCCGGCGTATTGCTACTCATCACGGCCCTCTCAGTAGATGATCAGTGCAGGCACGAAAGACACCAACAGCAACACCACCAGCGCCACCAGATAGAAGGGCAGAAGTTCCTTGACTACCGAGCCGATCCTCTCTTTGGCGATAGCCGAGGAGACGAACAGGGTGGTACCGATGGGCGGCGTGAACAGGCCGATGCTCAGGTTGACGCACATCATGATGCCGAGCTGAACCAGATCCAGGCCGATGGCATTGGCGATGGACACCAGGGTCGGGCCGAGCAGCAGAATGGCCGCGGGCAGATCCAGGAACATGCCGATCAGCAGCAGCAGCAGGTTGATGGCGATAATGATCAACAGCGGATGTTGGAGATATTCTAAAGCCCAACTGGCCACGGCCTGGGGCACACCGCCAGCCGTCAGGATATAGCCGATGATGTTGGCCGCTGCGATGATCAACATCACCACACCGGTAGTGATCACGGTATTGGTGAGCGCCGCCATGACCCTTGCGCCGTTAAGGTCACGGTAGATCAGTGCACTGATCGCGAGGGCATAAGCCACGGCGATGATACTGACCTCGGTCGGGGTGGCAATGCCGGCACGCAGCAGCACCAGAATGAATACCGGCATCATCAGGGCGGGCAGCGCGCTGAGGAGTGTTGACCTCACTTCGGCCCGCGTATGCTTCATCTTAAGCCTTGGAAAGCCACGACGCTTGCCGATGACATAGCAGGCAATCATCATCCCACAGGCCAGCAGCAAGGCCGGTATCACGGCGGCGATGAACAGGGAGGCAATAGAAGTATTGGACACCACCGCGAACAGGATCAACGGAATGGAGGGCGGCATCAGACCGGCGATGACGGAAGACGAAGAGGTAACCGCCGCACCGAAGGCCCCTGGATAGCCTTCCTTCTTTTGCCAAGGAATCAGCATGGAACCCAGCGCCGAGGCCTCGGCCACCGAGGAACCTGATACCCCCCCGAAAACGGTGGAGCCAACGACGGTCACCTGACCAAGGCCACCGTGGTACTTACCAACCAGCATGGAGGCCAGCCCGACAAGTTTCTGGCCAAGCTTCCCGGACATCATCAGGCTGCCCGACAGAATGAAGAACGGAATGGCGAGCAGCGGGAAGCTCTGGGTCGGCTGGAAGATCTTCATTACCACCATGCTCGACGGCACGGAACCGAATACCGAGAGCGCCGCCCAGCCGCTGATGACCAGGGAGTACCCCACCGGCATGGCCAGCAGCATGAAGGTGATGAAGCCCAGCAACATATGAACAGTCATAGCGCTTCCTCCCCGTGGGGGACCTGGGATGCGGTATGTTCCTCATGACCGGTCAACAACAGACCGACGTTTATCAAGGAGACGACCGCCAAAGTGGCGAATCCGGCCACAACCGCCCAGTAGGCCCAGGACATGGCTATCCCGGTGATGGGTAGCCGTTGTCCACCGGCGATCTCAATGACATTCAGGCCGCGGTAGGCGATCATCCCGAAAGCGATCACGGCCAGGGCGTTGGTGGCGAAGATCACGGGACGCCGGGCGATCACCGGCAGATGGTCGACAATCAGGTCGATGCCGATGTGCTCATTCCTGGCCGCCGCGGCGACGATGGCGCTCATGGTAAGCCAGGGAAAGAACAGGTTAGGAACTTCCGCGACCCAGCCCAGGTTGGTGGACAGGACGTAGCGGACGATTACCCCTGTCATCAAGGACAGGAACATGACCACGATAGACAGGATGGCGATCCACTTGGCTAGCTGGTAGATCGCTGCCTTGGAGCTCAGCATCAGTGAAGTGGCCGAAGCCACTTCACCAACACGGCTCCCCTCGGAGAGCTTCATCACGGGGTCCTCCTGCTCACTGAGCGTCGCCCTGGGCTGCCTCGACGACCATATCCACCAGTTCGGGATACTCTTCGCGCCAAGCGTCATAAACCGAGGCGGTGGCTTCGATGAAGGGCTGCTTGCTGACCTCGTTGAACTCGACTCCGGCCTCAATCATTTCCCCCTTCAACTCCTCGTCGGCTTCAAGTGATGCCTGTCGTTGGAATTCACCGGCCTCCAGCGCCGCTTCCTGAATGGCCTCCTGATGATCAGGAGCCAGAGAGTCCCAAACCATTTTGCTTATAAAAACAGGTGTCGATTCGTACTTGTGAGCAGTCAAAGAGATATAGTCCTGCACCTCATAAATCTTGGATGAGTAGATATTCATCAACGGATTTTCTTGCCCATCCACAACACCTTGCTGAAGAGCAATGTAAAGCTCGGAGAAGTTCATTGGTGTTGGATTGGCACCCAGGGCCTCGAAGATATCGACCGTCATTTCATCCGGTGGAGTACGAACCTTCATGCCCTCGAGGTCTTCCGGTGACTCGATCGGCTGCACGCTATTGCTGACATGGCGAATGCCGTTATCCCACAGAGTGAGCAGTACTAAGCCCTTTTCATTGGCGACCTTCTTGAGTTCGTCACCCACTTCCCCATCCATGACCCGCCACGCGGTCGGAAGTGAATCGAACAGGAACGGCAGGCCCAGCAAGTTGAATTCAGGCACTACTGATGCAGTTGCGCCCTGAGAGTTGGCACTCATCGCCAAGGTACCAAGACGCATCTGGGAAATAGCTTCCATGTCATCGCCGTACTGGGCATTGCCGCCCACATCGATCTTGATCTCACCATCGGTGGACTCTTCGACCAGTTGGGCGAAGAGCTCAGACGCCTCCCACCTTGGATTGCCCTCTGCTGCACCGTGGGCAAACTTCAAGGTCTGCTCAGCTAACGCCGAAGACGTAACGACCATTGAGCCGGCAACAAATACACTACCAATCAGTTTTTTCATGAGTAGCCACTCCACGTTATATGTTGTTGTATAAGTTCATGAATGTGCATTAATCAATGGGACTATTTACTTTTTTCACCACCTCCTGAGTCGATATTCCATAGCGATCATGCAATGTCGGCAATGCGCCGGCATCCAGGAACTCATCCGGCAAGCCGATCTGCTGGAACTTCGCCTGAACACCGTTTCGCATCAGCAGTGAAGCAATGCTTTCTCCCAGGCCGCCGACCACAGAATGGTTTTCAGCAACGAATACCGGCTTGCCCGTATGGCGACGCACTTCGGCGAGTATGGTCTCCTCGTCCAGTGGCTTGATGGTCGGGCAGTGGACCACTGTTACCGCAACATCTTTCTCTTTCAGCTCATCGGCGGCTTCCACGGCACGCATGGTCATCAGGCCGGAGGAAATGATCAGTGCGTCACCACCCTCGATCAGACGCTTGGCCTTGCCGATCTCAAAGCGGTAATCGTCGAAGCGATCCAGCACATTGGGTACCTTGCCGCGCAGCAGGCGCATATAAACGGGGCCATCATAGTCAACCATGGCCTGGACGGACTGCTGGATATCGATGGCATCACAGGGATCGATGATGGTGAGATTCGGCATGCCACGGAAAATGGCGACATCTTCGGTGGCCTGGTGGCTTGGGCCATAGCCGGTAGTCAAACCTGGCAGGGCACAGACGATCTTGACGTTCAGCTTTTCCTCGGCGATGGCCATGGCGATGAAGTCATAGGCCCGGCGCGAGGCGAAAACGCTGTAGGTGGTGACGAAAGGAATGAAGCCTTCGCGAGCCATGCCGGCACCGGCGCTCATCAGCAGCTGTTCGGCCATGCCCATCTGGTAGAAGCGATCGGGATACTCGTTACCGAAGATATGCAGGTCGGTGTATTTCGCAAGGTCCGCCGACATGCCCACGATCTTGTCATTCGACGCCGCGGTTTCCACCAGAGCGTGTCCGAAGGGCGCCGCCGTCGTCGGCTGCCCTTCCGCCGCGATAGAGGCGATCATTGCCGAGGTCTTCAACTTCTTCTTGGCTGTCATTACTGTCTCCTCACTTGATCCCGTAAGCATCGTCCAGCTGTGCCAGCGCGAGACCCCACTCGTTTTCATCCACCCGGATGAAGTGGGTCTTGTCACGGGCTTCCAGCAGCGGCACACCGCGACCCATCAAGGTGTCGCAGATGATCACGCGGGGCTTGTCAGACTCGCTGCTGACCGCGGCGTCAAAGGCCTGAACCAGTTCTTCCAGATCATTGCCGTTGACCCGCCAGGTCTCCCACCCAAATGCCGTCCACTTGTCCGCGACCGGCTCGTAGGCGAGCACCGTCGAAGACTTGTCGTCAGCCTGCTGGTCATTGACGTCGACGATGGCGATCAGGTTGTTCAGCTTCCAGTGCGAAGCCGATGCTGCCGCCTCCCAGGTGGAGCCTTCGTTCAGCTCACCATCGGAAAGCAGGTTATAGATGAAGGAGTCGCTGCTCTTGCGCTTTAGACCCAGGGCCATGCCGACGCCGATACCCAGGCCATGGCCCAAGGAGCCGCCGGTGATTTCCATCCCCGGCGTATAGGCCGCCATGCCGGACATGGGCAGGATGCTGTCATCGCTGCCGTAGTTCTCGATCTCGTCTTCCGAGACGATGCCCGCCTCGATCAGCGCGGCATAGAGCGCGATGGCGTAATGACCGATGGATAGCAGGAAACGGTCTCGCCCTTCCCACTCGGGGTCATCCGCGCGGAACTTGAGATGGCGGAAATAGGCCACCGCCAACACGTCGGCTACCCCCAGGGCCTGACCGACATAACCCTGGCCCTGAACCTCCCCCATCAGCAGCGCGTTGCGGCGGATGCGATATGCATGCCGCTTCAGCTTCTCCAGATCTTCTAACCCTACTCTCGATAGTGAAGTGCTCATTGGTCACCTCTTCTAAAATGGTTGACCAATTCAGAGTAACCCCATTCAACCCTTTACAAAATTCGACTTTTGTCTATGAAGAAGTTTATATTAACAAATTGAATTTAATGCATTTTATTGAATTACAGAGGAGAATGGTATCATGCCTGCATTTCATGCCGGATGAATAAAATGTCAACCAATTATTCGGAAGATGAGAACGAACAGGCAGATCTATAGCGCCAGCCCGATGGGAACCAGAAGAGATCGCACCTCGCTCAAAGAGAGGGGGGGGACGGACACCAACCGAACAACGGTCAGTTCTCGAGAAATGTCTCCACCTCGACGGGTGGTCCCGTCGAGGCGGATGATGGCATGGGCGTTGGTGGCAAGGATGTTGACAACGCCGGTTTTCAAGGCGTCGAAGATGGCGTCAAGCTTGCTCACAGCGCTTCAGCACTGGCACGAGGGCTCGAGTGATCATGGCCAGGGACATAGCGCCCGCATCCGGCGTACCCAGGCTCTTCTCAGCCAGTGGGCGAGCCCGCCCCATCCTGGGCAGCAGGTTGGCGGTGTCCTGCGCGGCTTGCTGAGCCCTTTCGGAGGCCTGCGCCCAGGCTTCTACCACGCCCTGACCCGATGCCACCGCCGCGGACAGGGTCTCGGCAAAGGGCACCAGTACGTCCACCAGTGTCTTGTCACCGGGCTTGGCCTTGCCGAAGCTCATGACATTATCACTAGCGGCGGACACCCCAGCGGCCAGACGCTCGGCGGCCATTGGCTGTTCGTCACCCAAGGCCTCGCCAATGGAGGTCAGGATCACTCCCCAGATCGCCCCAGAGGTACCACCAGCCTTGTCGGCCCAGCGCTCGGCGGCCCAGCGCAGTACCGTTTCGGCACCCGCACCACCGTCCAAGGCCTCCCTGGCTGCTTCCAGGCAGGCCTTGCTGCCGCGCTGCATGCCGATACCGTGATCACCGTCTCCGGCTACCGCATCGATGCGCCCCAGCTCCTCAGCCTTGTCGTCCATGGTGGACGCCAGCGCCTCCAGAGCCGCCACCGCGCCGCCGGCGAGCTGCTTGGACGCTTCGGTAGCCAGCGGAATCTCACGCTGGGTGGCACTCTCCACCTCGGCCGGGTCGATGGCCTCGGCGGGCCTCACGCTCCCCTTGCGATAGGCAGGTGTATCCGCCGGCGCCTTCCACAGACGTTCCATCTCATCGTCCAACCAGAACAGCGTCAGCGATACCCCCGCCATATCAAGACTGGTGACCAGCTCCCCCACGTCGGGCTCGACGATTTCAACACCCGCCTCACGCAGCAGTTCATCTACCCGGCGGTAGACCACGAACAGCTCTTCGTACTTGACGGTTCCGAGACCATTGAGCACCGGCACGACTCGCGCGCCCTTGAGTTCGACGCCTTCCGGCACTTCCTCGAGCAGGCGCTTGACCAGCATCTCGGCGAGGCCATCGGCGGTGGGCACATCCTGCTCGCTGATGCCGGGCTCGCCATGGATGCCGAGGCCAATCGCCATCTTGCCGGCAGGCACATGGAAGAGCGCATCCTCGGCGCCGGGCAGAGTGCAGCCATCGAAGGCGACGCCAAAGGAACGCGTGCGCCGATTGACCTCCTTGGCCACCGCCACCACCTCGTCGAAGCCGGCTCCGGACTCCGCGGCGGCAGCCGCCGCCTTGAACACCGTCAGGTCACCGGCGATGCCGCGGCGCTTGTCGAACTCGTCCAGCGAAGCACTGGCAACGTCATCAGTGATAGTGACGATCTCGCAGCGAATGCCCTCAGCGATCAGCCGCTCCCGGGCCTGGCCGAAATGCAGCACATCACCGGCATAGTTACCAAAGGCCAACAGCACGCCGCCGCCATTGTCGGCCGCCTTGGCTACCGAATAGACCTGCTGCGCCGAAGGGGACGTAAACAGGTTGCCCATGACAGCACCATGAGCCAGCCCCTGGCCAACCAAGCCAGCAAAGGTCGGGTAATGGCCACTGCCACCGCCGATTACCACCGCCACGGTGCCAGGTTCGCTGCGGGTGCTGCGCACCACCCCGCCGGGCACGGCCATCAGTTTGTCGCGATGGGCTGCTACCAGCCCCAAGCGGGCCTCTTCGGGAAAGTCACTGGGATCATTGAACAGGCGTGTCATGGAAAAATGCCCCCTAGGGTGAAAGGCAGGCCGGTCCGAAAAAGGGTCTCCACCGGCACAGCAGAATTATTCTTTATTGATAAGACTCAGACCTCACCGCCACTGAGGCGCGCCTCATACTCGCTGATCTTGGCCACCTTCTGGGCGGAAGGTCCACCGGGGAAAGACTTGCCCAGAAAAGTAGACACGATGTCCTTGGCCAACTCCGACCCCACCACGCGCGCGCCCAGGGTCACGATCTGCGCATTGTTGCTGGTCCTGGCCTTGCCGGCGGAATAGGTGTCATGGGCCTGAGCGGCACGAATGCCCGGTACCTTGTTGGCGGCGATCGCCACCCCGATGCCGGTACCGCAAACCAGAACGCCGCGATCGAAGCGGCCATCGGCAATCGCTTGCGCCACCGTCACCGCCACATCGGGATAGAGGATCGGCTCGGCATTGTAGGTACCGAAATCCTCTACCTCATGCCCCAGCGAGCGCACGTACTCGATCAACACCTCCTTGAGCTCGAAGGCGGCCTCGTCTCCACCGACGGCCACTCGTAGCGGCTTGGCGTGACTGGACATGACTGACACCTCTCTGTGTTTAAGGGAGCTTTGACCTGACCAGAGGCCATCCTCGACCAGATCCTATGATCAAAATAACACCATCTTTTCATTTGTAAAGCCATTGATCATAAGAACACCTCCTCCCCAGCACCAACCCCAAGCATAGATACCACAACTGCAGTCAGTATAAATACCGTAAAATCAACAATATACTCCACGCATCGTAAATTTTTCCTCCACCACCACCTCCTTAAGGCAATGATCGCCTTGCCTAGCACGGCTTGACACATTACGAAAAGGCATCGATCATTTGAACAAACACAATTCAAATAAACATTGACATCGAATGTCATATTGACAGGAGCCACGTCATGCCCACCCAACTCGACGCCCTCAAGCAACTCTCCCTAGTGGTCGCCGATACCGGCGATCTCGAGGCTATTCGTCGCTACCAGCCGCAGGACGCCACCACCAACCCCTCCTTGATCCTCAAGGCCTTCGAATTGCCCGGCTATCAAGCCCTGATCGACGAGGTGCTCGCTTCCGTCAAAGCGATGTCAGGCGAGCGCCAGATGCAGATTGAGCAGGCCGTCGACGAACTAGCCGTGGCCATGGGCGCGGAGATCGCCCGTGTGGTGCCGGGCCGGGTCTCCACCGAAGTCGCCGCCAGGCTGTCCTTCGACACCCAGGCCAGCATCGCCAAGGCCCACGAACTGATCGAACGCTACCAACACCGCGGCGTCTCAAAGGAGCGGGTGCTGATCAAGCTGGCCTCCACCTGGGAAGGCATTCGCGCCGCCGAGGTGCTGGAGAAAGAAGGCATCAACTGCAACCTGACGCTGCTGTTCAGCGAGGCCCAGGCCCAGGCCTGCTTCGATGCCGGCGTGTTCCTGGTTTCGCCCTTCGTCGGGCGGGTCACCGACTGGTACAAGCAGGCAACCGGCCAGGACTTCACTGCCGAGGATGACCCCGGCGTGCAGTTCGTGCGTGGCGTCTGCGAGCGGGTTCGTCAGGGCGGTTACGAGACGGTGGTGATGGGCGCCAGCTTCCGTACCACTGGCCAGGTACTGGCGCTGGCCGGCTGCCCACGGCTGACCATCTCGCCGGCCCTGCTCGAGGAGCTGGCTGCCAGCGACAGCGAGGTGGAGCGCAAGATCGCGCTGGACAGCCCCGGTAGCCCGAGCCCGGCAACGCCGCTCACCGAACCCGAGTTTCGCTGGGGCCACAATCAGGATGCCATGGCCAATGACAAGCTCGCCGAAGGCATCCGCCGCTTCGCCGAGGACCAGGCACGTCTCGAGAACCTGATCGCCGACCGTCTCGCCGCCCACTGACCACAGGAATTCCGTCATGCCGACCCGTTTTCAACTGGCCAATGCCATTCGCGCCCTGTCCATGGATGCCGTGCAGAAGGCCAACTCCGGCCATCCCGGCGCCCCCATGGGCATGGCCGATATCGCCGAAGTCCTCTGGAACGACTATCTGCGTCACAACCCAGCCAACCCGCACTGGGCCGATCGCGACCGCTTCGTGCTCTCCAACGGCCACGGCTCGATGCTGCTCTACTCGCTGCTGCACCTGACCGGCTACGAACTGGGCCTCGAGGACCTGCAGCACTTCCGCCAGTTGCATTCGCGCACCCCCGGCCACCCGGAGCTGGGCTATACCCCGGGGGTCGAGACCACCACCGGCCCGCTCGGCCAGGGCCTGGCCAACGCGGTGGGCATGGCCATCGCCGAGCGCGCCCTGGCGGCCCAGTTCAACCGCCCCGGGCATGCGATCATCGACCATTACACCTACTGCTTCGTCGGCGACGGCTGCCTGATGGAGGGCATCTCGCATGAGGTGAGCTCGCTGGCCGGCACCCAGGGGCTGGGCAAGCTGGTGGTGTTCTATGACGACAACGGCATCTCCATCGACGGCGAGGTGAAAGGCTGGTTCACCGACGATACCGCCAAGCGCTTCGAGGCCTATGGCTGGCACGTGGTGCCCCAGGTCGACGGCCATCGGCCCGACGAGGTCAAGGCCGCCATCGAGCTGGCGCGCAGTCACGACGACCGCCCCAGCCTGATCGTGTGCCGCACCGTCATCGGCTTCGGCGCGCCCAACAAGCAGGGCAAGGAGGAGTGCCACGGCGCGGCGCTGGGGGCCGACGAGGTCGCCGCGGCGCGCGAACAGCTCGACTGGCCGCATGCGCCCTTCCATGTGCCGGAGGCCATCTACCAGGGCTGGGACGCGCGCGAGCGCGGCAC